>JAHZKF010000092.1 GCA_022600575.1 Gammaproteobacteria bacterium | reverse complement strand
CTGACGAACATTGGGTCGCTTTAGTCCGTGCAGTGTTTGAAGCAGAGCGTCAAATGCTGCCACATAGACGTTTTCCTCTTGCGAAATTAGTGCATTTGTTTGGAAAAGGTAAACCCTTTTTTGAAACAGCATTTAATTATATTCATTTTCATATTTACAAAACACTTGAAAAAGTGCCTGATTTATCTGTATTAGGCTGGAAAAGTCCATCTGACCAAACCTATTTTCCATTAACCGCGTACTTTCATCTAGATATCTCACAGATGAGTTCGGAACTTTTGTTTTTTTTAGATGTAGATACAGGCGTATTAGATAAAGCGCAAATGAAGCGCTTACCTGATTATTACTTAAATACATTAAAAGCAATGGTTTCTGCAGAACAAACAAATTATCACACGCCAAAACTATTAAGCCTTGATGAGCGTCACTTGTTGTTTGATACATTTAACCCTGTACAACACAAAAGTGATACCTCTCACATACTTGTGCATACACGCTTTGAAGAACAGGCAGCGCAATATGGTGGACATAAATCAGCTGTTACTTTATGTGATGTATCTGATGCACAAGAAGCACAAACGCTGACATATGGCACGTTGAATACACGTGCGAATCAACTTGCTCATTACTTAAGACAATTGGGTGTGGGGCCTAATGTTTTAGTGGGCGTCTGTCTTGAGCGTTCTCTTGATTTAATGGTGGTGTTACTCGGTATTTTAAAGGCCGGTGGCGCTTATGTACCACTAGACCCATCTTATCCTGAGGCGCGACTTGCCTTCATGCTGAAAGATTCTGAAACATCTATTGTTGTCAGTACATCTGACTCTCAAATAGCATTATCCAAATCAGAAGCTTTTAAAGTTATTTGTTTGGATACAGACAGTGCATTAATTAATAAGCAATCTACCGCTAATCTAAAACTTGAGCAGCCAGTAAATATAGAAGATTTAGCGTATGTTATTTATACCTCAGGGACGACAGGGCAACCCAAAGGCGTTGAGGTTCCACATCGTGCTTTAGCTAATTTATTACTGGCTATGGCTGATGAGTTAGCATGGTCTTCGACAGATGGGTTATTAGCGGTCACAACCGTTTCGTTTGATATTGCAGGCCTAGAACTCTATTTACCCTTAGTAACGGGTGCCCAGTTATTTATTGCTTCAAAAGAAGTGACGCTTAATGGTGAGGCGTTAATGCAGCAGCTCAACTTACCGAGTGTAACCACCATGCAAGCAACCCCTTCTACATGGCGATTATTAATCCGTGCTGGCTGGGCTGGGCGCGTTGATTTTAAAGCGCTTTGTGGTGGTGAATATATGCCACATGTATTAGCAAAAGATCTATTGAACAGAGGATGCATGCTTTGGAATGTATATGGGCCAACAGAGACAACCATTTGGTCGTTGATACATCGCGTCAGCACTTTAGAAGATGGCGCTATTCCAATAGGACGACCTATTCGAAATACCCAGTGCTATGTGCTAGATGCGTTTAAACAACCCGTGCCCCTCGGAACATCAGGTGAACTTTATATATCAGGTGATGGTCTTGCACACGGTTATCGCCATCAAAAAGAACTGACCGAAGAGAAGTTTTGCATGTGGGCCAAAGAGGCATCTCATACAAAGCAAAGGTTGTATCGCACAGGAGATTTAGTGCGATTTCGACCAGATGGTCTGCTTGAATACATAAGCCGCGTGGATAAACAAGTTAAAGTACGAGGCTTTAGAATTGAATTAGGTGAAATTGAATCGCACTTAGAATCATTAGATAACATTGAAAAAACAATCGCACGCACTTGGACTGACGAACAAAAAGACGCCTCTCTTGTGGCCTACATCGTGATGAAAGCCGGTAAAGAAGAATATACCCAGTCTTTTTTAAGAACGTTTTTGTCTAAGAAGCTACCCATGCATATGTTGCCATCAGCATTTGTCACTTTAAAAGAATTACCACTCATGCTAAATGGCAAAATCGACCATCATGCATTACCATTACCCACACTGACAAAGTCTTCAGAGACCACTTATGTTGCACCTGTAAGCGCGCTTGAAAAGCAAATTATCTCAATTTATGAAGAAGTATTATCAATTCCACACATAGGAATCGATGATAATTTCTTTGATATGGGCGGGCATTCTTTGCTATTGGTCACAGTGCATCGTCGATTACAAATCCTATTGGATAAAAAAATATCTATTGTAACGTTGTTTGAACATGCGACTGTACGCAAATTAGCAGCATTCTTTGATGTGATACCAGAAACCCTTGATATAGCTGTCGAACAACGTGGAAAACGAAAAGAGTGGCTTAAAAAACAACGAAAAAGAAGAACAGTACTTGAACCCGTATAGGTGGTGTAATATGTCAGATATCGAAGAACATCTCATGCAGTATGGTATTGCTGTTATTGGTCTTGCAGGGCGCTTTCCTGGTGCAGATACAATAGAAGCGTTTTGGCGCAACCTACAAAATGAAGTTGAATCTATCACCACATTTTCAGATGAGACACTTACCGCATCAGGCGTAAGTGCTTCATTAAAAGAGCATCCTAACTATGTCCCTGCTAAGGGCATATTAGATGATATCAGTGGTTTTGATGCCCCATTTTTTAATATCAGCGCAAGGGAAGCAGCTTTAATCGATCCGCAGCAGCGTATTTTTCTTGAGTGCGCATGGGAAGCACTAGAAAGTGCAGGTTACGCGCAAGATAATTTAAAAGAACGTGTGGGCGTGTTTGCCAGTGCGAGTAAAAATACTTATTTATTATTTAATTTAGCAACACATCCTGAGTTATATAGTGATGCACAAGCAATGCAATCGCTCATTGCTAATGAAAAAGATTATGTAAGCATGCGAACAGCTTACAAACTTAATCTTAAAGGTCCGAGTGTGACTGTTCAAACAGCATGCTCAAGCTCTTTGGTCTCTATCCACCTTGCCTGTCAAAGTCTTCTTTCTGGAGAGTCTGATATGGTGCTTGCGGGGGGTACTGCGATTGATGTGCCACACAAAGCAGGGTATCTCTACCAACCGGGTGGCATTTTTTCACCTGATGGACATTGTCGTGTATTTGATAGTAGTGCGCGAGGCACTGTTTTTGGCCAGGGTGTCGGCGTGGTTACGCTAAAACTGTTATCACGTGCACTTGAAGATGGCGACCATATTCATGCTGTTATTCGAGGCTCTGCGATTAATAATGACGGTCATGACAAGGCAGGATTTACTGCTCCCAGTGTTAAGGGTCAAATCAATGTAATAACAGATGCCTTGGACATAGCAGATGTTGATGCTGCAACCATTGACTTTGTAGAAGCACACGGTACAGGAACCAATCTTGGCGATCCAATTGAAGTGGAAGCTCTAGAAAAAGCATTTAAACGGCAAGCAAGAAGTTCTTTAAAACAAAAGAGCTGTGCAATCGGGTCTGTCAAAAGTAATATTGGGCATTTGAATGCTGCATCAGGTGTTGTGGGTTTCATTAAAGCAGTATTATCACTTGAACACGGACATATCCCTAAAAGTTTACATTGTGAGCGACCTAACACCCATATTGATTTTGAAAACAGTCCGTTTTATGTGAGTCAGGGGGCATCATTTGCTCGTAGTACAGCTGAAACAAGACCGCGTAGAGCAGGGGTGAGTGCGTTTGGTATTGGTGGAACCAATGCACATGTTATTTTAGAAGAAGCGCCTCTTATCGAAAGAGCAGAAAACACAGCTGAAGCAAAAGAACACTTGATTTTATTATCTGCCCGTACGCTTTCGGCACTTAATGCCATGAGACAACGACTCTCTGATTATATTGCGACACATAAGCCGCGACTTGAAGACGTTGCTTATACACTGCAAGTGGGCCGTGCACGATTTGCGCATCGGATGTTTTTGGTGTGTCGTACACATCAAGATTTAATCGATGCATTGGCCAAAGGGGGGCAACAAGCGGTTATGCGGGTGGACGCAACGCTTGAAAAGGCCATTGACCCAGCATTATTAACTGATCTTTCAGATGAAGATGCTTTAAATACATTGGGTGAACAATGGCTCTTAGGTGGTGAATTTAAATGGCATGAGCTACATCATAAAGCGGCCAAACGGATTGCCTTGCCAACCTATCCTTTTGAACATCAGTCTTATTGGATAGCACCTAAAGCACGTACATCAGCCGCACATCAACCAGAGGTTACAGCAGTTGAAACTGAGAATGTATTACAAATAGTAAAAGGCTTTTTTAAACAACTGTTAGGTGTTAGTGATGCTCAATCAGATGATCAGTTTTTTGAGCTTGGTGGAGATTCTTTACTGGGTGTTGAGTTAATAGGACTCATTAAACGTACGTTTAAATTAGATATTACATTTAATCAGTTATTTACCTCGCCAACGGTTGAAGGCATTGCGACCTTAATTGAAAGTATTCTAAATCAAGATACAACACAGGTTTTATTAAAACATGCTCATCAAGTCGCACTTGATATTCGGCTGGATGATAGCTTGATGCCGCCAACAAAACGCATCATGATGCAAGATGCGAAAGCGGTATTACTAACCGGGGCAACCGGTTTTTTAGGCAGCTTTATTTTAAATGAGTTACTTGAACAAACCGATAAAGTCATTTATTGCTTAGTCCGTGCCGACTCGATTGAAAAAGCTTTTGAACGTATCAAGCTTCAATTCAATCAATACGGCTTAAAAGGCTTAAAGCACCAGTCACGTGTACGATGTGTGCCAGGTGATTTATCAAAACCAAACTTTGGGCTAATAGAGCAAGCCTATGTAGATTTAGCACAAACGGTAGATGCAATTTATCATTGTGGAGCACGTTTAAGTTTTGTTGATCCTTATGACAACTTAAAGAAAATTAATCTCGAAGGAACGCGATCGGTTATTCAATTTGCCTGCGCACAAAAAACCAAACATATCCATCATGTATCATCGATTGCTGTCTATGACTCAGATACCTACAAAGGCTTATCAGAGGCAGACGAAACGTTATCGCTCGAAAATAGCCAAGGATTTCACTCAGGTTACGATGAAACCAAATGGGCCTCTGAAATGTTAATAGCAGAAGCACGCATGCGGGGCGTACCTGTAACTGTTTACCGGCCCGGTAACATTTCAGGTGATAGCAGAACCGGTGTTTGTTCTGCAACTGATTTGGTTGGCATGATGATTAAAGGATGTATTGCATTAGGCGTTGCACCTGATGATGACGCCATTGTTGATGTGGTTCCGATTGATTACGTCAGTCGTGCATTGGTTTGTTTATCGCTTAATGAGGCCTCTCATGGAGAAATTTATAACTTGGTGAACACCACACCCGTCAGCTGGATTGAGCTTGTGCACACCATACAATCATTAAATTACCCATTAGAAACCATTGCATTTGACGATTGGCATGAACGTTTAAACGCGGCAAAAGTACGAGGGGATGATAATCCTTTGATTTCACTTTTACCGATGTTTGGGGAACGCACTTTGTTTTCTAACCGCTTATATTCGGGTAAAAAAGCAATGACCTATTTAAAAGACACGCCAATTCGGTGTCATCCAATGGATGCAACACTAATTAGTTTATATCTTGAACATCTTTATCAAAAGGAGACAGTACTATGAGTCACGGAATTATCCAAAGCCTGTATTTTACGGAAAAACTATTAACTGTAATGGAGAGCAGACTAGGCGATGAAGTTATGCATATTTCCGATCAAATTGTACCCAAAGACACTCGAATGGAATGGCAAAATATGGATTTTAGCACAGCCCCTCAAGAGGCTTTAATTCAGCAATATATTCGAAACATGCAATTTACAGTTACAGTGCTTGAAGCCTTAAAAGAAAAATTTGGGAGCATTATTGAAGAAATAGCACGCCTGACAGTGGCTGAAACAGAAACAGCGCGTTGGACAGCTGTTGCTCAAAAAGAAACCAATCACTCACTTGAACAGTTTACAAAATGTGTTTGGGAGCCATTACCTGCTTTAGGGTTTGAATTTACAGAAACAAGCACAACGGATAGCGTACAAATGCGCTGTACCAAATGTCCAATTCATGACTTATCAAAAATGATTGGTGGGGCACATTGGCTTTCTATTTTAGAATGCGGAAAAGATTTACATAGTGCTAAAGCATTTAATCCAAGTATCCAATTTACGCGAACCAAAACCTTAATGAAAGGTGATTCGCATTGCAACCATACTTACCAAGTAGAAAAAGCGGAGGCTTTTGCATAAGTTCTGTTACGCACTGAGCGCATGGATGCATGATGTGCCGTTTTTTGGAGTAGCGTTATGAAAGAAGGTTCGGATAAAATAGAGGAAGGTCAAGAGCAACCAGCTGGCGCAGTACAAAATGATGACCTAGTGCAACATGGTAGACCCCTGCTTAGAGAAGAAGAAGGAGGCGCGCCACTTGCACTACAAGAGATAGTGCCTTTCTCATACACCGATGCATTTGTACATGTACTGAAAACAGCAGGCCCTTTTACGGCGTCTAATTTATCTTTGGCAGCTTATACCATTGGCAATGGTTTGGTTCTCGGGGCATTAGGAGAAACAGAAACGTCGGCAGGGCCGTTAATGGCAACCTTTGCTTACACAGTCTTTAGTACAATTAACGGTATTTTGTATGCGACAGGCATTAAAATTGGCAAGGTAAAAGGTGAAAATGAAGTTGATGACAATGAAGCGCTCAAAGTCGGTCAGCTCGTACAACAAAGCTGGATTATTGGTACCGCATTTGGTATTCCTGCTTTAGCCCTTTTACTGAATACAGGCAGTTTTCTAAAGGCCACAGGAGTAGATGCAGATATTGCCGATGCGGTGCAAGACTATTTTACAGCCATTAGCTGGGGTATTTTTCCTATTTTCTGGAACTTTAGTGACCAGCAATTAACCGTAGGACTTGAGCAGCCTAAAGTCACACTGGCAAGTGGGACAATGTATTCTGCGATGTCAGCTGCATTTGGTTATCCATTAGCCCTTGGTCTTTGGGGGCTACCGAAACTTGGTACAGCAGGTATTGGTTATGGTGCCTCTGCTTCAGCCTGGCTATCTTTAATTGGGTTAAGGCTATATTTTTCACTAAATCCAGATACTTATCAGTCATATGGCTTGTATCACTTCAATTTCACAGGAATATGCCAAAGACTGATGGAAGATCTTACCGTAGGTGTGCCTATTGGCGTACAAAATATTGCTGAATGGGGAAACCTTGCTGTACTGTCGGTCATGTCAGGTAACTTAGGCGATGATGTCTTAGCAGCAGAACAAGCCTCTATTATTTCTATTTCGGCCTTTACCGTCATGATTTTAGCATTTGCTCAAGGGGTTGGCGTGTCTATTTCAACCTGTCTTGGCCAAGCTGAAGCTGCTGTCAGAGCGCAATATCCACATAAGGCACAAACAGCAAGAGAGAATGCACGCCTTTTAGGACATATGGGTACGACAATGGGCTTGGGTATTGCATTGTGTGTATGTCTTGTTTTTTTAAGCATCCCCAAAAAGGTCGTATCTATCTTTTTGGATAATGACGACGATGACACAGATGATGATTTTGATGATACCCAACAACTTGCGGCCCAAATGCTGATGGTGAATGGTATCGGTCTATTACCAGATACGATGGGTAACATGTATGGTGGGGCGCTTCGTGGGCATGAAAATGTTGTGTTCGCACCCGTTGCTCGGTTTGTCGGCATGTCATTGATTGGCTTAACACTTGGTGCCACTATGACGTTCGCATTTGATGAAAGCGCTGTTTGGCTATTTGTGAGTAGAGATTTTGGAATGCTCCTTGCAGGCCTTGCAACCGCTTATTATTTTCATCAGACAGCATCAGCCGTTGTGCAATTAGGTGGAGATGTACTACAAAACCCTCCTCCTCCAGGTGTAGAACTGCATCAACCTGTTCAGGGATACGATCCAAGGTTTCTAGCAGCTCCTAATAGCGGAAATCGAAACGGAGTAAATGATGCGGTTGTTAAAGTTATTGCAGACGATGATGAGGAACGAAAGGCTGAATTCAAATAACGCTTTCTCTAGTTAAGGAATGAAATGATATTTTTATATGGTTTATTGGTTTTGTTAGCAGGGATGCTGCTGCGCACACTTTGTCTGCGTGAGCCTAAAAGCAGTGCATCTCAAAAAGCCCCCCCCTTGGCGTTTGACACTGAGGCTGCAATCACGCATTTAAGTGAGGCCATTCAGTGTCAGACCATTTCAGAAGTCGCAGGTGAAGTAACACACCCGGAGGCGTTTAAGCAATTGCATGCATTGCTTGAAAAAGCGTATCCATTAGTGTTTGAGCGACTCGAAAAAGAGGTTTTAGGTGAATTTACACTGCTATTTAAATGGCCAGGGAAAAATCCAGACTTAAAACCTGTTTTGTGTATTGCACATCAAGATGTGGTGCCTGTACCTGAAAAAGAAATACCTCACTGGACCGAGCCTCCTTTTGCTGGGAACGTTTCTGATGGGTATATTTGGGGTCGCGGGGCGTTAGATATGAAATCAAGTCTTATGGCACTTTTTGAAGCAGTGAATCAATTGCTTATATCAGGATTTGAGCCAGAAAGAGCCATTTATATCTATTCAGGTGATGATGAAGAAGTCGGTGGTCCAACAGCCAAGAAAGCTGCAGAGCATTTAAAAGAAGCAGGGGTTCAATTTAGCTTTATCATTGATGAAGGTGGTGCAATTGTTGATGAAATGATACCGCATGTAGATGCGCCGCTTGGTTTAATTGGTATAGGACAAAAAGGCGTTTTAACACTCGAGTTATCAGTCGATGGAGAAAGTGGACATTCCGCTCAGCCGACGCAAAAAACACCCATTGATGTCTTAGGTGGTGCTGTTGCAAAATTGAAAGAAAATGAAATGCCCATTCATTCTCAAGCGCTTGTTTTTAAACTATTTGAAAGATTAGCATCGAGCATGCCATTTAAGTTACGGTTTATTTTTTCTAATTTATGGCTATTTAAAAAACTACTCATTAATCAGTTGGTCCAACGTCCATTGATGAACGCGATGATGCGAACGACCGGTGTTCCTACTATTTTTAATGCAGGGTTAAAGCAAAATATTGTGCCAGAAACGGCTAGTGTCACATTAAACTATCGGTTATACCCCGGAGACACAAAAAAAACCGTATTAAAGCATGTCAACCGCTTGATTAAAGATACAGATATTAGGGTTAAAGTCATTGATGACTTTAATGCGCCTTTTGTTTCCAGTACCGATACGTTTGGTTTTGATGTGATTCATCAAACAGCACGTTCAGTTTGTGAAGATGAGTTGTTCGTGGCACCCGCTTTAACGGTTGGAACAACCGATGCGCGTCATTTTGAACATTTAACTGATGCAACATATCAGTTTTTGTTTATTCGAGGAACCATGGAAGATTTCAAAGGCTATCATGGTATGAATGAGCGCATTTCTGTTAAAAATTTCTTAAATAATATTCACTTTTATTATTACTTACTTCAAAACGCACAGAAGAACATAACATGATTGTTGATATAACGGATTTGCTCGCAATAAATACCACTGAGTTACCATCAGACATTGTCATGGTAATGGTCCATGGTGCAGATGGCAGTATCGCCTCTTTTTGTGAATTGGCAAAAAGAGTGAACTGCCGTGTGCTCGCCATTCAGTATGATGCAGATACCATGCGCTCATGCACAACGATAGAAGCCTTCGCTGAGATGTATTTAAAGCAACTACAAGTCCGTTGTCCTGATCAAATGGATTTGATTTATTTAGGCGGTCACTCTTTTGGTGGGTTGGTTGCTTATGAGATGGCAAATCTACTGAGATTATCTGACGTGCAGCCGAACCCTGTGATAATGCTTGATCCTAACTTGCCGCTGGCTATGAGGAATTATGACGCGGAGCGATTATTAGAGTTACGTGTGCTTTCCATGATATTGCTGCCATCCCAAATGAT
Organism: Gammaproteobacteria bacterium; assembly: GCA_022600575.1. Lineage (GTDB taxonomy): Bacteria > Pseudomonadota > Gammaproteobacteria > Legionellales > Legionellaceae > JAALKW01. Next base: position 18,610 of record JAHZKF010000092.1, on the reverse strand, counting down.
GCAACAAGAAGATATCTTACAAGCAGATGAAGAAACGTTATCTACTCTGCTCAGCCGGTGTGTCAAACGAAAACGAATAGAAGAAATTTTGGCAGCACGTAAGCATTGCTTGCTTGCATTAAGCCATTACGATTACCGCGTACATCCAAACATTGAAACAGATATATTTCATGCGGGTGAAAAATTTGCATTTGATTTTACCGATCAAGACACGCGTGTAATTCAAAAAGGGACGGTTGTTAATGGGAACCATTTTACAATGCTCGAAGCTCAAAATGTAAAAGACATAGCCGCTGTAATCAATGAAAAAATAGGATGTTTTGTATGAATAAGAATCAATACCCCAGTCAAATTGCACATGAATTGATTGAAGTACAAGCTAAAAAGGTCAAAGAAAACATTGCCGTATTTACCGTCAATGAAGAAATGAGCTATGGCACATTGAATGATAGAGCAAATCAACTTGCGCATTATCTGCTGGATACATTAAAAGTGATGCCAGGTGAACCTGTTGGTGTTTGTACAACCCATGAACCAGCACGTGTTTTGTTGCTTTTAGCCATCAGTAAAGCTGGTGCCTCATATGTGCCCATTGACCCTTTTTATCCTGACGATTTAATTAACTATATGACGGATAAAATCAGCGCAAAAACCATTTTTACCGATCGTGTAGAATTAATGAATAAACAAGCTGGCTTAGATACCTCTCTCATCAATATAAAAACACTGGCACTGAATGAATACAGCACCCAAAACCCGGGGCTTACGATTGCAAGCGATTCGCCTTTGTATATTATTTTTACTTCTGGCTCAACTGGAAAACCTAAAGCCGTTGCTGTATCACACGATGCGGCATATAACCATTTTAACTGGGTCATGCGCTATACCAAGTTTGATACGTCAGACATTTGGCTACAAACGATTAACCCATCGTTCGATCCATCGATGCACGAGCTCATGGCGCCATTGATGTTAGGTGGACGAATTGCACTCATAGGTGGGGCAGGTGCACTCAGTAACTATACCATTACTGACGCCATTATTAAGACACAAGCAACACATATTACAACCGTTCCGACCATGTTAACGCTTCTCGTTGATACACCTGATTTTTCACGATGCACCAGCTTAAAACAAGTCTGTGTTGGAGGAGAGGTGTTTAGACCAGCACTTGCAATGCGTGCATACGAGCGATTGCCTAAAACTGTTTTTCATAATGTCTATGGCCCAACAGAAGCAACCATCATGGCAAGCGGCTGGAAAATAACGGCTCCTGAACAAAGAGATGCACTGCCTATTGGAGAACCTATCGACCACATGAGGTTTTATGTTTTAACTGATGAAGGTGATGTGGTTAAACCATCTCCTGGTGTGATGGGCGAGCTACTCATGAGTGGTATTTCACTTGCCAATGGTTATGTAAACGATAACATACAAACCGAAGACAAATTTAGACAAAACCCACTGGAGCAAGACCCTGATTCTATCTATAACCGACTATATTATTCAGGAGATAGATGTTCAGTCGATGAAAATGGCGATGTGTTTTGTCTTGGGCGTTTAGATGAGCAGGTTAAAATCAATGGTCGGCGTATTGAGCTTGCAGAAATTGCTTATCCTTTTTCTGAACTAGATGATATTAAAGATGTTGCTGCTGTGGTCATTGAAAACCAACTAGTGGTAGCACTTGTACCCTCTAAACCCGTTCAAGATGAAACCGTTTGGCTTGCACATATTCAAACGCATATTGAGAAAAAATTACCGGCTAGTTTGTTACCTAAACGTATGATCATCGTAGATGTGATTCCAGGTCAATCCGTTAGTGCAAAAGCAGATAGGAAATTGCTGATTGAGATGCTCACTAACACACTCACTCAACCGGCTTTATCCAAGCCCCCCAAGCCCGAAGAGAAACTAGTGCAAGTGGTACAAGATATTATCAAAGACACGTTAGACGATGACTCTGATAAAGACATGAGCTTTGCAGATCTTGGATTTGACTCTGTGAACTTACAAACACTGACACTAAAAATAAACCAGTTATATCAAACAGAGATTCGAGTAGAAGACTTATTTGAGTATTACAACATCAATAAATTATCAGCCTTTATTGCATGTGAAGGAGCCTAGTTGTGAAGAAAACGCCAATTTCTATTATTGGTATGGCCTGTGAGTTTGCTGGAGAAACAAAGTCACTTGCCGACTTTTATCGTGTGATAACCAATGGCATAGATGCAACGATTGATATGCCAAAAGAGCGAGTGCCACAGGATATGCATCAATTATCTGATGCTATCTTACATGGCGGATTTTTAGAAAAAAATCCATGGGCTTTTGATAATCGTTTGTTTTCAATTTCGCCTAAAGAAGCTGCTTGTATGGATCCGCAACATCGTCTTTTACTTGAGCATACCTATCAGGCTTTAATCGATGCAAAGATAAATCCTCGGGAACTTAAAGGCACAAAGTGCGGTGTATTCGTTGGCTTAGGCACACAAGACTATGCCCGTGTGATGCATCAATCGATGGGATTCACAGGTTTTCACAGTAAAGGATCACTTGGCAGTATGGCGGCAGGCCGTATTGCATATCATTTTGATTTTATAGGGCCTAACCTAGTTATTGATACGGCTTGCTCTTCTTCGTTGGTTGCATTGCACACAGCCATTGAGTCACTTGAGTCTCATGCGTGTGATATTGCCATTGTGGGTGGCGCTACACTCATTTTGACCGTCGATTATGGGCTAGATTTATTCCATGCAGGATTACTTGCAAAAGATGGTCGGTGTAAACCGTTCAGTCAGGCAGCAGATGGGTTTGCGCGTGGCGAAGGGGCAGGCGTGATTGTTTTACAAAGAAGAGAAGACGTTTGTAAAACAAATAAACGAATTTATGCCAATTTATTGGGTAGTGCTATTAATAGTGACGGACAAAGTAATGGCATTACAGCGCCGTCTCGTATGGCACAAAAACAAGTGATTCAAAACGCACTAACAAAAGCAGATTTACTACCAGAAGATATCAATTATATTGAAACCCATGGCACAGGAACAAACCTTGGCGATAAAATTGAATTTTCTGCCTTAAAAGATGTTTATCAAGGGCGAGACAAGCCTTTATATATGGGGAGTGTTAAAGGGAATATTGCACACTGCGAAGCCGCAGCAGGACTTGCAGGTGTGATTAAGGCAGCACTTTGCGCTTATTATCGTGTGATTCCACCCCATACAGAAGCCATGCGAGTAAACCCTGATTTAGATACTAAAAGTATACAAGCCATATTTCCAAATCAAGTGCAGACAGATGCCGCCATGGTTACGGGTGTCAGTTCATTTGGCATGAGTGGTTCAAATGCTCATGTGATTATTGGGCAAGAAGAAAATACAATAACCGACGATTTCACGCCACTACATCATTTTAAGCGCAAGATTTTAATGCCAGATTATATTCATAAAGGCATTGAGTTAACCCCAAAAGAAATGACATTTGAAATAGCGATTGATGTTTTTTCTGATAATGCTACAACAAAAGATGCCTATATTAAACAGCATATCATTCATGGACAGTGCATCTTACCGGGTACGTATTATATCAGTAAAAGTTTTGAGTTATTGCAGAGTAACTTGTGTATCGCCACACAAAAATTTGTTATTCAGTTAGAAAATATTGCCATTATCAGTCCTGTTACATTTGATAGCAATACTGAAAGTACGGACGTACCGGTATTAAAAGTCATATTAAAACGAGTGAACCCGCTTCAATATCAACTTCAATACGCTTTATTAACACAAAACACTGAGCAACTCACCTGTGAGTTAGATGTCCAACTTGTAACGCGAGGCATATCTTGTGCAAGCACATTATTTGATAGGGTCCAATTTGAAAATGCTAAAAAAAATGCACCACAAACAGCCGCACTATTTTATCAAAACTATGCTGAAAAAGGGGTAACCTATGGCCCATTGTTTAAGCGATTAAACCATTATGTTCGACTAGATGAAACCACTATTATTGCCGATATTTTGCCACTGACTGAAAGTCATGTTGATGCGCCACTCCATTCTACGCATACAGCACTCATCGATAATTTTTTGCAAACCATTGGCTTAAGCATTGAATCTGTTGAAGGGGCATATATGCCGACCATGATAGGTCGATGTATTTGTTACACCCAATGCGGGTGGGACGATGTAATACATTGCTTAGTTAAACTCACATCACAAACATCAAAGTATCTTAAAGCCGACATCATCGCATATGATGCCAATGGTAACTGTTTGATGCAATTAGAAGACGTGCTTTGCAAGCACGTTGAAGTAACTGAAAAAAAATCCGCCTCGAATGTCAGTTGTGTGCAGCTGTTACCTTATAAAGGAAACATGCAACACGAACCTTATCTAGAACAGTATCAATTGATGGGAGAAGGGAAGACACAACTTGAAACCTATTTAATGAATGCTAAGACAAAGCAAGATGCGCCACACCTGATTTATGCGATACAAAAAAAAGCGATTACAACCGTTGCTGATTTATTGACAGCCTTTAATACCTTACTTAATCGACTCAAAGCATCAGATGCACGTGCAACAAATCGTATTCGATGCGTTTCCATGCTGATAGAAGCAGAAGAACGACATCATATTGAAACAATTGATTTTCGTAGTGCCTTAATGCACGCAATAACACGGGTATTTCCAACAGAGTTTCCAGACATTCAGTTTAGATATTTTCAGTATGATATCTATAGTCAAACACATATCAACCTTTTATTTTCTAGCTACTCAAGCAACTCATTTATTGCTCAAATTAAGCAAGGTATCGTATATACAGATCAAATAAAGGCATTAGAGACGCTTCCTGCTAAACACATATTAGACAGTACGGGCTATTATCTTGTGACGGGGGGCTTTGGAGGCGTTGGGCTACATGTAGTAGAACATTTAATCTACCACCTCGGATGCAAAAAGTTAATTTTGACCCATCAATCTGAAACATCGCTGTCATTGGAACGTTTAAACTGGATTGAACACCTAACCAAAACACATCATGTTGAAATAGTCACTCACTGCATTGATTTAAGTGATCAAAAGGCTGTAAAAAAATGGTTTTTAACGCTCCCAAGACCTCTTTATGGTGTTTTTCATTTAGCAGGCATGAACATCGATCAAACGCTTCAAAATGTCACAACTGATACATTAAGCCAGACGTTAGCCGCAAAAGCTGCTGCATGGCAATTACATACACTCTCTTTAGAAGTTAAAGAGCTCAAGCAGTTTATTTTATTTTCATCCATGGCAACACAAATATCATCACCAGGACAGTTTGCTTATACGCTTGCGAATGCAAGTCTGATTGACTTAGCGACTTATCGAAAACAGCTTAACTTACCGGTAAAAGTCATTGACTGGGGACCTTGGGAAAACACCGGCATGATGTCGCGCATTGATAAGCAACATACTTCAAGCGTTGCACATGCTGACTTTGTTGCGTTATCACCCAGTGTTTGTTGTACCGCATTATCCATTTGTCTTAATACACAAAACATTGAGCATTTAGCTGTATTTGAACGACGCCAAGAGATTTTGAATAATACAAAAGAGGAATCTGCCTCACAACCTCTTGATATTCAATCTGCATTTCTTCAATTGATTTCTGAAGAAACAAATTATCCCGAAGAAAACATTCAAATGGAGGATTCATTAGAAAGCTTAGGGCTTGACTCAATTAATACCATTAGAATTCGGTCAGCATTACAAACACAGTTTAATGTCGTGATACCCGTTGCATTATTGCTTGATGAGACGACGGTCTTATCTGTCATTCAAGCACTCAATGAACTATCACCTGCTGATATTGCAAAACCAGAGGCCGTTGAAGCAACCGCTGTGAATGCGGTTTATCCTTTATCTTATAATCAGTTTTCCATTTGGTATGAGCAGCAAGCAACACCAGAACAAACAGCGTACCATTGCTCAATAGCATGGTGCATTAAAGGGGGCTCACTTAAACTTAAAGCACTTGAGACCATTTGGCCTACATTACTTGAAAGACATGAAATGCTGCGTGCCGTGATTTGTTTAGACGAGAATGAAATAGGGTATAAGGTTTTATCTGTATCAGAAGCACTGACACACACCGCTATCATAGTGGATACACTTTTACCTAACACTGATATCCAAGCACATATTCATTCACGTATCACAAGAAATATAAACTTTGAACATGAACTACCAACCAAAGTGTATGTATTAACTTCAGGACATGAGACATACCTTGTTTTGGCCTCGCATCATTTAATCATGGATGCCTCGGCAATGTTTTATGTAGGCGAAAAACTATTAAGCGCATTATGTAGTCCAACGTTTACCCTCAATTATGCCCCCAAAAACACAACGTATGCGTCATTTGTAACATATCAACGCTCACAGTCAGAAGCGGTGATTCAGCGTGCCACACAACATTTATTGAACCAAGTACTAGATGAAGACGGCCAATTAAACACCTTTGATTTACCTAAATCTTGTTCTCTTGAATCTGCCGATTTAGCAAAAGGAAACACCATTACTTTAAACTTGAGTGATGAACAAATGGCGTCTCTTATGACAGTACCCGCAAAACTGCGTGTGCATTTGTGTTTAAGCACTTGGGCATTAGTCCTTGCACGATACACTGCCGCATCAGACCTATTAGTTGGCGTTGCTTTTAATGGAAGAACCCAACAAGACTGGACAAATATAGTCGGTCATTTTATTAATTTATTACCTCTTGGTATTTCAGTTGATCAAAATCAAACAGCCGTAGATTATGTAGAGCAAGTTAAACAAGGCCTATTTGAATTGCTTGCGTTTCAAGATGTTCCTTTGATGCGCTTAATGATGACAGATGCTGTAAAGCAAGCTTTAAAAGGAAAAAAACTACTACAAACTTACTTTAATTATTTTGATGCAACGGGGCTTAATATTGCGTTCGATGATTCAACGCTTGATATTAAGCCTTGGGTTTGTCCACAGCAAGAAGCACAGTTTGAAGTAAGCCTGTGGGTTACACAGCATAAAGCAGGGTATGCTTTTGATATTAAATATTTATCTGATGTGTTTTCAGAAGATTTAATGCAAAACTTAGCAAATAGCTACCAAAAGCTGTTACTTGACCTGAGTCAGGCTATTTTAAATCCGACTCAACCCGTTCGGCTGTGTGATCTTCAATTAGTATCTACCGAAACAGAGCAAGCTGCATTAACTAATCTATCTCTTGATATTCAACACACACGTTTTGTTTACGATTATTTTTGTGAACATGTACGCACGCATCCCCATGCTATCGCCATTGAAATGAAGGATTGCCTTGTTGACTATCAAACGCTTGATAACATGGTCAACACGTGTAGTGAAATGATAGCAACTGCCGGCATTCACTCACATGAAACCGTTGCCATTTTTTCACCTGAAAAAGCGAATGTTGATTTTATCGTAGCAGTACTTGCCTTGTGGAAGTTGGGCCTGTCTTATGTTCCGATTCAATCAACTTATCCCTGGGCGCGCATCCAATATATCCTGGATACAGTGGGCTGTTCCGTTAGTTTGATTGTCGATGATGCGCTAGAAGTTACGGTTCATCAAAAGCTCGTTTCACATTATGATGCCACTGCACTTACAACACAGCCTTTTGAAATACTAAATCTATGTACTGTCTCACCTATAGTACGAGACCCACTGGCTTATATTTTATTTACTTCAGGCTCAACAGGGCATCCTAAAGGTGTGTTAATTGAGCATTCAGGCTTGATTGATAGACTGTTGTGGATGAAAGACCATTTTGGTTTTTCTAAAGACGATAAATTTTTACAGTCTACCCGTTTAACGTTTGACGTTTCACTCCCAGAGTTTTGCCTCCCTTTAATTTGTGGTGGCCGAATGGTTCTTTTTCATCCTGATGATAATCCTCAAGCACATCATTTGGTTTGTAATCGACATGATGTAACGATAATGAGTACGGTTCCCTCGTTATTTAGTTTGCTACAAGAAGATTTATCGACTTGCAAAGCGATGAAGCATGTTATTTTAATTGGTGAGGTGGTTATGCCTGCACTGGTGAACCAGTGGCTTGCTTCAAAAACAAACTGTCTTTTGCATAATCTTTATGGCCCAACTGAAGCGACTGTTTATGCGACTGCCTTTGCATGCGATAAACCAATTGAAACGGCTTTTGTACCGATTGGAGCACCTGCGAGACACGTTGTACCGATTGTATTGGATGCTTATGGGAACTTAGTCCCTAACGGGGTTATTGGTGAGCTTTATTTATCAGGTACCGGAGTTGCAAAAGGCTATATCGGATTTGATAAAGCCAGTCCTTTTGAGAACAATCCATTACAATCATCTGATATTAAAATGTATAAAACAGGTGATTTTGTTCGCTGGACCCAACACCATCTTCTTGAATATGTTGGACGTAAAGATAATCGCATTAAATTAAATGGGCTTTTAATTGAGCTTGATGAAATAGAGGCGTGTGCATTATCTGCTTTTCCTCAAATAAAAAATGCTGCAGCAATGGTTGTTGATTTAGTCAATCAAGACACAACAACACAACATATTGCGCTCTGTGTGATGCCAGATAGCGTGGATATCGCCTTGATTCAGTCACATCTATCAGAAAAGCTGCCAAGCTATATGTTACCTCGCAAAATTAAATCCCAAGCTTCTTTTCCTCGTAATGCCAGTGGAAAAGTTGATAAAAAACAATTAGCACAAATGGTACGTAAGGAAATAAGTACCTCGTTACCCCATATAGCGCGTATTGAGGCAGTATCTGAGCATGAAAAACAGTGTGTCGAAATTTGGGAGGGATTATTAAAGAAGTCTCCAATAGGGATTAATGAAAACTTCTTTGAGTTAGGAGGAGACTCATTATTATTGACGCATATGATGCTACTGGTTGAGAAAAAATTATCCTTAAAACCTGACTTTACACGATTTTTATCAGACTCAACCATAACGGCTTTACTAAAAGGTATCGCATCCCATGCCGCTCATCCATGGGAGCCTGCATTAGCGTTAATTGAAAGGATAAAACCATTTCAGCAAGCCATACCAACAGATGATATTTTATTAACAGGTGCGACAGGACATTTAGGCATCTACCTTTTACATCATTTATTAACTCAAACCTTAAAAACAGTGCACGTTATTGTACGCGGAAAAGATATCCAACATGCAAAACGCCGGCTTGATGCACGTTATCAGGCGTTATTTTCTACGGCAATTGATTGGAGGCGACTAAAGGTTTATTTGGGAAGCCTGAATGAATCTCAGTTTGGTTTAGATAATGCAGATTTTTTAAGCTTAAAAGATGCTGTTTCTGTCATCATTCATTCTGCTGCAGAAGTGAATCATGTGGCTGATTATGCACGACTAGAAGAACAAAATGTGATGGTCGTAAAGCAGCTGCTTGAATTCTCAAACACAGCAGGTTGTCAGCAGTTTTTTTATATCTCCACGCAATTTTCAGCGCTTAAAAAACTACCTGAATATTATATGCCACAACAAACGATTTCACATTTACATTCAGGATATGAGCAATCTAAATTTATTGCAGAATGTTTAATGGATGCAGCGGTCAAGCAGAACTATCCCATTACAACGATTCGTTTGCCATTAATCATTGATGACCAAGATGTATTATTGCTAGAAAAAAATCATTTTGTAGCGTTTGTAATGAAATGTTTAAAAATGGGCGCATACCCTGACTTAAAAAACGTGGTGAACGTTTTACCAACAAAGTCAGTTGCGGATTTTATTGCGCTGGCATGCCATACAAACCCAAATGAATCTAAGGTCTATAATGCTTTACAACATGGCATACCTCTTTTAGCAGTATTTGAGTCACTCATACACAAAACAGAATTACATCTTAAAAAAATGAATTATGAGGATTGGCGTGAATTTCTAATTAACTCAACAGATGAGACCGATATTTTTTATAAGTTTTTGCCGCTCTATACAACGCTCACTGATGATATCAATACGAACCCGCAGAGAATTGATTGTGACACTTACCAAGCTGCAGTAGGAGAAAAGGCACCTATTACACAAATAGATGAAATAAGCGCTCAGCTTGTAGCCTTCTATCAACGTTATATTCAACCTAAAGCTGCCATTCCCGCCTAGATGAAAATGGTATTTAGGAAAAAAAACAGCGTGCGCTAGTCATCATCGTCTTCTTCAACACTAAACGATGAGCCACAGCCGCATGTGGTTTTTGCATTGGGGTTACGAATAACGAAGCGCTCACCTTGAATTTCTTTAACGTAATCAATTTCGGCTTCTTTTAAGTATTGAATACTCATCGAATCAATTAAAAGTTTTACGCGTGCGTTACTATCTGAGCAAGCTTGTTCAACCACAGTGTCATCAAGCGCTTGGTCTTTATCGAAGGTAAAGCCATATTGAAAACCAGAGCAACCGCCACCAGTGACATAAATACGTAATTTAAGATCAGGCTTTTGCTCTTCTTCGATTAATTCAGCAACTTTGTCTGCAGCACTCACAGTAAATTTGACGTTTGATGCCAAGACAGCTTCACTCATGTTTTTTCCTGTGGATATACTACGTTAAGCCAGAAGAAGAGATTTAGTTTTTATCGCGGAAGATAATACGCCCTTTGGTTAAATCATAGGGTGTTAATTCAACTTTAACTTTGTCACCAGTTAAAATACGAATATAGTTTTTACGCATTCGGCCCGAGATATGCGCCGTAATAACATGTCCGTTTTCAAGTTCAACACGAAACTTAGTATTAGGAAGGGTGTCAATAACGGTTCCTTCCATTTCAATGTGATCTTCTTTTGCCATTTAATTAGTTTCTCAAAAATACAACTGCAGAAAGCGCTCATATTGCACTAAAATCAAAAGAATCGCAAGATTATTCTTAAGGTATAGACTGTAAAAACATCGAAAATTGTTTTGAAATTGTCCTACTTATTGACAAGTAAATTTGAATTAAGGTGTAATGGTTTTTTTTAAAATTCTGTGGTGATGTCTTGAGCACAAAAGTTGAATTTTCTAAAACGCACAAAAAAACAACAGCTTACTTCATTTTTATTCTTGCAACTGCATTTTATCTATATGAATTTATTTTACAAGTAGCCCCCAGTGTCATGGCAGCTCCCATCATGCAAACATTTGGGGTTTCGGCCACCGGATTTGGCATGATTTCAGCCTTTTATTTTTATGCCTACGCTCCAATGCAACTCCCGGCGGGATTATTATTTGATCGTTACGGTCCGCGAAAACTCATGACAGCAGCCATCGTTTTGTGTGCTGCAGGCTCTGTATTTTTTGCGTCTACAGAAAGCATTGTAACGGCTGCAGCAGGTCGTTTTATGATTGGTTTTGGTTCTGCCTTTTCTTTTATTGGGGCACTAGTACTCTTGTCTCGCTGGTTTCCGCCAAGTCATTTTGCAATTCTTGCAGGGATTGCACAATTTATGAGTTCAGCAGGTGCTATGTTTGGTGAGCGTCCCTTAGCAATGCTCATTAAAGCAGTAGGGTGGCGTGAAGCCAGTTTTGTTTTAGGTGGTATAGGCTTTGTTTTAGCGGCTTTATTTTGGATATTTATTCGGGATTATCCGCACCAGCCTACCCAATCAATGCCAAAGCAGCGTTTTAGGGATGAATGGAAGCGCCTGCGAGATGTGTGTGGCAGAAAATATACCTGGGTAACCGGTATGTATGCTTGTACCATCTGGACACCCATTGCTGTTTTTGCAGGGCTTTGGGGCATACCTTACCTTGAAGTAAAATTTGATATCGGTTTATTAGCAGCTTCTGGAATGTGTAGCATGATTTGGCTTGCTATTGGACTTGGCAGCCCTGTATTTGGGTGGCTGAGCGACCGCTTTAAAAGTCGACGCCTTATTCTTGGCATTAGTGCACTATTTGGATTATTTGCAACAACTTGTGTTGTCTATGTACCCGGCATACCCATGCATTGGATGTATTTAGTTTTGTTTTTATTTGGTTTAGGAGCAACAGGGCAAACAGTAAGTTTTGCAGTGGTAAAAGATAATAACGATCCGAGTTTAGTCGGCACTGCCTGTGGTTTTAATAATTTATCAGTTGTGATTGGTGCTGCTTTTTTCCAACCTATGGTGGGTGTTGTACTTCATCATATTCATGATGTCTCGGTCATTGATGGTGTATCTGTGTATGGACTCGCAGGGTATCAAAAAGCCTTGATTGTTATGCCATTAAGCTATCTAATTAACTTATTATTGGTGCTTTTCGTATTGAAAGAATCGCACCCAGAAAACATACGAAACGAAGGACGCGTTTGTGACGGTCATATTGGGCATTGACCCTGGTTCACGCATTACAGGATATGGCTTAATTCGTGCAACTGGAAATGAGTTTAAATACCTTGATAGTGGGTGTATTCGAACTACAACAGACACAGGTTTAAGTGGGCGTTTACTTGATATTTTTAATGGCATACGCCAAATCATGAACGCCTTTAAACCCGATGAAGTAGCAATGGAGCAAGTCTTCATGCATCAAAATGCAAACACCGCCCTCAAACTCGGCCATGCGCGCGGTGCTGCTATGGTCGCTGCAGCATCACCTGATGCGCCAGTTGCTGAATATTCCCCCCGACAAATTAAACAGGCCGTTGCAGGCTATGGTGCCGCTGATAAAGAACAAGTCAAACAAATGGTTATGCGTTTGCTTAATTTATCAAAAGCACCGCAAACCGATGCATCTGATGCACTTGCAGTTGCCATTTGCCATAGTCATGTAAGACAAAGTAATTTATTCAGGAGTAAATGCATATGATAGGTTGGCTTAAAGGTGAGGTCATTGATAAACGACAACCCGGTAAACTTGTACTCGATGTTGCAGGCGTTGGATATGATGTTGAAACCTCGCTGCCCTCTTTTTTTGAACTAGAGACTGTTAAAGGCCCTGTGAGTTTACATATCCATACCTTGGTTCGAGAAGATGCTATTATTTTATATGGTTTTTTAGCCCTTGAAGAACGCAGTTTATTTCGCGCGTTAATTCGCGTAAACGGGGTAGGGGCCAAATTAGCCATTGCTATTTTATCCAGTATTAGACCTGATGAATTCATACGTTGTATTCGTCAAGAAAATGCAGGATTACTCACTAAACTACCTGGTATTGGTAAAAAAACAGCTGAACGACTTGTGGTTGAAATGAAAGATAGGCTCGATACGATTGATTATTTTTCAGATACACCTGAAATAAGCATGCCTTTGGGACATGCTGATGAAGCAGTGAAAGCCTTAGAAGCCCTAGGCTATAAACCACAAGAGGCCAGTAAAGTCATTAAAGCTCTCGATGATGGGCAAAAAACTTGCGAACAACTCATTCGCGAAGGTTTGCAAAGCCTCGCTATTCGCTAAAGTCTGAACCATGTTTAGGGCAACATGGAAAAGAAATACGAACAATTAAACCACTATGATTTTGGGGTTTATCTAGCTCAATATGAGCCTGATGCAATGTGGCTATTTGTTTTACGATAGCAAGACCAAGGCCGCTCCCTGAAGCCTTGTTGCCAATCACCCTAAAAAAGCGTTCAAACACACGCGTTTGAAACGCTTCAGGAATACCAGGCCCATTGTCAGAAATTTCTAGAAGGGCACGGTTTTTATCAGGTCGCACACACACAGTAATGACACCATTTTCAGGGGTATAACGAATGGCATTATCAACAAGATTTCGTATCAAAATACATAACGCTGTCGCATTACCTTGAAAAGAAGGTGTTTTCTGATTCGCCTGAAATTCAAGTTCGATGTGTTTCTCAATCGCTTTAGGAACCAGTATGGTCAGCATATCGCGTGTCATCTGCACTAAATTAACGCTTTCAAACCCAGTTGAATCAGGTACATCAGGAAGCAACCGGCTCATCGTTAAAAGCTGTTGCACAATATGCGTGGTACGATTCACACTTGTTATCAGCTTCTCAAGCGCTGAATTCTTTTCATCCGTATCACTTGTGTTTAAAGCGACTTGTGCTTGTGTTTTAATAGCAGCAAGTGGTGTTCTAAGTTCATGCGCTGCATCTGCTGCAAAACGTTTTTCACGCTCAAATCCTTCTTGTAGCCTAAAAAAGAGTTTATTCAACTCATCAATCATCGGCTTAATTTCATCAGGCGCTGATTCAAGATTAACTGGCTCAAGATGACTAGGCGCACGATGCGCAACTTCTTTGGCAACTCTATCTAAACTCCCTAATCCACGCCCGATAATAATCCAAATTAAAAACCCTGATAACGGAAAAGTAAGTAACATAATGTATAAATCATCTTGTGCAATACGCCGCCTTAATTCATTTCGAGTGTCATAACGTTCAGCTAAAATAAAACGCGATCCAGAGGGTTCATGTACAGTACTAAAAATACGCCAGCGCTGCTTATTAATGAATGCATTACTAAAACCATCTTCAATTTTATCAGGTGAAAGAGCAGGGGCATCAGGTGAATAAAGTAGTCGTTTACCCTGACTTGACCACACTTGAAAACTAAACCGACTTAAGTAAGCTTCCAAAGAAGGTTGATCTGGGCGTGGAGAAGGCTCATTTGCTTTTATTTTTTGAGGCATGTTTTCAAGTGAAGTTTGAATTTTTTTCAATGTATTTTTATTCGGGGTATTGCCTAGAAGCGCCTCATAAGAAAGTCCAGAAACAGCCATTAAAGTATCTAGGTGCTCTTGAATATCTTTCTGGTCAAGATAATAGTTTCCAATGGCCGTTAATGTTGTGGTAATACTGATGGCCAGTAGTAAATTAATCAGTAAAAATTTACGAATTGAAGTTTTCAAATGCGCGCCTACTCAGGTTGCTTTTTTTCAGCAATGTATCCAATACCACGAATTGTACGGATAAAATCAGCATTTAGTTTTTTCCGTAAGTTATGGACATGCACTTCTAATACATTACTGTCTAAATCTTCATCCCAACCATAAATGCTTTGCATGAGCTGTTCGCGTGATAAAACATGCCCATGATTTTCAAGTAATTTTTGAAGGAGTGCAAATTCTCGCCTCGAAATATTGATCTCTATATCATTCAATAAAACTGTATGTGCGGCAGGATCAAGTGTGATATTTCGATAATGAAGAATGCCATCTGCTCGCCCTTGAGAACGTCTAACCAATGCGCGAATGCGGGCGCTTAACTCACTTAGGTCAAACGGTTTAATCATATAATCATCAGCACCTGCATCTAAACCTTCAATCCGATTTTCAACTGACTCACGGGCCGTTAAAATAATGACAGGGGTTGTATTCCCTATATGACGAATATGCTTTAAAAGGGCGAGCCCTCCAAGCTTCGGAAGCGCTAAATCTAAGATGACCAACTCAAAAGATTCAATTTGAAGGGCTGTTTTGGCTGACTCACCATCTTTTAACCAATCAACCACATAACCAAATTGCAAGAGGCCTGTTTTGACCGCATCACCCAATAGTTCATCGTCTTCTATGAGCAATAACCGCATGCTTTTTTCCTTATAAGGCTCCCTTACAAGCGATCTTCAATACGTGACTTAACCATTTTATCTTTTGCAACATCAGGCGTTTTTGCATGTTTTGCAAGGTAAAGCGCTTGTAACAACACAAAAAGTAGCGTGCATCCAGCACCACCAAATAATTTAAAATTAACCCATGTATTGGTGTCATAGTGATGCGCAACATAAAGATTTACAATACCCATCATGGCAAAAAAGACAGACCAAGCATGACTTAAGTGCCGCCATATTTTTTTAGGTAAGGTAATATTGTTTTCCATGATTTTTTGAATAATCGGTTTTTTACCTATATAAGCTGAACCTAAAAATATCACCGACGAAAGCCAATAAATAGCCGTTGGTTTCCATTTAATAAACCAAGGATTATGAAAAATAAGGGTTGCACCACCTAACACGACAATCATCACAAGACTGATAATATGAAGTTTTTCATAGCGTTGATATTTTATTCGATAAACAATGACTTGCAAAATTGAGAGAACAATTGCAACAGCGGTTGCTGTATAAATACCAAATAATTTAAAACAGATAAAGAAAACAAGAATAGGAAAAAAGTCGAACAATAGTTTCATGGTTACCAACAAGTTGTATCAAACATGATGGTTAAGTATAGCATATGTGACTTCTAAGACATCCCATTAAGCAAGAAATCCCTCCTCAAAACTGTTCAATATTTGAATTAAAGTAAAAATATGTTACAATATGGCAAATTATTGATGTGAGGTCTTATGAGCACAATACAAACTTGTCACTTATTGGATGAAGTTAAGCAGATAAAGTCTTCTGATGCACGCGCTGTCGTTCCGAGCAGTTGCTACAAACGGGCTTATGGAAAAACCTTTCTTATGCTTGGACTCGACCTTCTATTTTTTATCCTTGGGATAATACTTGTTTTTGCAGGTTCTCATGCGGGATTCAAATTACTCGGCGGCCTTATTTCAGGCGTTGCAACCGCAATGTTATTTGTGTGGGCACATGATGCAGCTCACGGCGCACTCTTTAAAAACAGTAAAGTCGCTGAAATATTAGGGACAATAGCCATGCTACCGTCTTTAAATATTTATCGCATGTGGTCATATGGCCATAATAGAGTCCATCATGGCTTTACTTCTTTTTCACCCATGGATTGGATTTGGCGGCCATTGACCCCTAAACAATATAAAGAACTATCCCGTTTAGAGCGTATACTGTATCGCGTTGAACGCAGCTTTTTTACCTGCGCATTTCATTATTTACGCAGGGTTTGGTGGGCTGAAATGCTTGGCTTTAATCCTGGCAAAGATAAAAAGCAACGACAATATTATCGTCATGGCAAACATTTTGTATCACTCTATGCCTTAACTGTATCTATTTTAGCTTATTACTTTGCAGGTGGATTCATCGGTGTTATTTCGGCAGTTATTTTGCCCTTTATTGTATTTAATTATTTCATTTCTATGATTGTTTATTTACACCACACGCACCCAGATATACCGTTTTTTGATATAAAGAAAGAATGGTCTCACACGATTGGTGCATTATATTGCAGTACTATTATTCGCTGCTCTAAACCCGCGCAAATATTGTTGCATAATATTATGACGCATGTTCCACATCATTTAGACGTTCGTATTCCTTTTTATCACTTGCCATAAGCATATGAAGCACTGAAAAAAGAATATGGTGCATACTTTCATGAATATGACTTTAAATGGACTTATGTCATCAGCCTTTTTAAGCAATGCAAATTATATGACTTTGAACATAAAATTTGGATGACTTTTGATGAAGCAGCATAATATAATCTTGATCTGATGCTGCTTTATTGTAAGGAATAAAAATGAATGCTGAAGCCATACTCGATTTTTGGTTTAATCAGCTCACCCCTGCGCAGTGGTGGAAAAAAGATACTGAACTTGATCAGTGGATTATTTCACAATTTTCTTCTATTCATCACAAAGCAGCTTTAGGAGAACTATCTAATTGGCGAAAAACACCCGAAGGGTGCTTAGCCGAAGTAATTATTCTGGACCAGTTTTCACGAAATATGTTCCGTAACACACCCAAAAGCTTTGCTTTTGATGGTATGGCGCTTATCTTATCTCAAGAAGCCATTCGCCAGGCATTTG
Organism: Gammaproteobacteria bacterium; assembly: GCA_022600575.1. Classification (GTDB taxonomy): domain Bacteria; phylum Pseudomonadota; class Gammaproteobacteria; order Legionellales; family Legionellaceae; genus JAALKW01. Next base: position 952 of record JAHZKF010000092.1, on the reverse strand, counting down.
ATCAAAAACTATCAATTATGGAACGCTCATTTTTATATATGCCATTCATGCATAGCGAATCATTACATATACATCAACAAGCATTACACTTATTTTCAGAGCCTGGATTGGAACAAACGCTCAGTTTTGAAAAACAACATTTCGAAATCATTGAACGTTTTGGTCGCTACCCTCATCGCAATGACATTTTAGAAAGAACGTCAACAAAAACAGAAAAGGATTTTTTAACACAACATACAGGATTTTAATTATTCTTATATCAGTTCGGCACATCCTTTACCTTTAGCCTTAGCTTGATAAAGTGCTTTATCAGCACGTTTTACAATCGTATCAATGGAAGTATCCTGAGACCTTACAAGCGTTACACCAATACTCACGCTTGTATTAGGTGTTATTTTATCTTGTACTTGTTGACATATTTGATTGGCCTTGTTTAATGCATCTTCCTCTGTGATGTTATGTAATAAAATTAAGAATTCATCACCTCCATAACGGCACACATAATCACTAGATCGACAAGCAGACTGACAACATTTACTTACAAAACAAAGCATTTTATCGCCTTCAACGTGGCCATGTTTATCATTGACATCCTTAAAATCATCAATATCAACCACTAAAAGTGCATGAGCGTTTTTTTTGCGCCGCATACGCTCAACATTTTCATTTAAATTATCTATAAAAAATCTTCGATTAAAAACGCCTGTTAAAGCATCTGTGATTGCTAATTGATAAAGATTTTTTTGTATCGTTTTATATTCACTCACATCTCGCTCAATAGCTGCAAAAAATTCAAGCTCTTCTTTATCGCTATATACCCAATATCATTCAAAATGCGAGTTTTACACCTACTTCTGTCACCTTCCCTTAACGCGTCGTTGCGAACCCGAGCGTAGCGAGTGGTGTGGCAAACCAGTGACTTTTAAGGACGCTAGCTTGCTTCGCTATCGCT
>JAHZKF010000007.1 GCA_022600575.1 Gammaproteobacteria bacterium | reverse complement strand
GCTTTTTCCATCGCCCTCTCCCCAACCCTCTCCCTGCCGAAAACACTGTGTTTTAATGTATTTTTCCGCTGAGGGAGAGGGGGTATTCTCAGGGCTTAAAGCATTCTCAAACTCGCAACTTCATTGGCAATGGGTATAGATGGCTCGAACAAGTCAGACCAAGTAGACGAGAGGAACAGCTGAATTCCTCTCTTTTATCAGTTATACAGACAAGAATCCCGTTGAGACTTCGAATGGTTCCACTCTTAACTTTTTCTTCTGGTGTTCAGTTTTTCTAATATCAATGGTCATACCATCTCGTGCTTCACGATTACGTTTTCTGTCTATATATACGGGGTCTTCAAGCGCTTGCACACGCATACGTTGCTCTGGTATTTTGGGTATTCGTTCTTCCTGTGAAAACTTAAAAAAAGAAAGAGTAGAAGCAGACTTTCTATACGAGCACGCCGACACCCTTGAATCCTGACGAACTGAGGGCGTTTCGGCTATCTCAGCTAATGCACGACCGATATCATTGAAACTATCCAACGATGTATGACAACAACCATGCATTACAGGTTTTGGCTCCCTCAAACGGAAAAACCTCTGTAGTACTCTTTGAGGATCTTTTTGACTTAAACCTGCCTGCGCAAGAACAGGTCTTCTATGAAAATCCGTCAATAATCGTAAACTCGTATCAGCCACTGAAATTTTTGTGGCCTCTGCTTTTTGCCATATAAACACATAATATAAATCAATTTTCGCTATTACTTCGGCTTCAAGCTTCGTTATAAAATGTTGGGCTTTCAAAGCATCTTGAATTTGCTGCAACTCTCTTAAAACAGATCTATCTGTATCAGAAATTACTACTAACTGACACAACATATCACATGTCACACTTGTCATTTCTTCAATATCTTTAGTTTCTTCTAAAGAACTAACAATATCAGATAAAAATTGACTCACCTGAGAAAGTGTTCTTCTAAACCGCTCTTTCTTTTTTTTATCTTCCCTTTTCTTGGGGAAATTAACTAAATCCCATAAACTAAAAGGAGGAATCTTCATGTATGCATCTACTGCATCTGCTGCTCTTTTTATGCTAAGACGTACATTATAATTCAGTTGAATATTTAGGTCAGCCACGATAAACACACTCCAAAATCTAAAATTGACTAATATTAAAGCAAATAAATTAAGACAACATTAAAGATCTGGCTCTCTAAACTTCTTGACGCGGGTCAAATGCATCACGCACTGCGTCAGCAAAAATGTTGCTAGCTAACACCAGCATAAACATAAACCCAAAAGCTGCTAAAATGGGCCACCAAACAACAGGTTCACGAGACAGCTCAAGACGTGCCGCATTAATCATGTTCCCCCAACTAATTGTCATGGGGGACACCCCAACGCCAACATAAGCCAGTAAGGCCTCAGCTAATACTAAAAAACTAAAATCAAGTACCATCGTCACAAGGACCAAATGCATCACATTAGGCAATAAATGCTTAGTCATGATTTTTAAGTCACTCGTGCCAAGTGCTTTACCTGCCAATACAAAATCCATTTCACGCAGCTTTAACACTTCTGCCCGAATTAAACGACAAAGGGTTGTCCAACTGGTAACCCCTAAAATAAAACACAGTGCTAGCAGACGTGCATCTGCATCATCTGACAAACTAGAAAAACGCTCAGGATGATTTGCCAAATAAGTTTGAATCGATAAAACCGATGCCGTAATCAATAATACACCCGGTATTGAACTCAGTGTTGTATAAACGTACTGTACAATATCATCAACACGCCCACCCCAATAACCAGATGCAACCCCTAACAATAACGCTAAGGGCATCATAAATACAGTGGTCAAAATACCAATCACAAGCCCTGTACGCACACTTTTAATCGCATGATAAAAAATATCCTGCCCTATTTTTCCTGTACCAAACACATGAAGTTCACGTGATAATTTATAGACAATCAACACAACAGCAATGCTGAAAAAAAGCGTCACTAATGTCGCAAAAAACGGCGCGCTTGGTACAAATCCACTTCCTCGGCCTAAGAAAAAACGCCCCCCCCATACCATAGCAGCCAACCCAAAAACCAAGATAAAACTATCTAAAAGCGATTCTTCAAACACCTCAACGCAAAAAGCCTTTACATCACTTTTGTTTTTAAATTGTTTAGAAGGATAGGTAAGCCGCGGATAAATTTGTTCGGCTACCCCATCAATCCAAATGGTTTCAGTGACATAAGCATCTAGCGCAAGAGGAGCTGAATAGGTTTTTTCATCAACAACCCCAAGTGGGGCTAACACGCGATCGAGCAATGTGACATGCCTTGTATCACTTCCTGACGCACTTTTTTTAATCGCATCAGGAATAGAATCCATCACAGCAATCACTAAAAAAAATGACAACAATATCAAAGCGCTCATTGCCACAGGTTTTTCAAATAAACGTCTAAAAGCAAGCCTATGATGCGACTTTCGACATCCAAAAATCATAAAAAGTAAGCTCACCAAGAGCACGATTAAAAAAAGCCCATCACTCCACAACCAATCACGATTCATGAAAACCTCACACGAGGATCAAGCCAAACATACGATAAGTCCGTTAACATCAAACCAAATAAATATAACACCGAACCTAGAAAAACCATCGCTCGCACAATGGCAAAATCTTGTTGATAAATCGCATCAATCATATAACTACCAAGACCTGGAATGCCAAAAAATGACTCAAGCACTAAACTTCCCATAAAAAGTGACGGTATAATCACAACAATGCCCGTTAAAATAGGCAGCATCGCATTTTTAAGTACATGACAAAATAGAACGCGTCGCTCAGACAAACCTTTAGCACGTGCTGTTTTAACATAATCTTTATGCATTTCTTCTAAAAATAACGTGCGGTACCAACGTCCACCAGCACCAAGCCCACTAATCACCGCAACCATAATAGGCAAAAGAATAAATTTAAGCCCTTCAACTCCATGATCGTAACCTGAAATAGGAACCAAACGCAGTAACTTTCCAAATAAATACTGCCCACCCATAATGTAAAACAAACTTGAAATAGACATTAAAATAATACAAAAAATAACACCACTTAAATCTAAATACGTACTCCTAAAAAAAACCAACAACATTGCAAAAACAATATTGACCAACAAACCAAACAAAAACGATGGCAAGGCAATCGCAAAGCTTGGCCACATACGCATTGAAACATCCGATTTAATATCACGCCCTGCATCTGAAAAACCAAAGTCAAAAATAAAGAGCCTAACCGACTTTTGAAAAAATAAAGTCTGCTTAAATTGATCTATTCCAGACACGTCAGGATTATAAAACAATGGAAAATCATACCCTCTCTCAACTTTCCATGCTTTAACGGCTGATGCCGTTATATGCTTTTGTCCAAGTTGCATTCGGGCCATATCATCAGGTGAATTCACCATAAAAAAAAGAGCAAACGTCAGTAAATTAATACCAATTAAAATGGGCAGTGCATATAAAATGCGCCTTAAAAAATAAGAAATCATTTCTCTATTCTCAATGCAGGGCTTCGTTGTCGCTTATAATAAGCATGCATAAACGGCAACAAAAACAAAAGACAAAATACAAAAAACAAACCAATAGGCCACCAAATCGGACGATTCCACTCAGCGCGTAATTGATTACGAAGCGGCACATCAACCGCAATATACTTTAAAATATCACTGACCAACGAATCAGATTTCATGGGTGATGTCCATTGCTGACTTAGCATAATACTTTTACCATGCAATCCAAATATCCACGGCACATCATGACGCAAGTGCTCAAGCATTTGATTAATCAACGCCTGGCGCTCTGCATCATTCGCACGGTTCTTCATTTTCAAAAATAACCTATCATATTCAACATTATGATAATTACTCGAGTTTTCTCCCCCATGTGGATAACGCGCATTCGGCCCATAGAATAAAAATAAAAAGTTTTCTGGATCAGGGTAATCCGCAATCCATCCCCAAGTAAATATTTGTGCATTACCCGTCTGAATTTTTTCTTGGAATCGATTAAAATGTGTTGCACGTACATCTAACGAAATACCAATTTTACGAAATTGTTTTCGCATCCAATTAAGCGCTGCTTTTTCTTCAGGTCCTCCTGTTGCAGCCACATCATAATGCAAAATCAATGCGTGCCCCGTTTTTGGATCTCGTCCACCAGGATAGCCTGCCTCTGTCATAAGGGCTCGTGCTTCCTTTATAGGGCGACGTACAGGACCATGATCTCCCCAGGTATAGACGTACGGATTAATACCTGATTTTCCTTCTAGACTACCAAAAACACTCGGTGGAATAGGACCTTGGGCCGGTGTTCCTCGTCCATTTAAAAAAATAGCAATATTTTCTTCAAAATTAACAGCAAGAGCGATAGCTTGTCTTAATTTTCGTGCGCGCGTACTTTTACCCCCCACAATTGGATCTAACATATTAAATCCAATGTAACGAATCATTGGTTCATTCACTTCAGTTAAACGAATACCCCGCGCACGCATCTCTGGCGTTAATACGGGCTCGCCTTCACTCGTAATTTGAACCGCCGAATCAAAACTATCTGCTGTTAAACCTGAAAAATCAAAATACCCTTGTAAAAATTTAATCCATCTAGGAATCGCCTCCTTTTCAAGTGTGTACACCGCTTTATCAATAAAAGGCATCATTTTTCCAGCATTTTTTAAATACCCATCGGCTTTATCTTGTTCTGAGCCTTCACTTGGAAAATGCACTTCTCGATAATGCGGATTTTTTACAAGCACCATGCGACTACTCGGGTTATTCTCAACCAGCATAAAAGGCCCTGTCCCGACCGGATACCAACCAAACCCAATATTGCTATCCCGCATACTCGGTTGCGAATAAAACCTATCTGCCTCCCAAGGAATAGGCGCAAAAAATGGCATGGCAAGCCAATACATAAATTGAGGATACTCACCTTTCAGACGCACCTCATAGGTATAACGATCAAGTGCATAAGCACCTTGCAAAGGATATTGACGTAAATCTAAATAAGTACGTGCATGTCCATGCTTTGGTAACTGATCAGTATAGGTATCAAAACCTGCGATATAGTCTCCCATCAAACCGTAAATAGGCGAATTAACGGCCGGATTTGCCAAACGCTTAATTTCATATACATAATCATCAGCAATCAGTTCACGCGTCCCAACTTCTTTAAAATCAGATAAAACCTTAATACCTTGTTTCTCTAAAAATCCAGGAGGCAGTGGATAGTATTGATAAGCACCATCAGGTGTTTTTGCAAAAGCTGGATGCGGCTGATAATAAATACCAGGGGCTACATGAATCGTATAAATACTTGCAGTAACTTCTCCATTTTTAGTTTCGTAACGCACATCAGGTAATTGGCTAAGCGTTCGAGGTACTAATACATAGGGTCTTTTAAGATAATCATATTGCAACGCAGGTTCATAAATTTGCTCTGTAAATAGTAATTCATTCACCACGTAAGAACGCGCCGGATCGAGTGTTTTAGGCTGTTCAGCAAACGAACTATAATAAATGCGTTCTTTTGATTCTCGCGCAGGATAAGGATCGTTTAATACCCATCCGCCATCAGCATACAGTATATTAAAACCACAAAAACAAAACAGCATCATGCTAAATCGTTTTAAGCGATACATTGAATCCCCTTACCACTAAGCCTTTTATCATCGCTAGAAATCTTTAAAAAAGCAATGGGCTATCAATCGTATTACTTTTAATTCAGGTATTCCTGTGTAAATAATCACCTATTCTTATATAAAACGAAGTACTAACCCCTACGTTTGTAAATATAAAAATCAGGTAATATACTTAAAGAACAATAAGAATAAAAACATGAGGAAATCCAATGAAAAAACTCAGCTTAATTTGCTTGATCGTCCTCGGCATCACGACTATCAGTGGCTTAAACGGTTGCTGTAAAAATGAAGATTTTAGTCTAAAAAATACAAAAATACTTAAACTTGTAAAATTATAAAACCATTAGTATACTTAATGAACACCAAACAAGTATTAGGATATTTTATGAGAACGTTACGAACGATTTGTTTACTCGGTATTGTCTCTACTTTTTTAGTAGGATGTTGTAGTACCGACATGTCTTGCTCTAATTTGACGACTGTGGGATGCTGCTCTAGCTGTGATTATTGCAGTAGCAATCAAAACCTGTGGTACTAAAACAAACTAGCGCTGAGTGCGTAACGTTAACACGTCACTTGGCGCATGCTCTACCAAGCTACGCGCAATACCCCCCAATAGTTCAGAGAGTTCATGAGGCCTGTGGCTTCCAATGACCAATAACTCACAATTCAACAATGCTATTTTTTCAAGTACGCGCTGTTTTACAGAGCCTGTTTCAACAAAAAGCTGCTCACTTGGTAAATGTAATGCTTCACCAAGCACTCGCATCACAACTTCTGCATCGTCTTTAACAGGCACCCCCATTTCAGCAAATCCAAGCCCTTGCGCAACTTGCAAACTTGCTGGCGCCTCAATAACATGAATCAAATGCAAGCGTGCTTCAAACTTATTTGCAAGTACTAAGGCTTGCTCACACAGCTCAAAATGAGTTTCACTTAAATCTGTCGCATGCAAAATATTGGTATACACCGCTTCCCCCTAAAAATCCCTTTAAACCTCGTTATTTGAGCATAGCACCAAAGTTTAAGGCCTGCACGAAATGACCTGTGTAAATCATAACGTTCACTTATGCATGATGTAAAAATTGTCCTGGGGAGGCTAAATAAACATCAAGCTCGAGCGTAACTTCGTTTAATGCATGAGTTGCGTTTTTTAATTCAAATGTCTTATTAGGGCCTGCAAAAAAATAATTCGAACGTTCCGTTTTTCCTAAATACCCACAAGATAAAATATTAATTAATCCTCTCATCACATTCTCAATCAAATAAGCCACATAACTCACCTGATTAACAATGGTTTTACAATCACGCCAATGATAATAAGGCGCTTTTTCTTTTAAATTGAGCGCATCCAAATCAACGATAATACGCTGCACTTTTGATAACAAGTTAGGCATAGTTAGCGTAGAAGGAAACATCTGAACCGCATCTTCACACATCCGATGTAAGGCTTCAAACCCCTTATATGGTTTATCATTCGTATCAGTCAAAACCTGACATACACCACTCAGTGCATCATGTATTTCTTTAACCCATTTCTGTATTTCTTCAGCTGCTACTTCTTGTTTATCCGAGTCTAGTGCATCAACTAAAGGCGAAAAAACCATCTTAATTTGAGGAAAAAATGTTTTTTGCTCTTCAGTAGCATCAGGTTGAGTATATAACCCAATATAACCTTCTATTGCTTCTCGAACTACTTCAGCAGAATATGGTTTTTCAGTGTCAGAGATCCCCTTCAAATAATTAAACAACTGATTTGAGCACTTAATTTCTCTAACAGCAGGATCGCATGCAATGAGATTTTGAATTGCCTCATCATTTGTTTTAAGAAATTTTTGCAGAATAGGTTTTAACGCTAATGTCATTTTTCAACCAAATCCAAAAGTCAGATTTGGCACCATTGTATCATATGTGACTTTAAATTACACATATTTATAATGAGGGTGTAACTAGCTTATCATCCCTTGCCTGTTGTTCTAAATGTTGTCCTAATTTCTCAGACAATATATTTAACTCAGATACTGCTACCATCACAGCTTTAGGTTCGTCAGCCCCTTGAAAGAATTGATTTTGACGTCCTGTTTTGACATATCCAGCCGTTAAAAAATGAAATAAAGCTCTCACTAATTTTTCAACTGCAAACAGTGCATAAGTCGCCATATCGGACATGGTTTTACACTCACCCCACATTTTATAAGGTGTTTCTCTTAAGGTTTCTTCTATAAAATCCAAATTACTTTTTAAGTTCGCAGTAAGATTAGGTAATGTTTTTTCTATATGATCCGGCATATAGATATGACTTAAATCAATAATGCTAGCGACACACTGACAAGCCTCTCCTACTTCATTAAAAACCTGACGATACCGCTTTGTTTCTCCTGGCTCTAATAAAACATTTTTCAAACTTATCAATGCTTTTTCCGCATCTTTAACCAACGCTTTAGGTGGTTTCATATTAAAATCCTTACGCAATCATTACAATTAACATAAGTGTAGAAGATTTTAATAAAAACGCTTTTTTGTCATCACTGAGGCAGTATGCCTTCTTTACAGTCCACCTGAAAATTTTCCTCTATTTTTGTTAAATTACCTAACGCCTGGTTAAATTTATCAAACACCTCTTTTTTAGGACCTTTAAAAAAATAATTTTCACGTGTAATACGTGCTTCAGGTGTACTACTACAAATATAAATACATTCCAACAACCATCGCACACAAGATTCAAGCGCATGTACCATATAACTTGCCATCTCATAAAAACCACAACATTCAGCCCAGGTTTTATATAAATCCACTGACCCCATGTTTTTCAATAAAAGCTTTAATTGTTTTTCAACATGTTGGCAACTCATAGGTTCAACAGCTAAAGCAGCCAGTATTTCATCACATGTTTTACGCACAGATAAAAAAGCTTTATTATCCGATAGCATCAATGCTTGTACCCCTTTAACAGCCTTTTCAAGCTGCTCAATAAAACGAGCCATACTTTCTTCACTACGCTTTATCTTTTGAAGCATTTCTGCAGTAACAGGTTGCACAATGTCAAGATTTTTCTGATGCGCTACAATCATACGCTCCATCGTACTTAACAACCCAACCAATGCAGCATCTGCTTTATGTTCTTTTTTTAATTGGTTTAACCGCATCATCCCATCTTTTAAAGCATCATCTAGCGCTAATCGCCCCTCTTTTTCTTCTATCTCATCTCTAAGCATGCTGATAAAATCATTGCAAAGTGTACGTACAGCACTTGCAGCCTTTTGCTCAGCACTCATTGCTTGTCTTTGATTCACTTCAGGCGTGATACTACTATTTACAAACTCACGCAATGCCTCTTTCAGTGTTTGATTTAAGGCTAATTCTAGTTCGACTTTTTGATCGCGAAGTTCGATAACGGTTTGCTGCAAGTACTTACTCTTGTCCAAAGCTTTAACACATAACGCATGCGCTTGATGAATATCAGTAATCAATGGCTTAAATAATTTTGCTAATTGAATGGCATTATCTCGCTTAGCTACTGGATATGGGTAGCTCAGTGCATTTAAATCTGTTTTGTCATCTAAATAGTTATCTACTGTCTCTTGCCGTACATACGTCAACATGCAAACCGCAACACCAGCCTTAACATCAACTTGTAAATCTGCTTTTAATTGCCGGCATAATGCTTCAAGTTCATCTGTTCGGAGCGCTGTTAAATCATCTGCTTTCTCCAACAAAAAAGCATCTATTAATCGCTTTTTTTCACTATCAAAAGATTGCTCAGCACTCTGAGCAGCAGCATCCGCATCTTCTAACTGTATATACATTGCTGGAAGTAAGGGAAATAATCGTATTTGTTCATCTGATAATTGAACTGGTTGATAACCTGCTACACTCTGAAAACCGGGCATAAAAGCTCCCTTCAAAATCTAATACATCAATAGATGCTGCATTATAATTCAATATGTTCTAATTTTCAATTTATTATAAGTACTTTCTTTAGCTCAAAATTGCCAAAACACCTGTAAAATGTAATAATTCGCCCACTGTAAATCACCCCTTTTTGCTATGAACCCCATTAGATGTGCCGTTATCGGTGTTGGTTACTTAGGCCGCTTTCATGCCCAAAAACTCCAAGCACTTGAAAACACAACCTTAGTTGCCGTATGTGACGTTAATGAAGTAACGTGTAAAACCGCATCTGAAGAATTTAATGTGCCAGCCTATCGTGACTACCACGATTTATTTGGACACATCGACGCCGTTTGTATTGCAGCGACTACATGTGCACACTATGAAATTGCAAGAAACTGCTTAAAACAAGGTATTCATGTTCTCATTGAAAAGCCCATCACCGAAACGGTTGCAGAAGCCGAAGACTTAGTGAAACTTGCCGACATGCACCATGTTAAGCTTCAAGTCGGTCATCTTGAACGTTTCAATGCAGCACGTTTGGCACTCGATGAACATCTTGAAAAGCCATTATTTATCGAGTCAAATCGTCTTGCTCCATTTAACCCACGTGGAACAGATGTAAATGTTGTGCTTGATTTAATGATTCATGACATCGACATCATTCAGAGCATTGTGAAATCACCTATTAAATCACTCGATGCACAAGGCGCACCGGTATTGTCTCCATCAGTTGATATCGCAAATGCACGTATTACGTTTGAAAATAACTGCATTGCAAATGTCACTGCCAGCCGAGTCAGCTTTAAAACCGAACGAAAAACCCGAATTTTTCAAAAAAACAGTTATATTTCAATTGATTACCAAGAAAAACAACTCGCTGTTTTTACCAAAGGTGACGGTGAAATGTTCCCTGGCATTCCTAATGTAGCACGTCATCAATCAGTCTTTGAAAAGGGAGATGCCCTGCTTGAAGAAATCAAAGCCTTTATTGCTTGTATTGTTAACAATACAAAACCACTAGTCACCGGTGAAGAAGGTCAAGCAGCACTTTCAACTGCTGCAAAAATATCAGACTTAATTCACCATAATTTGACTGAGCGACATGCCGAAACCTGCGCCTAAAAATCTGGTTATTATCGCAGGAGAAGCCTCCGGCGACATCCATGCAGCAGCACTGGTTCGTAAGCTCAAAGCGTGCAATGAAAACTTAGACATAAGTGGTATTGGTGGGCAACACATGCAAAATGCGGGTGTGACACTCATCAGTGATTTAGCACGCTTTGGAGTAACCGGTATTCTTGAGGTTCTTCGACATATTAAAACCATTAAACGCGCTTACCGCGCGATTCAAGCCCATCTTAAAGCCACAAAACCTGATTTGTTGATATTGGTTGATTATCCAGGATTTAATTTACGCCTTGCCGAGTATGCAAAAAAAAAATTAGGCTTAACTATTCTTTACTACGTCAGCCCACAACTTTGGGCTTGGAAACCAGGGCGCATTAAACGCATTCAAGCCTCTGTTGACCACATGGCTGTTATCTTTCCTTTCGAGAAAAAAATATACGAAACAGCAAACGTTCCTGTTTCATTTGTCGGCCACCCCCTAACAAAAACACTACAAACTAATCAAGCAAATGCGCCAACACGCAAAACCCTTGGTTTACCTGAAAATAAACGCATCCTTGCAATACTACCTGGCAGCCGCATCAATGAAATTGAACGCCATATGCCGGTTTTATATCAAACCGCAATACAATTGCAAAAGCATCATCCAGACTTAGCGTTTGTCATTCCTATTGCAGGCACACTCACACTTAAGCAAATCAAACCTTTTTGGATATCAAATAAAGTACCGTGTACCTTTATTGAAGGCAAAAAAGCAACCGACGTTGCCCGCATCAGTGATGCTATTGTCGTTGCCTCAGGTACTGCATCACTCGAGTGTGCCTTGCTCGAAAAGCCTATGTGTATTATCTATAAATTAGGGTTTATCAGCTATCTTGCAGCCTCTGCTTTAGTTAAAATTCAATACGCAGGATTATGTAATTTACTCACCAACCGTATGACAGTTCCTGAATTACTACAGTATGATTTTAATCCTGGCGAACTCACCAAAGTACTTAGCCAATTACTCGATACAACGCCTAACCCGCTTCAAAAAGCAATTAAAACAGGATTAAGCTCTTTAAAACAAAGCCTTTCTGCGGAGCAGGCCGACTGCTCACTCTCCGATTTGGTTCTCTCTATGCTTGAAAGAGAAAAAAACTTGCGCTCATGTCAGAGAATGGCCTAGCTTATCAATTAAGATTCATGTACCATAAAATCGCGTTTTAGAGATCGCTTAAACGCTTTTGAACTGCGTTGATTTAATCAAGAAATAAGGATGTTACGATGAACGTTACTGAACCTAGCACTACGATTGACGCCATCAAACAAGAGCAAGGCTTGCAAGATTTGGTCTACCAGCTCGTCAATCGCTTTCTCGTTGAAAATAAGAACAAACCAATTCATGATCTGTATGACATGATTCTTTCCGAAGTCGAACCACCATTACTGCAGGCTGTAATGGAAAGGCGTCGAGGGAACCAGCTCCAAGCAGCAAAAATACTTGGCATTAGCCGAGGCACCATCCGCAAAAAACTACAACGTTACTTTGGGACTAAGTATTTTCGTCTTACTGATGAATAATAAACAGCACCCTATGCATCCGGGATAAAACGAACGAAAGTCCGCTTTATCCCGGATTTTTTATTATAACGCCTCAAAAATAGCAGCAGCACCCATTCCTGTTCCGATACACATCGTCACCATACCATATTTTCCTCGTGTACGACGCAGCCCATGCAGCAATGTTGCCGCTTTAATGGTACCTGTAGCACCTAAAGGATGACCTAAAGCAATTGCGCCTCCTAAAGGATTCACTTTATCACGTGGCAATTCGAGCGTTTCAATGACTGCTAACGCTTGCGCTGCAAAAGCTTCATTCAGTTCAATCCAATCTATCTGATCAAGTGTTAGTCCAGCTTCTTTTAATGCCTTAGGTATTGCATGAACCGGACCGATTCCCATCACTTCAGGTGGCACACCCGCAACCGAAAAACTAACCAGGCGCCCCAAAGGCTCTAGGTTGTAAGCTTTAAGCGCTGCCTCATTGGCCAATAATGCGGTACCTGCACCATCACTCATTTGTGATGTATTACCTGCTGTGACCGTACCTTTGACTGAAAACACAGGTTTTAAGCGTGAAATTTTTTCATAAGAAGTATCACTACGCGGCCCCTCATCTTGACTGACCATGCGCTCATTAACCATCACATCCCCCGTTTTCATATCAGGTATACGATGTTTAACAGGAATAGGTACAATTTCTTCTGAAAAATCACCTCTTTCTTGCGCTGCAACTGCACGTTTATGGCTTTCCACTGCAAATTCATCTTGGCATTCGCGGGATACACCGTATTTTTCTGCCACTTTCTCAGCCGTAATACCCATACCATAAGCAATCGCTACGTTTTCATTCTCGAAAACGGCAGGATTCATAGTATATTTATTACCGCCAAGTGGTACACGAGACATACTCTCAAGTCCACCAGCCAAAGCCAACGCAGGTTCAGGTCCATCTGGAAGTGCACTACCAGCTGTCGCAATACTTTGTATACCCGATGAACAAAAACGATTGATCGTCATCGCAGGTACCGTATCCGGTAACCCACTTAACAAACTCGCAATACGTGCAATATTCATGCCTTGCTCAGCTTCAGGCATTGCACATCCAATCACAACATCACGAAGGGTTTGCCAATCAATATCTGATTGTCGTTTTTGAAGCGCTTTCATTGTAAAACCTAACAAATCATCTGGCAGCATGTGTTTAAACACCCCCCGTGGTGCTTTTCCAACGGGGGTACGCAAGATATCTACTACATACACATTATTCATAATCTAGTCTCCTTACTGCTTAATTTCGAAGCGGTTTTCCTGTATCTAACATATGACGAATACGCGCTTGTGTGAGGGGTGTCTCAGCCAGACACATAAACGCTTCGTGCTCAAGACGTAATACCCAGGCTTCATCTACTTCGGTACCTGAATCGACATCTCCTCCACACATTACATACGCCATTTGCGAAGCCAAGAATGCATCATGCTCACTAATAAAGTGACCTTCTTCAAAATTAACGAGTGCTGCTTTAAGTTGTGCACAACCTTCACGCCCTGCTACTTTAAATCGTTCAGGAATAGGTGGCGCATAGTTGGCGGCTTGCATGGCCTTAACGCGATGCAACGCCGCAAATAACACTTCACCTGCGTGCATCATGCAAGTATCTTCTGCACGTAAAAAACCACGTTCTAATGCGTCCGCCGCACTACTGGCTACAACCCCCATAGCAGCTTGTTCAAAATAAGGATATAACCGCGGCATGATATCTTTTCCGACCGTTAATTTAGCAGCACGTAATGCAAACTCTTTAGAGCCACCGCCTGCAGGAATTAAACCAACCCCTGCTTCAACTAATCCAGGATATGATTCAAACGCTGCAACCACTGCGTCACTCTGCATCAACAACTCACATCCGCCACCTAATGCACGCCCTCTCACTGCTGAGATCACAGGAACCGTACTATATTTCAAACGCATCAAGACATTCTGAAAATCATGTACCATTGCAGCCAAAGCTGCCATTTGATTAGTTTCAATAAAATGTGAAACAGCTGACAAATCAGCACCTGAACTAAAGTTCATAGGATTATGCTGATAGACAATCATCCCCTGACAACGTGCTTCTGCTACTTCAATAGCTTGAAAAAGTCCATCTAACACCGATTGACCAATCGTATTTGACTTGGTTTTAAACGAGAGCACCGCCACATCATCTTTAAAATGAGACAAACACAACCCTTCGTTTTCAAATAAAACATCTGCCTTATTGACCTTTTTGGCAGGCGATAATTGCCGCTTATACACAGCCAAATCAGACAGCCCTTGATACTCAGATGTCTCGGGTGAATAGGCTTTATGGTCACGATAAAAAGTAAATGCTTTAGTTAAAACCCACTCAGGTAACGGGGCTTGCGCCATGCTAAGATTATCTGAAATACCTTCTTTAATCCACGCGCACATCTCATCAACACCAAAAGCCTGCCATGTTTCAAACGGCCCTTGTTGCCAACCAAAACCCCATTTAAGTGCTGCATCTACGTCACGCACATCACTTGCAATCGATTCTAAATGAAACGCTGTATAATGAAACAAATCTCTAAAACATGAACGAATTAATTCGGCTTCAGGACTATCTAACGCCCTTAATGCTGCCATTTGCTCACTTGGGTTTTTAAGCTTAAATACAGCTTTTATTTCATCAGAAACACCACCTTGAACCGGCCTATAATCATCCAGTCCAATATCATAGACTTCTAGTGATTTACCACGCTTACGGTAAATCCCTTGGCCTGTCTTCTGGCCTAGATGTCCTGCCTCAATGCGTTGCTTTAACCAGGCTGGTAATGTAAAAAAAGCATGCCATGGATCTTCTTTTAACTGCTCATCCATGGTGTGAACCACATGCGACAAGGTATCAAGCCCTACCACATCCATCGTTCTAAATGTCGCTGATTTTGGACGACCTAATAACCCACCTGTTAATGCATCGACAACTTCTAAACCTAAACTTAGGCGCTCGGCATGATAAAGCGTTGCAAGCAATGAAAATACACCAATACGATTTGCAATAAAATTAGGGGTATCTTTTGCGCGAACAACCCCTTTACCTAAGCGACTGGTCAGCCAAGTTTCTAACTGATTCAATAATACAGGCGTTGTTTTTTTAGCCGGAATTAATTCAGCTAAATGCATATAACGTGGTGGATTAAAAAAATGTACGCCACAAAAACGTGATTGCAACTCAGGCGGCAGTACATCAGCCAATGCATTAATACTTAAACCTGAAGTATTACTGACTATAATGGTTTTAGGACCAATATGCGGGGTAATCTGTGCATACAGTGCTTCTTTCCAATCCAGGCGCTCTCCAATAGCTTCAATCACCAAATCACAATTCGCTAATTCTGCTAAATCGGTGTCGTATTGACATGCCTTTAATAAATGCGCCGTTTCTTTTGTGCCTAATGGCGAAGGTTTCAATTTATTTAATTTTTGAATACTTGTTTTGACCAGCTTATATGGGTCTTTACCTTCACTTGCTAAATCAAATAAACAGGTCTCAATACCTGCATTCGCGACGTGTGCTGCAATTTGTGCACCCATCACACCAGCCCCTAATACAGCGACTTTTTTAATAAAAAATGGCTCCTGCATCATGCAACAACTCCTGTTAAAATTTACACGAGCAGAGTATACCCCAGGAAGCTATTTTCTTGGAGCAGTTTTTTAAGTTAAGATGGTATTCAAACCTTGAGACTAAGGCACATGGATGACCAAATTAATAGCATTTTATATGCTTATATTCACAACCACCACCTATGCCATGGGATCAGACCCAAAACATTGGAATAAAGCGGTTGAGAGTGCCATTCACCATTACGGACTTCGTACAGAACCTGAACTCATACAATTTTTTAACCAAGCTAACGTTACCTATCCTCCTAAAAAAATAGCCTTGCTCGCCTTTAAAAAAGAAAAAAAACTACACCTTTGGGCTAAAAATAAGAACAAAAAATGGCACCACATTCACACTTATCCACTCACAGCGTCCAGCGGCACCCTGGGCCCAAAGCTCAAAGAACGTGATTTACAAATTCCTGAAGGTCTATATAAACTCACTTGGTTTAACCCCTACAGCAAAATGCACCTTTCAATGAAAATTAATTATCCTAATGCATTTGACCGCCAAAAAGCAGCCAAAGAAGGACGAAAAAAACTAGGGGGAAATATTTTTCTACACGGAAAAGCACAATCGGTTGGCTGTTTAGCCATTGGAGACCATGCTATCGATCAATTATTTATGCTATCGCGTCGTGTTGGACTTGATCAAATTGAATTGATTATTGCGCCTAATGACTTAAGACGCGCAAAAGCCAAAACAAAACCACAAGCCCAACCACGTTGGCTTCCTGAGCTCTACCAACAAATTGAAAGTAAACTCAGTGTCTTTCCCATACGAGAACATGCGTAAAGGTTAAACAGAACAAGACGGTGCGACTTCAGCCTCGGTATCTTTTTTGCCCTCAGCAAACGCTGCGTCATATACTGCCTTACCCCCTGCATAAATGCCTTTCCCTAACAATACGACCGCAATTGGCAGCAATAATGCCATGGTTGAAGATACCAATGATATTGCAAGCCATGTACTAACCATCAAGGATATTTCAGCTCCCGGAATCAGTAATCCTGCACACAAACCAAGAAATGCACCACCCACTGCTGCCCCACTTAAGAGCAAAGGAATACGAGACCAAAGATCACGTGACGCTTCAATATATTCTTGTGCTGCCTCCCAAGGCATTTCCCAAAGGTGACCCGCCAAAATAAGACCGTGCATTATATTCAGATATAATGGAATGGAAAATCCAACCAAAACACACAATGGTAAAGGATTAGCCATGCTGATACTATCATAAACCGCCATCAAGGGCATAACTACCATATAAATATCAAAAAATTCTCCCCACTCAGCCTCTTTTTTTAATTGCTGACGTTTATAAGAATAATCTCTTAATTCTCGTAACGCCGCCCTAAAGTGCTTTAGGTCATCCGACTCAAATGAGCCGAAAAAGTCACTCTTATTATGGTGATGTTGAATGATTGGGTTTTGAATAAATTTATCTCCAGCCTGTCTAAAAATAAGGAGTGCCTTAATATCACGAGAACCAGATATCCATGTGTTTGCAGCCGCTCTCATTTCATTCAAACAGTTTTGTACATCAGGTGTTTCTCTTCGCTCTTCTGGAAGACCACGTTTTAGTCTATCCAGTGCTAGCTCAAAACGATCAAGTGCAACAGATTTTTCACTAATCGTTCGAGTGAAAATAGCGTTTCCTTGCTGAGGATCTATGTGAAAATTAACCGAACCTCCACCTGAAAATAAATTTTGAAAAAGCTCAGGAAATGCACCCAACATATCTGGATTTGCGTCAGGTTGAATCCCCTGATACGCCGTATTAAAATCTGCTGGTGCTGCAGGAATCGCAATGCTTCCAGCATGCCCCAAATCGTTTGCTGTTACTGCTAATAAACGATGAATAAACTGCAACATTTCTGCAGGCGTTGTCTCAGCTCTTGTTGATAAAAATCGTTCGGCATTTCCGCCAGCCACATTAAGATGTGCGAGTGTAAGTGCGTCTCGAAGGTCTTTTAACACCTCAGAATCACTTGCAGCTGCAGGTCGATTATTTAAAATCGCAAGACAAGCTTCTTTTCTGGTTTCTGCATCCACATCGACATTAAAAACATCTAAACCCTGATACGTTGCTAATAACTCTGTTTGTTGCGCATAACTTAATTTAATATAAGGTCTGTTCAACGAGTGCATAGCACGATTGAATCGATGGGTAATATTGACGGTACGTAACGCGCTATTTTGACCATGCAACATATTTAACTTAACAAGAGCTGCTCTATCAACGGTCTCATCAAAAGTGCCTTCATACACCTCGCCAAGTGATAGTGTTCTAAAATGCCAAGTATTAGCTAAATTACCCTTCCAAACTTGTATTTCACGATCTTCTGTTAACGCCGTATTGGGTTTATCAGGACATAACTCAACCGAAGTTGGTGTAAGTAACGCATGTAAATCATTTAGATCTTTTGGCATTCTCCCCCCTAAAACTTACTCATGTTCGGGTGAAACCACGAAAATGCCGGGGACATTTCGTAAGTATTCTTGGTAATCCATGCCATACCCATAAATAAAATGATCATCCACTTCCAAGCCTGTGTAATCGGCCCGTTTTAACCCGGCTTCTGCACGTTCATGGTGTTTATCCACCAAAACAGCTGTTTTGACTTCACTTGCACCCATTGCTTTTATTTCTGAAACAATTGCTGCAAGCGTTACACCACCATCTAAAATATCATCCACAATTAAGACGGTTCTATTGGCTAAATCAGTTGTTGGTTTTGCAAGCCAATGGAGTTCGCCCCCTTGTGTTTCACCACGATAACGTGTGGCATGTACATAATCCACTTCAAGTGGAAACTGAAGGCGTACCAACAAATGCCCCAGTGGAATAAGCCCACCTATCATCACACAAAGTACAATAGGATTTTTATCATGCAAATCATCATGAATCACTTTAGCCATGTTATCTAATGCTGTTTCTATTTCCTCAAGTGAAAATAGTTGTGTTGATTTTTCATGTACTTCTTTAATTTGATTTAAAACAGTCATAAAACAAGGCCAAGCTAAAAAATGAGCTTCATTATACAATGTGATTATGTCTTTATCAATATTTTTTCACATCTTTTTTATTTTTAACCTGGTAAAAACATCGGTTCTCGACGTGTGCGTAACACTTGATTTGGCGAACAAGCCTGATATTTTTGCATCACTAAGCAATAAAACCCCGCAGGAAAAAGCGACATCATTTTCCCCATTTCATTCAAAAACAAACATTTTTGTATCCACTTTTCATTTTGCAACGGCGGCACATAATAAAAAGTCTCAAACCTTTGTTGTTCATACCCCCTATTTAGAAAAGCACGTTTTAAAACCAAAGGTGAATGAGGCGTCATAAACGCATGACTTAAACTAGATAAACCACGACAAGAAAGAGCAAGCCCCCATAAACTCACTGGATTAATTCCCAAAAAAATAACATGTCCCATGGGTGCTAACACACGATCAATTTCATCCAACGGACTTTTATGTCGCCCAAAAACCTCAAGCATCATCGGTGCAATCACAACATCTACACGATTACGCTGCAACGGCAGCTGTTCAACTGAAGTGATAAACGTTGTATCCGGTGCATCAAGGCAAGGCGTACAAACCCAAGGTTGATTCAACACATTTTGAGATAACCAAAGGTTTTCGTCACATAAGCCCAACTGCAACCACGTTTCTTTTTTTAGATGCTTACTAAATTGTGACAATTGCATCGCAAACGCCTCCCCAAGATAATGACCTTGCGGCGTTTTAAACCAATCATCTAAAGCGCGATAGCGATGTCTTTGCTCATCTAGATTCACACGAGTTACCGTAAAAAAACCTATCTAATTTTGTACCATGCCTCGAGGTTTAACAGCAAGTGTAAACAACAACGTAATCTGCCCTTGCTGTCCCGCCTCTACGCCACAGTCCCTACGTCCCGCGCTTTACGCCTGAGGGATGATCACTTTTTTTAGATGCTGTTATTTTTAAGATTGCTTTTACTTGGCAGCCTTTATTTTACCGTCGTTGCGAGCGTAGCGAAGCAAACCAGAGACATTCTTATGTAAATAATGACCCTGGTTTGCTTCGCTACGCTCGCAATGACGAAATTTTGTGTATTATACGAACAAAATAATCCTCTTGAAAAAAGTGGGGAACGCTCAGGGATAAACCGGGCCAAGTAGGCAGGGGAATAAATAATAGTATGGACCCTGCCACTTTAAGAAGG
>JAHZKF010000091.1 GCA_022600575.1 Gammaproteobacteria bacterium | reverse complement strand
TGCGGCATATTGCGTTGAATTTAATTAAAAATGACACATCAAGAAAGGCCAGTATGAAACGTAAACGATTTATGGCTGCTTTGGAGGACGATTTCAGAGAAACTATTATTAGGCAAGTAATTTAAGATGCGTTTGCCCTGAATAAGGCAACAATTGACAACTTTAGTGACTTTAGGCATTATACGCCTCTTTAGTTTTTGAGTTTCTGGAGAAACACGTGGCAAATATTAAGTCAGCTATCAAGCGCGCAAAACAAAACACCAAGCGCCGAGCACACAATGCAAGTGCACGATCAATGTATCGCACCTATGTTAAAAACGTTTTAAAAGCCCTTGAAACCGGCGATCATAAAGCAGCAACCGCCGCTTTTACTAAAGCACAGCCCGTCATTGATAAAGCAATGGCTAAAGGTTTAATTCATAAAAATAAAGCCGCACGTGTAAAAAGCAGATTAAATGCTAAGATTAAAGCATTGGCGGCATAACCTTTTTGCCGTTTCCTCAAAGTGGGTTTTTATCAACCCACTTTGATAAACACACGGTAAATGGTTAACGTCTTATGAAATTAATTAAAAATATTCTGTTAATCTTCTTATTAGTCTTTATCACAAGCGTTACAGCTCTTTGGGCTGTGACTTATTTTGTGCAACCCGATACGTTTAAACGCCTTGCCAGACAACAACTGAGCTCCTTAACGCAGCAAGATAGCGCTATCGAAGGTAATATCAATTGGCGTATTTTTCCAAGACCTGGCTTACATCTAACAAAAGTACGTATTGGTGATGTCAATAAAACAAACTCAGACTACGCCTTAACTGTTGACAACCTTCTCTTCCATCTTCAGATCGCACCGCTGCTTCGTGGAAAATTAGTGTTTGATAAGCTGATGTTGGATGGATTCACTTTACGTATTAACCTGAACGATGCAACACCAACTCCCACCCCTGAAAAAAAACAAGCGGCACCAAAAGCATCAAAAATCACATTACCAGCGCGCATTGCTTTAAAGTCACTTTTACTCACAAACGGTAAAATTATTCTTAATCAAAAGAAAGAACAACTCCTTTTAAAACATGTGCGACTTGAAGCGGAGCTTCCTCAAAGCAACCAGGAACCATTTCCAATACAGCTTAAGGCAGCCCTGAAGAAACAACCAGGCTCTTTCCCGCTGAATGGCACTCTAAGCTACAAAGGCTTACTTAAACTTCCCCCACTTAATACCATCAACACGCAATTAGAAAACCTTGAACTTGATGGACAAATCACGATTCAAAACCTTCAGGCCGGCGAATATGCGATTACCGAAGCCAACGCCCACACGTTCTTTCGTCAAGGAAACTTAGAACTGAATCCACTCACCCTATCCCTTTACAATGGTGAGTCCGTAGGACAACTCAGTTACCAACTTAAAACCAGCCAATTAAAATTCAATCAAACAGGTACAGGCCTTAATGCAGAGCCCGTTTTCCAGCATGTTCTTGACGTGCGTCCCTCACGGTTAACCGGATTACTTGATTTTTCGGTGCACGCAACCACAACCCTTAATTCGCCCGATTGGCACAAAAAAATGAACCTTAATGGCAACTTCACGCTACACAATGGAACTGTGGCTTACCTTAACCTACCGGCCATTAGAAAAGAAGCGACGGATACCCTCCACGCATTAACCTCCCAAGGCATTGATAGCATTCAGAGCACTCTAGAACACTTAAAACCTTGGCACCTTAACGACTACTCTGGTAGCACCAACTTTCAGCTGCTTAACCTACAGTACCAAACAAAAGGGGATGGCAATCTAGACTATACCTTACTCTTAGAAACCAAAAAACTTAACCTAAAAGGAAACGGAACCTTAAACCTTGAAACAGAGGCCATTAATGCACATCTTATGGCTCACGTCATTACAAAAGATAAAACCACACAAGCCGTACAAGAACTACTCGGGCGTGGCTTTCCTCTGCTGGTTACAGGCACACTTTCAAACCCTATGATTAATGCTGACCGTCGCCTTATTCGGCATGTTATCTCAAACTCCGTACTCCCTACAACACTCATTAAACCCTTAAAAAAACTGAATAAACACATCAAAAAATTAAACCATGCCCCTAGCAGCCACCCCATCACAGAGTGATTTTTCTTTCACCAAAGCCCTTTTGGCTTGGTTTGATATTCATGGCCGAAAAAACCTACCCTGGCAACATCCTCGCACACCTTATTTTGTGTGGATTTCAGAAGTCATGCTACAACAGACACAAGTCAAAACAGTTGTTCCTTATTTTCTTAAATTTATTAAACGCTTTCCAACGCTTGAAGCACTCGCAAAAGCAACCGAAGATGAAGTGCTCGCACACTGGTCAGGCCTTGGTTATTATAGCCGCGGGCGAAACCTCCAAAAAACAGCTTATTTAATCACAACAATCTTTAATGGTGTTTTTCCAAGCGACCCAAAACAACTCGTTACATTGCCTGGTATTGGAGACTCAACGGCTGCAGCCATTGCATCCCTTGCTTTTAATCAACCCGCCGCCATTATGGATGGCAATGTGAAACGCATTTTAAGTCGATATTTTTTAATTGCTGGTTTACCAACCAACAAAGTCACCAAAACAACTTTTCTGACACATGCCAACACATGCCTTTCAAACACGCGCGCTGCCGACTATACACAAGCCATTATGGATTTAGGCGCCCTGATTTGCACGCCTAAAAAACCAACCTGCACGATGTGTCCTCTGCAAACACATTGTCTTGCACACCTTAAAAACCTTACCAATACTTACCCAGAAAAGGCACCTAAAAAAACCATTCCGACACGCGCCGAGCAATTTATTTTGATACACAATCAAGCGCGTTCAGCTATTTATCTCGAAAAACGGCCATCAAAAGGCCTGTGGGGTGGACTATGGTGTTTACCAAGCCTTGATAAAGACACATGTGCTGTCACTCACGTTCAAAACACGCATGCACTAAAAACACAAACCAGTGTACCGCTCCCGGTCATAAAGCACACGTTTACCCACTTCAAACTACACCTCTACCCACGTGCACTTTGTGTGCAGAACAACATTTTAAATCAAATACTACCAGAAAATGGTCGCTGGATTGATATCAAAACGCTTAAAACCTTAGGACTTGCCAAGCCCATTCAAACCATTATTGAACATTTTATCAATATGGATGACGCGCTTCCTTTTGAAGTAATCTAGCGGCAGAAACAGCATCTTTCTGGCCTGCTTCTGCCGCCCTATGGATCCATTTCGCTGCTTTTTTCTTATCTTCAACCACCCCTTCACCATAATAATACATATAGCCAATAGCGTATTGTGCATCAGGATTGCCTTTTTCAGCCTCTGGCATCAACCGAACAAATGCTGAACGATAGTTCTGCTCTTTAAAACTATGAATTCCTTCTCGTAAATTAAGTGAATTCATGGCGCACGATGCTAATCCCAGCAACACACACACCATCCACAAGCATCTGAAACGCACCACAAACTGCATATATTATCCTCTTGTTTTTTCAATCATGCTTCAAAACTTCTATAGGTGGCGCAAAGAGTAATTCATTTTTAGGCAAACTTAAACTTTCCATAATCCCATCACGCATTAATAAAACGCCGTCCGGCGTAATCCGTTTAATCACTCCACCCCCTGGAATCTCGTCTCCTACACCAAACATTTTCACCTGGTTTCCTGGTAACTCAAGCATCACATGTGATGTTTTCTCATCTGCAGCAAACACAATACCTACCACTGATATATTCAGCGAAGAACGTTTAACGCCAATCGCACCTACATCATTAGGGACATAATCACCAAAAAAAGCAGCCTTTATCGCTAAATGCTCTTTCATAGCAGGAGCGACAGACACCTTTTTTAAAACGGGTAGCTCAAGAGGCGTTGTTCTTTTGTCCAGCTGAAATCCACTGCGAATGCCGCTTATCCATTCAAGTACGATTAAAAGCACCAAGGCAACACCTAATATTTTTGGAAAATTGCTTTTCAAGCTCATCAATGAAGACAACTCCAATATGATTCTAAAACATCCAATAGATATAGTTTAACATGAACTGGTTCAAGTGATTTATCCATGCGATAATAAATCCTAAACGTATTCATCCTAAAAATACCATGCATAAAACACATTTTGATACACGTGCCATTCATGCAGGTCAATCCTTTGACCCAAGCACCGGTGCTGTCATGACCCCTATTTATGCAACTTCAACCTATGCACAAAAAGCACCTGGCGTGCATCAAGGCTATGAATACTCACGAACCAAAAACCCCACTCGCGATGCTTATGAAGCATGTATTGCTGACCTTGAGTCAGGCACGCAC
Organism: Gammaproteobacteria bacterium; assembly: GCA_022600575.1. Taxonomy (GTDB): domain Bacteria; phylum Pseudomonadota; class Gammaproteobacteria; order Legionellales; family Legionellaceae; genus JAALKW01. The sequence continues at coordinate 5,672 of JAHZKF010000091.1, read as the reverse complement.
GGCTTTGCTTTTGCCTCTGGCATGGCAGCTATCAACACCGTCATTGATTTACTTGATGCAGACTCACATGTCCTTGCACTGGACGATTTATATGGTGGCACCTATCGCTTGTTTGATAAAGTGAAAACGCGAACAAACCATCTTAGCTTCTCCTTTATCGACATGACGGATATCAATGCAATTGAAGCTGCTATCCAACCCAACACCCGTATGATTTGGATTGAAACACCTTCTAATCCACTCTTAAAACTCGTTAACCTAAAAGCAATCGCAGCACTCGCTAAACGACACAACCTCATTACCGTTGCTGATAATACCTTTGCAACCCCCTGGATTCAGCGCCCACTCGAAGATGATATTGATATTGTGGTCCATTCAGCGACCAAATATTTAAACGGTCATTCAGATGTTGTTAACGGTGTTGTGGTTATCGGTGATAACTCCGAGCTCGCTGAACAACTCGGCTTTTTACAAAATTCTTGTGGCGCCATTGCCGCCCCCTTTGATAGCTTTTTAGTATTACGAAGCTTAAAAACCCTTTCTGTTCGTATGCAGCGACACTGTGAAAACGCGAAAGCCCTTGCGACTTGGCTTAGTTCACACCCTCGCGTTAAACAGGTTATTTACCCAGGCCTTAAAACCCACCCCCAGCACACACTTGCGCGTGAGCAAATGCAAGCAGGCTTTGGCGGCATGATTTCAATTATCATTGAGGGTGATTTAAATACGGCTAAAACCATGCTTTCGCGCTGTAAACTATTTACCTTAGCTGAAAGCTTAGGTGGTGTTGAAAGTTTAATTGAACACCCAGCTATCATGACGCATGCCTCCATTCCGCCTGAACACCGCAAAGCCATTGGAATTGATGATGGGCTTATTCGGCTTTCTGTGGGTTTAGAGCACATTGATGACTTAAAATTCGATTTAGAACAAGCACTTAACATATAATCATAGGAATACCCGATGTTAGAAGAAAAAATTAACCATTATTTTGATATTCGCGATACGTTATCTCCTCAAAAAGCCCCAAGCGAATTACTCGATGCCTTAACCGATGTATTCAACCAGTTAGACCAAGGCAGTATCCGTGTTGCCGAACCAAAAGATGGTGACTGGGTTGTCAATGCCTGGATTAAAAAAGCTATTTTGCTCTCATTTAAATGCTACGAAAATCAAGTAATTGAAGGCAAACACGCCCGCTTTTACGATAAGTTACCCCTTAAATTCTCAGACACATCAGCTGAACAATTTGCAGAACAAGGGGTTCGCGTTGTACCTGATGCCATCGCGCGCCGGGGCAGCTTTATTGGCAAAAACACCATATTAATGCCCTCTTACGTTAACATTGGTGCGTACATTGACGAAGGTGCCATGATTGACACATGGGCAACAGTCGGCTCATGTGCCCAAATCGGAAAAAACGTACATCTTTCTGGTGGTGCTGGCATTGGTGGCGTATTAGAACCCTTACAAGCCGAACCCACGATTATTGAAGACCACTGTTTTATTGGTGCGCGCTCAGAAGTGGTCGAAGGAGTGATTGTAGAACATCACTCTGTCATTTCTATGGGTGTTTTTATTGGACAAAGCACTAAAATTTATAACCGCTTAACCGGTGAAATTACCATGGGTCGCGTGCCTGCAGGCTCTGTTGTTGTGCCTGGTAGCTTACCCAGTAAAGATGGTTCTCATAGCCTTGCTTGTGCTGTGATTATTAAGCAAGTCGACGAAAGGACCCGAAGTAAAGTGGGTATCAATGAGCTCCTACGAGACAATGCCACATGCTAGATTTAAAAACACTCTTAACAGCTCTCATTGCCTTTAAATCAATCACCCCGACGGATGCGGGCTGTCAAGATTACCTCATGAAGCAGCTCAAACAATTGGGGTTTGTGTGTGAGCGTTTTGACAAGCCTCCCGTCTCAAACTTTTTTGCGCGCATTGGAGACGCTGAGCCCTTACTTGTTTTTGCAGGACATACCGATGTTGTACCGACTGGTCATTTAGACCAGTGGGATAATGACCCTTTTGAACTGCAGGTCAAAAATAACCAAGCATTTGGTCGAGGTACCGCTGATATGAAAGGCAGCCTTGCTGCTATGCTCGTTGCAGCAGAACGCTTCCTTAAAAACCACCCACACTTTAAAGGCAGTCTTGGTTTTTTGATTACCAGTGGCGAAGAGGGGAATGATTTTGATAAAGGTACACCTTATGTCATGGCGGAACTTGCTAAACGAAACATCAAACCCACCTATTGTCTTGTTGGAGAGCCCTCAAGCACTGCAAAACTAGGTGATGTCCTTAAAATTGGCCGTCGTGGCTCACTCACAGGGCACTTTATATTTAAAGGCAAACAAGGACATGTCGCCTACCCTCATCTTGCCGAAAATCCAATTCATACCCTAGCCCCCGCCTTAAGCGAGTTAGTGCAACATACATGGGATACGGGCAACGAACACTTTCCACCCAGCACACTCCAAATCACGCATATTGAATCCGGCGGTGAAGCCAACAATATTATTCCAGGCGAACTCACCTTGCAGCTCAATATTCGCTACTCGACCGAACAAACTTCAGATAAACTCATTACAGCAATTGAAGCGCATTTCAAAAAGCATAAGCTGAACCCTACAATCAGTTGGCGCGTTAACGGCGAGCCCTTTATCACTGAATCAGGAGCACTCGTAGATGCATGTGTTCATGCCATCACCAAACATACGCAGCAAACACCAGAACTTTCAACCAGTGGAGGCACATCCGACGCACGTTTTATTGCACCTTTTGGTGTTGAAGTTGTCGAGCTTGGCCCCATTAATGCAACCATCCATCAAGTCAACGAATGTGTTAATTTAGATGACTTAGAAGCCTTAAGTATGATTTATTATGATATTACCAAGCGTTTGTTAACTTAATTTTTTATTTTAAAAGGAGAAAATACATGGATGAAAAAACAAGAGTACCCATGTTCGTATCAATCGTTACAATCCTCCTTGGCTGCTACGATTTAGTTCGCGGCATCATGCACACCTTCCGATTAGAGTATTCAGCGCTACATATTGCAAAAATTAATTTAGCGGGCCCTGAAGCTTCTGATTTATTACGCCTACTCGGTGTCTTTGGCATTTCAAATTTTATCACCGGTATCATGCTCATTTTAATTGGACTCAAAGCGCGTGGACTCGCTTTGATTATGCTTTTTGTTATCCCTGTTTGTTACACCGTAGGTATACTGACAATCAATGCTAACTCTGTCGATTACGCAGTCACCAAAGCCGCTTGGGGGGGAATGATGCCTATGCTTGCTTACCTTATTATTTGCGGTGTTACCTTTGTCGCAGGACTTATTGGAACCCTGTATAACGCACAAGGTAATAGTGATTAAATTCTATTCATTAATATGTATAGCACCCTCATCCGTCGCTACGCGACACCTTCTCCCCAAGGGAAGAAGGGATCTAATTATATCCTGATTCAAAACCCTCATTATCAGATAACTCTTCTACTTGTGGATGCTCTTGTGGATGCTCTTCTCGCCTTGGCTGAAAGAAAAAAGAAGTTGATACCGTAGATCGATGAATGGGATGCTCTACAACAATGAGTATAGCAGGAACAATTACTTCTGATAAACCAGAAACAGGTCTCGCAACTGGCGTTGAAAACTCAGATTCCGGAACAGTATCTGTGGCATTTAAAACTGTTGCAGTCGCTAACACTTCTGTAGATACCAATTCTGCTTCAACAACAGGGGCGGCATCAGTGTTACTCATTACACCCCGAGGAACATCCCTCCATATTTGCCATTGTCGATAAAGCGCCCTCCTCCTGGCATCTTCCGTATCCAGACACCCATCATAATCAAAACTGAGCACCCTTATTCCTGCAGGTGTCGTATGGACAGTATTAGCAGTTTGTTCATAAAACTCAGATAAGGCTCCCAAAGGAGAACTCGTCATGCTTGATAAAGATTGTTGCGCCGAACTAGATTGTGCTTGCTCAGACATATTATTATTTCTTGCAACAACGGTTGAACATACCAAAAACATGAAACAAACATAAAATTCAAGTAATTGCATTTGAGCAATTACCCTAGGGTCAGACTCTAAATACATGCCATCAACAATGCCAGAAAAATGAGCACTAGCAAATGCTTGCTCTGAAAACGTTCGATATCCCCGTAACTCGGCGTCATCAGTTGTTAACGGTATACGGATAGCTGCCGAACGCCCAGTATTACTATTTCTGCCATACCGACCCTGCAGCTGTCTTTGCTGCGCTTCAAAGTGACGTATGCGTTCAGTAACCACTCTATGACAAACAAAATTAAATTCTGACCTGTTCTCAGGCGTAGAATAACCAGATTCAGGGAGCATATATTCACGAATAGCCTGAATACCCGCTTGCATTCTAGTCTCTATTACAACATTTGACCCGCCATATTCAAGCGAGCGCAATGCATTAACCAATGCTTGTAAATCTTCAGCTGACTCAGCAGGCATATTTGAAATATATCCTGTCAGTGTAGCCGTTATCATCATAATATCATTATCAGTTAATGCCATGACTTGATCTCATACAAATTTAAGTTGAAAAATTACAATCTAAATTGGTTATAATTTCAACACTTACAGTAGGGGTGGTCACTTTTTTTAGATGCTGTTATTTTTAAGATTGCTTTTAAGTGGCAGCTTTTCTTTTGCCGTCGTTGCGAGCGTAGCGAAGCAAGCCAGAGACATTTTCATGTAAATAATGACCCTGGTTTGCTTCGCTACGCTCGCAATGACGACATTTTGTGTGTTATCCAAACAAAATAACCCTCTTAAGAAAATGAGGATCCCTCAGGGACAAGCCAGGGCACGTAGGCACTGAGGTTCTGGAGCCTAACAACGATCCCGAAAATAAGCTACTGTCAGCTCATCATCTGGTGTTCCAATCACATCCTTTTCTTTAAAAAAAGTATCCATAAACTTCGATAAGCCAAACCAATTAGAATACCTCGATTTGACACTCAGTTGCTTCATGAGTGCTTCAAAAATTTTACAAACATCTGGACGTTTTTCATCACGAGGGGCTGCTTGCACCGCTGCTATTACCTGTAAAATATCCTCTTGATAAACTTGGTTAATTGGACCTACCCCACAAATCACATCCTTTTGTAAATCAAGCTCTTTAAGCGATACGGGAATAGCATGTCTTCTGCCTTTATCAAGACAACAAGGCACCAGCTGAAATGTAAAACCACTTGGAATCAATTCCGGATTGGCATAAAACCAAGCCTTTAATTGCTTTAATATATCCGGATTATCATCCAGCATTTTAATCGTATACGTATTTCCTGCAGTCATCCGATTCGCAATATGCTGCAAGTGCATATACATGATCAAAAGCTTTGATGAATCTATAAAATTTTTTGTTTCATAAGCATCATACTTTTCATCAGAGCAATATAAAACAACCTCTTCTCCATTCTGATCTTTCACAACAAAATGCGCTTTTTCTTTCTTTTTACGTATTTCATTCCAATCCTGATAAAGCCTTTCACTCATATTGGATAATGTTGTACCCGGTGTAAGATCATTATATAAGTCACCCGCTAACAACGTCTCAAAACATACCGTAGGTGGTATGCGCCCTTGCTTTTTAAAAGCTTCGTTTAATTTCGCTTTAAACTCAGG
>JAHZKF010000090.1 GCA_022600575.1 Gammaproteobacteria bacterium | reverse complement strand
GATAACTATCAGGGCCCAAGTGAACGTATTTCACTTAACCAGAGGCCGAATATATGACTGCATCTCAACCTAACTTGCTAAAAATAATGGGACAACCTATTGCAAGACCTGGCAGGGTCCATATATGTCAACAGCCCCTAAACAATAGATCCCGATTGAATCACAACGTCACAATTAATCGCCGATGGAGAATATACAACCTCTTCTAAACTATCACACGACCAAATCACTAAATCTGCTTTCTTCCCTATCTCAAGGCTACCTCGCTCTGCTTCGCAATCCAGTGCTTTAGCTGCGTTCAGGGTAACACCTCGCCATGCTTCTTTTATGCTTAACCCAAAAAAGATGCACGCCATGTTCATCATCAGCGGTAACGTTAAAAAAGGAGAGGTTCCAGGATTTGCATCTGTTGCAATCGCAATTGGAATATTATTTTCCCGCAAGGCTTTAACCGGTGGGCATTTTTTTTCTTTTAAAAAATAAAAAGCACCCGGTAAAAGAACGGCAACTGTGCGTTGATTTTGAAGCTTTTCACAATCACTTTCAGCCAAATATTCTAAATGATCGACCGAATATGCATGATAACGCGCAGCCAATACAGCTCCTTGTTGATTACTGAGCTGCTCGGCATGCAACTTTAATTTTAGACCAAGTTCGGTTGCTGCGTGAAATAAACGTTCAACTTGGGCCGATGTAAATCCTATCGACTCACAAAAAGCATCTACAAAAACAGCTAAGTACTTTGATGCAACAACAGGTAATATATTCTGAATAACGTCATCTACATAAGCCTCTTTATCTTGATACTCAGCAGGCATAGCATGCAAGGCAAGAAAGGTAGATATAACCGTCATGGGCAAACTGTTTTTAAGCGATGATACAACGTTTAATTGCTTCACTTCTGTTTCAAGATTTAACCCATAACCTGATTTAATTTCTATTGTCGTCGTCCCTTGCTTAAGCATCATCTCGGCACGCGCTTGTGTGAGTTGTGTTAGTTCATCCTCCGAACAATCACGTGTAGCAGCTACTGTGCTACGAATGCCACCCCCTTGTTTTGAAATGTCTTCATACGAGACACCTTCTAATCGCTTAGCAAACTCTGATGCGCGACTGCCGGCATAAACAAGATGTGTATGACAATCAATTAACCCAGGTGTGACTAAACGCCCTCTCGCATCAAGTACATATTTGGCTTCTAGAACACGCCCATCCGTTACAATCTCAGCAATTTCATCATCGATAATACAAACATGTGCACATGGATATACCGTATATGCCTCATCCATCACGGCTAAATGTGCATTTTTAATCACTAAATCATACAACATCAAATAATTTCCTTCTTATGTCAGCCGTATAATCCACTTGACTAATCACAGCCTCGCTTAAGCGCATGTCAAGCCCCAGATCACGATCTTCATTATAAAAAGGCACATCAGCACGCAGCGAATCAACATAATATTGTAAAGCACTCGATGTTTTTAGTGGAGCACGAAAATCAATACCTTGGCATGCAGCTAATGTTTCTACCGCTAAAATTGTTAACACATTATCAGCAATGGTATTTAACTTCATCGCTGCAAACGTTGCCATACTGACATGATCTTCTTGATTCGCAGAGGTCGGCATACTATCCACAGACGCAGGATGCGCATGTGTTTTATTTTCACTGGCTAAAGCTGAAGCCGTGACATGCGCTATCATAAACCCTGAGTTTAACCCTGAATTTTCAACCAAAAAAGCAGGCAACCCACTGATATGTTTATCCATCAACAATGCAATACGACGCTCAGCTATAGCACCAATCTCTGAACCTACAATTCCTAAAAAATCAGCGTTAAAAGCTGTCATTTCAGCATGAAAATTACCACCAGACACCACTTCGTTTGATTGCAGAAAAACCAAAGGATTATCTGAAACAGCGTTTGCTTCGTTAATAAGATGTGTCCCTGCATCTCGCAAAGAAGTCCAAATCGCACCCATCACTTGTGGCTGACACCGCAAAGAATAGGGATCTTGAACCCGAAAGCTTTTTTCTTGGTATGCTTGTTGAATACCGCTGCCATCAAGTAATTCCATCATCACTGATGAAAAAACACATCCTCCTTGATTGTTTTTTGCTTTAACAATTAAAGGATGTAAAAATTTTGTCGTACCGGCTGCCGCCTCGATACTCAGTGCACCTGAAATACTCGCCACAGCAAAATTTCGTTGTGTCTTTAAAAAACCCATCAACGCAATGGCCGTTGAAACTTGTGTACCATTAAGTACTGCCAACCCTTCTTTTTCACTCAAAATAATCGGGGTCATTTCAACACGCGCCAAAGCTTCTTTGGCTGACATTCTCTCCCCATTTAAAAACGCTTCACCTTCACCAATTAAAGTCATTGCCATATGTGCAAGCGGTGCTAAATCACCCGATGCCCCAACAGACCCTTTAGATGGAATCAAAGGACAAATACCTGCGTTATAGAGTGCTATTAATTGATTAATCAGCTCACGCGATACCCCTGAGTATCCACGTGCTAAGCTGTTTATTTTTAATAACAGGATTAACTTCACTGTTTTATCACACAAAGGGCTACCCACACCCACGGCATGCGACAGCACCAAACGCCGTTGAAGATCTTTTAAATCTTCTGTTGCAATTTTTTGGTTGGCTAACAAACCAAAGCCCGTATTAACACCATAAACACAGATGTCATTTAAAACCGCATCTTGTATTAATGCGTATGATGCATCAACTGCCTCATATGCTGTAGGTACTAATTGAATGTTTTGAGGTGTATCAAACAACTCACGAATATTATCAAGTGTCAGTGCACCTGGCTTTAACTCAAACATGATCACGCTCTAACATCGGTAAATTAAGATTTTTTTCTTTAGCACACTGAATGGCTGTCTCATACCCCGCATCCGCATGTCGCATCACACCTGTTGCAGGGTCATTTGTTAACACTCGCTTAAGCCTTTCTTCTGCTTCATCACTTCCATCTGCCACAACCACCATACCTGCATGTTGAGAAAAGCCCATACCAACCCCTCCTCCATGATGAAGGCTAACCCAGGTCGCACCACTCGCTGTGTTCAATAAAGCATTCAGTAGTGGCCAATCAGATATCGCATCTGAGCCATCCTTCATTGCTTCTGTTTCTCGATTAGGGCTCGCAACTGAACCTGAATCTAGGTGATCGCGTCCAATCACAATCGGTGCCTTCAGTTCACCTGATTTAACCATTTGATTAAATGCAAGTCCCAACTTTGCTCGCTCACCTAAGCCCAACCAACAAATACGAGCAGGTAATCCTTGAAATGATATGCGTGCACGAGCCTCATCTAACCAACGATGGACCCGTTTATTATCAGGCAACAATGCTTTAACCGCCGCATCTGTTTTATAAATATCTTCAGGATCCCCCGACAATGCAACCCAGCGAAAAGGGCCTATGCCTTCACAAAACAGTGGTCTAATATAAGCAGGGACAAAACCTGGAAAATCAAAGGCATTTGACACCCCTTCATCAAAAGCCACTTGACGAATATTATTTCCATAATCAACGGTTGGAATCCCTTGCTGATGAAATGCGAGCATCGCCTCAACATGAGTTGCCATCGAGCGCTTCGCCTCTTTAATCACCCACTCTGGTTTATCTCGCCGCAGTTCAGTTATATCTTCCATCGAGATGCCAAGGGGTAAATAACCATTTAAAGGATCATGTGCACTGGTCTGGTCAGTCACGACATCAGGTTTTATGCCGCGACGCACCATCTCAGGTAAAATCGCTGCTGCATTCCCCAAAAGCCCAACAGAAATAGGCTGCTGATTGACTCGCGCCTCTTCTATTAATGCCAGTGCTTCATCTAGACTAGTGGCCTTATAATCTAAGTACTTTGTTTTTAATCGCAAATCAATACGACTTTCATCACATTCAACAGCTAAAAGAGAAGCACCTGCCATCACCGCTGCAAGCGGTTGTGCACCACCCATACCGCCTAATCCCGCGGTTAATATCCACCTGCCTTGCCAATCGCCTCCAAAATGTTGGCGTCCTGCTTCCATAAAGGTTTCGTAAGTCCCCTGCACAATGCCTTGGGAGCCAATATAAATCCAAGACCCTGCTGTCATTTGCCCAAACATCATTAAGCCTGCTTTATCAAGCTCATGAAATTTTTCCCAGGTTGCCCAATGAGGCACTAAATTAGAATTTGCAAGCAATACACGCGGTGCGTTTGTATGTGTTTTAAAAACACCTACTGGTTTACCTGACTGAATGAGCAAGGTTTCATCATCATTTAAACTTTTTAATGATTCAATAATTTGTTCATAACACGACCAATTTCGTGCGGCTTTTCCGAGGCCTCCGTATACAATCAAGGATTCTGGATGTTCTGCAACCGCTGAATCAAGGTTATTCATGAGCATTCTTAATGCTGCTTCTGTTAACCAAGACTTAGCTTGTAATGTTGTCCCTGTGGGCGCTGTTATATGATGTTCCATTATGCTTATCCTTCTGTTTAAATCCGGCCTTATTATCTAAGCACTTACAGTTTAATAGCAAGTGTTTGCTCTTCTGAGCAAGCCATCTCTGCTCCTAAAATGGCTTGCGAATGCAATAGCGATCTTTTTTCAGAAATCAGACGAGGGCCTGTGACTACCCAGCCCCCACCTCGACACGCCAGCACAACATTTTCTTTGGCCTCTTCAGATGGGTTATCTTCGTATGCTTTAACACAGGCGCGCAAGCGTGCAAAATAAGGCTTAAGTGCTCGTGTTTCTTCTGCCAACTGCTGCGTTTCTCCTTCAAAAAGGTCCATAAAGCCTAAAGCAGCTTCATTCACTGGCAAACCCTCATGCTCAGCATTTTTTAAATATGCCTCTGCTTCTGCGCGTTGGTTTGCAGGAAAAAATAAAATGCTTTTCTCTAATATCTCTCTTGCCCTCAGTTCAATATGCGCGAGCATACAATGCAAGTGTTTATCTTCCGGCACTGTATCTGTACGATATAATTCGGCCCATTCTTTAAGTTGTGAATCGCTAGGCACTTCTTCATTGATACGAAGCCAAGCATCTTCAAAATCACTGACCGCTATCGAAAACAACGTTTTATAAACAATATCTTTGATGACCGTTAGCTCATCAAACAAACAATTAAGATGTACTAACACATCGGGCGCTAAATCCAGTATCCCTTCCAAACTCATAAAAATATCCCACTGAATCCCTGTCAATAAATACAAGTTAACAACACCTATGGCTCTCACATTGGTGGGATCAGCCAAATCTGCTTTTGAACCGGCCCGAGAACTCACATTCATCGCTTTTTCAAGCTCAAAAGAAGTTAAATATGACAGTAATGCTTTATTAAATTTACTACTGATAAAAGCTTCATATTTTTTAACCCCATGTAATTCGATTAATTCCAAGGCATGAGCAACTTCTGGGTGATGTCTTTTCAACTGGTTAAGCTCTTGCGCTCTGAAATAACTCTCCGATTCATGTCCCATAGCACCGTGCAAATACCCTAAATAGCCCCATGTCGCCCCTAAATTTAAAAAGGCATCAAAATTTTGTTGTGTTGAATGCCTTTCAAGCGCTGCGGAACCATGACGTCGCTTCATGTCACCACCAAATCCATTGAGTACACGCAAGTTAACACTCACTAACTTTTCATATAATTTCTGATGCGCCTCAAGTGTTTCAGATGCATCAAGAAGTGCTCGCAACAAAGCGACATAGACTAAAATACCTCCTTTTTTTCCTAAATCGCTAGGCCCGCCGACATAAGAGAAAAAATAACTTTGAGCCATTCTGTCTCTCAGTGCTGAATCGCCAAAAATATCTGATAACGTTTTTAGAAAATTATGCATATCTTTCGGCGTTTCACACAAAATAAGCGGATTCACAGGATACTGACGAATTTTCCCGATACGTAAACCACCTGATAAATAAGATGCAAAATGAAACAGTAATAAGACCTCATCCAAATTCGTTTTACCCTCTGTATCGGAAAAAATATAGGACGGGAAAATATCTCGATGCTCCAAAATAAATGACAGTCGTGCCAACTCTTGTTGGGTTTCCTCCCCAAACGAATCCGCATGCTTTTTAAGCTCTTCAAAATAACGCGGGTTCTTACTTAACTCCATCAATACTTTTTGTCTTTCATTCGGTAACAATGCTTCATATGTGCGTCCATTCATAAAGAGTTTAATTTCTCTAAACTCATCTACAAGTAGTGAACATAACTCATTTAAAACGCGTTGATTCAGCTGTGTTGTCTGGCGTGTATATTCTTTTAGCCCCCCAAAAAATCCGGCTAAATCAATTAAATCATGCAAAGAAGAAACTGATCGCGCCAAATTTTTATCAGATGCGTTCCCTGTCTTAAAAGAATCAACAACTTTCGAAAGTTTAGATAAAACGCGTCCTTTAAGTTGTCGGCTTCCTTCAAGATCAAACCAAATACCTGCATTAACGGCCTCCACACAGCGCTCAAAATCAGCTCGCATATCGCTTAATACAGACCTTTCAAAAAGATGCTGCTCTACATTTAATTTACTTAAAATCAGGTTTAATTTAGATAAATATAACGCTAAAATGGCATCCTGTTGAGAGGGCACCGTACTCTCAAGCGTCTCTCTTGTACGATTACGATTACCATCAAAATCAGCCATACACCAACTAAACACTTGACGAAAGGATTCCATCACAGAAGGCTTTAAATAGCCCGAAATCATTTCATATTCCCCGCCATGAACTTTCTCAAAGTAATTGACAACTTGCTCATGAAACTCAGGAAATGTAGCAAGGATTCGTTGATATAAAAATAAAGCAAAATCAGCTTCATCTTTTGGGGTAAACGGTTTAAGAGGCACAAGTCTACCCTCTGCCCATCCACGAATCATTTGAATCAACTTGACCCGGCCTTGTAGGTCTTCCTCATTGTTCTCAAGCATCAACAAAGCATCAATAATATGGCATAAAGCAATGATAGCCTGAAGCTTTAAAGGATAAGTTGGATGCGCAGTAATGACCGGCATAAGCGGATACAACTTAAAACGATTCGCTAACCAACCCAGTTTACCCTCCACTTCTAAATCATAAGGAATCGAATCAATCAATTGAAATACACGACTTGGTCTGTCTCTATTTCTTAAAGCATTGTTATAAGCTTCTAATATAATGGCTTGTCTTATCTCTAAGGCCATCTGCTTGTCTTTTGACAAAGCATTTTGAAATAATGGATTAAAAGCCTCCTCAATCAAGTTTTTTCCATGAAACAACGTAGACTGCGTGAAACCTCGAGATACTGGACGCTGCCACAACAAAGCCCCCCTTCTTAAATGATAAACAAAATGCACAACTACTCCCTAAAGCCAAATCCATTTTTGGCGTATGATTTAAATACTTAAATGGTCATAACAAGTGATTAATCTTCTAAACAAGCCACCTTTTCGCCTAAAATAGCTTGTTGATGCAGCGGACTTATTTTTTCAGAAATCAGACGAGGACCCGTGACTATCCATCCCCCGCCTCGACATGCCAATACAACATTTTCTTTTGTTTCTTCAGATGGATGCGCTTCGTATGCTTTAACACAAGCACGCAATCGTGCAAAATAAGGCCTGCGTGCACGTGTTTCTTCTGCCAACTGCTGCATTTCTCCTTCAAAACTGTCCATAAAGCCTAAAGCAACTTCATTCACAGATAAACCTTCATGCTCAGCATTCTTTAAATATGTCTCTGCTCCTGCATGTTGGTTTTCAGAAAAAAATAAGATGCTTTTCTCTAATATCTCTCTTGCCCTCAGTTCAATATGTGCAAGCATACAATGCAATTGTTTATCTTCCGGCATTGTATCGACTCGATATAATTCAGCCCATTCTTTAAGCTGCGAATAAGTAGGAACCGCTTCATTGATACGAAGCCAAGCATCTTCAAAATCACTGACCGCTATCGAAAACAACGTTTTATAAACAATATCCTTTAGAACAGTCAACTCATCAAACAAACACTTAAGATGTGATAAAACATCCAGTTGTAAATCAAGTATCCCTTCCAAACTCATGAAATTATCCCACTGAATACCGGTCAACAAATATAAATTAACAACCCCGATTGCCCTAATATCAGTAGGATCGCTCAAATTAACCTTTGAACCAGCTCGAGAACTGATATTCAATGCTTTTTCTAACTCAAAAGAAGTTAAATATGAAAGTAATGCCTTGTTAGGTGAGCTACTGATAAATACTTCGTATTTTTTAATACCATGCAATTCAATTAATTCCAATGCATGAGCAGCTTTTGGATGATTCACTTTCAATTGTTCAAGCTCTTGTGCTCTAAAATAACTCTCGGGAGGATGTCCTACGACTCGGTGTAAATACCCAAGATACCCCAGTGTTGCCCCTAAATTGATAAATGCATCAAACTTTTGCTGTGTCGAGTGTAATTCGAGTGCCGCAGCACCATGACGTCGTTTCATATCACCACCAAAACCATTCAGTACACGCAACTTAACATTCGTTAATTCTTGGTGCTCCTTCTTATACGCCCCGAGTGTGTTAGATGCATCAAAAAATGCTCGCAATAAAGAGAAATAGATTAAAAGGCCTCCTTTCTTTCCTAAATCGCTCGGCCCTCCCACATAAGAAAAAAAGTGACTTTCAACCATTTTGTCCCTAAGCGCTGGATCTGCAAAAATAGCTGATAATGTTTTTAAAAAGTTATTCATATCTTTCGGTGTTTCACACAAAATAAGCGGATTTACAGGATACCGCCTAATTTGTCCGATACGTAAACCACCCGATAAATAAGAGGCAAAATGAAATAATAATAAAACTTCGTCTAAATTGGCTTTACCCTCCGTATCAGAGAAAATATAGGATGGGAAAATATCTTGATGCTCCAAAATGAACGATAGCCTTGCCAACTCTTGTTGGGTCTCTTCTCCAAATCTATCCGCATCCTTTTTAAGTTGCTCAAAATAACGCGGATGTTTACTTAACTCCATCAATATTTTTTGTTTTTCATGTGGCAACAATGCCTCATATGTACGTCCATTCATAAAGAGTTTGATTTCTTTAAACTCGTCCACTAAAAACAAACATAACTCTTTTAAGACACGTTGATTCAGTTGCGTTGTCTGACGTGTATATTCCTTCAACCCGCCAAAAAATCCTGCCAAATCAACTAAATCATGCAAAGAAAAAACCAACCGGGATAATTTTTCATCACCTAATAATCCTGTTTTAAAAGAATCAGCAACGCTCGACAGTTTAGATAAAACCTGCTTTTTAAATCGCCTGCTTCCTGCAAAATCAAACAAAATACCCGCTTTAATAGCCTCTATGCAACGTTCAAAATCAGTACGAAGATCTTTAAGCACAGACCTTTGAAAAAGGTGTTGCTCTACATTGAGCTGATTTAAAATAGAATTTAGCGTGTATAAATACAATACTAGAATCGCATTCTGTTGCGAAGGCACTGTACTCTCAAGGGTTTCTCTCGTACGATTACGATTACCATCAAAATCGGCCATACACCAACTAAATACATGACGAAATGACTTCATCGCAGGTCGTTTTAAACACCCCGAAACCAGCTCATATTCTCCCCCATACACTTTCTGAAAGTATTTTACAACTTGCTCATAAAATTCAGGAAATGTCGCAAGAATACGTTGATATAAAAACAAAGCAAAAGCGCCTTCATCTTTTGGTGTTAAATTATTGAGAGGCACAAGTCGGCCTTCGGCCCACTCGCGCATCATCTGAACTAACTTAACTCTGTCTTGTAGATCTTCTTCATTCCCAGTCAACAAAACCAAACCATCAACGATATGACATAAATCAATCATTGCTTGAAGCTTTAAAGGATAGGTTGGATGAACCGTAATCACTGGCATTAATGGATATTGTTCAAAACGATTCGCTAACCAACTTAATTTACCGTCCAAACCTAAATCTTGAGGGATAGCATCAATCAATTGAAAGACACGGCTTGGCCTATCTCGATTCCTTAAAGCGTTTTCATAAGCCTCTAATACAATATCTTGTCTTATCTCCAAGGCCACTTGCTTCTCTTTTGAAAAAGCAGCTTGAAATAATGGATTAAAAGCCTCTGTAATCAAGTTTTTTCCATTAAAAGAGTCGTGTTGCGTAAAACGCTCGGCTAACGGACTCCGCCACAAAGAAGTACCTCGCCTTAAATATTGATAAATAAAATGCACACCCACTCCAAAGTATCCAGCTTACTTTTGACGTATTATTTAAATATTTAAATGACAATAGCAAGCGCTTCATCATAAAATAACTCATTCTTTTTCAAAATAAATTTTCTTCTTATGACACACTACTCGCCCCTCACGAATATGAACCTTTGGTCCGGCAGAGCCGATGCCCTCGCAAACGAATATATTTACCAAATCATACAACCTCTAGATTTAAACCATCCTCCCTCAAAGAAACTCAGTGGATATGCTTTATTAGGCTTTGAATCTGATACTGGCGTTAGCCGAAACTTAGGCAATAGAGGCGCAAGCGAGGGGCCTCAAGCCTTAAGACAAGCGTTTGCTAAATTACCACTGCACACTGCCTTTCAACTCTTTGATGCAGGCAATGTTGGCTGCCTTAATGATGATTTAGAGGCAGCGCAAACAGAACTCAAACAACGCGTCGCCGACATCCTTGCTTTGGGTTTAACCCCTCTTGTAATAGGTGGTGGGCATGAAACCGCCTGGGGACACTTTCAAGGTTTAAGTACCCAGCAAAAAGACATTGCCATATTCAACTTAGATGCTCACTTTGACTTACGACCACAAACCACGGACCAGGCAGGCAGTTCTGGTACCCCTTTTCGACAAATCAAAGAATATCTTGATTTAAATCATATGCCTTTCAATTATTATTGCGCAGGTATACAACCCTTCTCGAATACAGCGCGTTTGTTCGAATATGCAAAAAACCAAAACGTAACGTATCTTTTAGCAGAAGATATTCATGATAACCCGAACGATTTAACCTTTGTTGAACGTATCATTGATACACATGAGCATATTTATGTTTCTGTGTGCTTAGATGTGTTTAATGCCGCTGTTGCCCCAGGTGTGAGTGCACCTCAACCACTTGGCATTGACCCAAACTATGCTCTAAAAGCATTACGCAAACTCAAACAAAGTGGCAAAGTCATCAGCCTCGACATTGTTGAACTTGCCCCGCCTTATGACTTAAATAATCAAACAGCGAAACTCGCTGCATCTTTATTACTCAATTTTTTGACTGATTAAAAAAAACGCTACTCTTCAGCCGTATCTATTTGCTCTTTAATTGCGCTAACATCAGCCGTTAGCGCTTGCTCTGCTAGCTCTTTTAAAACGGATTCAGGGACACTCCCTGAATCAGAGTAAATCGCAATGCCTTCTTTAAAAGCCATGATATGTGGAACCGAGCGAATTTCAAACATTTCTCCCAACTCAGGTGCCTTTTCTACATCTACCGTTGCAAACAAAATATTTTTATACGCTGCAGCAACCCGTTCATAAACTGCTGAAAATTGTGTACAAGGCGCACACCATGTCGCCCAGAAATCAACAAAGACAATTGGTTCTTCTGCAATAATACGCTCAAAATTACTGGTATCTAAAGCTATTATTTCATCATATGTTTTCATCTGATTTAATCTCCTAGACTAGCACCGAAATAATTCGCTGAAACACATCATCAACCGAACCTTCTCCCAATATACGATGAAACTGAGGCACGCCTTCTGTACCCATCGCACCCTCATTTTGATAGTAATGAATTAAAGGCTCTGTTTGCTTATGATATACATCTAAACGTTTTCGAATAATACCCTCGTCATCATCTTCACGTAACACTAATGGTTCACCTGTCACATCATCAATCCCTTCTTCTTTAGGTGGATTATAATGAATGTGATACGCACGGCCTGAAGCCAGGTGCATACGCCGACCACTAATTCGCTTCACAATTTCTTCATCATCTACGGCGATTTCAACCACATGATCGAGCGCTATTTTTGCTGCAACCAAAGCATCTGCTTGCGGAATGGTTCGAGGAAAACCATCCAACAAAAAACCTGGCTCACAATCAGGCAAAGCCAAACGTTCTTTCACCAAAGCAATGATAATATCATCTGAAACCAATTGCCCCGCATCCATGATTTTTTTTGCGCTCATCCCAAGTGGTGTACCTGCACTGACCGCTGCACGCAACATATCACCCGTTGAAATTTTTGGAATATTAAACTTTTCTGCTAATCTCTCAGCTTGTGTCCCTTTTCCCGCACCCGGGCCACCTAATAAAATTAATCGAACTGACGCCATCAATACTCTCCAATTCAGGCTTCTTACCTACTCAAATAGCACTTATCCTACCGTTTCGTGACTTCCTTGTCACGAAGAATCACTCCCTTTTCACTTGCCTTACAGACAACATCTGATACATTAAGCCTCATAAAAACAATCTATCCGCATAAGGCTTACCATGTCTATCCTTGTTTTTGATATTGAAACCGTTCCTGATGTTGATTCAGGCCGAAAATTATATGATTTAGACGGTCTATCAGACGCTGATACAGCCAAGGCCTTATTTGCCCTTCGCCAAAAAAAAACCGGTCGCACCTTTCTGCAACATCACCTACAACGCATTGTTGCCATCTCACTTGTTATGCAAGCAGGCAATGATGTAAGAGTTTGGTCTCTCGGTGATGAAAATTCCTCTGAGGCTGAACTGATTCAACGTTTTTTTTCAGGTCTAGAAAAACATACCCCAACACTTGTCAGCTGGAATGGCAGTGGCTTTGACCTGCCAGTTTTGCATTATCGTGCGCTATTGCACAATATTCAGGCACCATCTTATTGGGAAGTTGGTGATCAAGAACAAGCCTTTCGTTGGAATAATTATTTAAACCGCTTTCACTACCGACATCTGGATGTAATGGATGTATTAGCCGCTTACCAAAACAAAGCCTTTGCCCCGCTTGATGAAATTGCAACCATGCTCGGCTTTCCGGGAAAAATGGGCATGAGTGGTGCTAAAGTGTGGGATGAGTATTTAGCTGGAAACTTAGCAGGCATTCGTAATTATTGCGAAACCGATGTCCTTAATACTTATTGTGTATACCTACGCTTTGAAGCCATGCGCGGTAAACTCACTGAAGACAATTATTTTGAAGCCATCGAACAACTGCGTCACATGTTGGAATCTGAGAAAAAACCGCATTTAACTGACTTTCTTAAAGAAATGCCTGTAAGCAATCTAACCTAACCTCATGGGTTTTTAACATAAGCATTGCCTCCTTACCCCACCATTCATCGCATAAGCATCAAAAGATTGAAAAAACACTTGATCCTGACCTAAGGTAATAGTCAATACTCGTTTTGTTGTTCGAAAAAAGAGAGAGAAGATGACTTTTTGGCAAGCCAAACAATTAGCAGATTTAGCGAATGTGTCAGTTAAGACTTTGCATCACTATGACAAAATAGGGCTGCTCAGTCCAAGCTGTCGAGCTGACAATGGTTATCGACTCTACACGGAGAAAGATTTATTCACGCTACAACAAATCATGGCTTTAAAAACACTGGGCTTTGAACTAACACAAATCAAAAAATTGTTAGAGCAATCGATTGACGTTAAAGAAACCTTGATGATGCAAGCTGATTTGTTACAGCAAAAATCAAATAAGCTATTAAGTGCGGCAAACTTTATTAAAGAAACGCTCTCAAGCTTAGACAACAATAAATCTTTCAATTGGCAAATGATAACAAAATTACTAGAGGTATTTAAAATGACAGAGCAATTAGACAATCAGTGGGTAGCCAGTGTCCTTGATGGGGATGATCTTGCGCAATATGCACAGTTTGAAGCAAGCAAAAAGAAAAATTACTCGGCATCCAAAAGAAAAGCATTTGAAGCTGAATGGACTGATATCGTACGAGGCATTCAAGAACATATGCATGAAGCACCTGATACAACCCATGCTATCAGCCTTGGTAAGCGAACCATGGATTTAATCAATCCACTTTATGGGCCTGACAATGCCAACATCAAAAACAAAATATGGCACGAAGGCTTTAAAAAAGGCAAAAATCAAAATGCCCATGGCATGACAGCAGAAATGGCGAACTGGTTAGATAAGGCAATAGATGCCTACTGGCTCAGCCGCATTTATCCGCTACTCGCTAAAGTGAGAGCAGTGGATGATGATAGTCAGCGTGTCGCCTGGCTAGATATTTTGGATGAAATGTGTGGCAACGACATCAAGGGAAAACATCATGTTTATGCCATTGGTGCTCAAGATCAAACGCTATCTACAATAGCTAAAGCTTGGTTACAAAAAATCAAAAACGAAACACTAGGATGAACCTGAGTTGTAGTAGCTCAAATTTGACCTGACAGACACTTCTGAAAAATAGGCGACTGTCAGATCAAGTTTAAGCTACTACATTTTATCGTAAACCGAAATAGGACCTCCATGATGCAGGTTTAGACTTAAGCTCTTCTATTCTCTCTTCTAGGCTTTCCATCTCAGTTTTCAACGCATCAATCACTGCTTCACTTTGTGATATTTCTTCCGCTTTCACTTCTAACTTAGCATACATACCTTCTTTTTGTTCCTTAGGCTTCTTTGAGAGTTTTGCAGAATGAGCCAACTTATTATAAGCCCTCAAACGATCATTATGCGCTAGTCTTTTATCCACCAGTTCATCTGACATACGTTCTAATTTCTTTTTAAGGCTACCAATAGAATCGGGTCTCTTAATGCGCATCAATTTCTCTTTAATGCTTCGTGATACAGTAATAGGAGCTGGATGCTCGGCTGCTCGAGAAACTTCAGCTGTGGCCTGATCTACTTTAACATCCTCTGTAATAGGCTGTTCTTGGTTTTCTTGGTTTTCTTTATTTTCTCCAACGAAGGATTTAGATCTTTTTCTACTCGAACTGTGCGACTCGTCACTTCCAAGGTCTTGTATACCTCTTTTAACCTGACCTTCTGCCGCTTCCACCACATCGACCTCAACTTCCGACATATCAATCAAGTCAGTGTCACCTTTAAGATAAGCTTTATGACTACGATCTTGAGTTAAATCAATAGGCGGCTTAACCGAATGGAAAATCGTCTCATCAGAGATAAAAACAACTTCCGTTTCATCGTTACTTTTCAAATTTCCTTTTCCTATGCCGTTATCAAGTCGCACAACCCTTGGAGATACTTTATGATCAGCTTGACCTCTATCATGACCATGTATAAATATAATGTTATCTATATTACGTGTTTCTTGGTTTCCTCTTGATGCATATAGCCCTGGTTCATTTTTATGTGGCAATTCACGCATCCACATCACTTTATAAGCAGCTGTGCCTGCTTGCAGCACTAAATTCGTTTTTCTCTCTTTAAGTGCGTAGTCAAACTCTTGATTAATTGCATCGATAGTTCTCATCAAGCCCTGAACTGAAGGACCTTCATATTGCACCTCAAATTGATCTGCCAACTCTTGAATCGACTGCAAATCAATTGGCGCATGACTCATAATACTCAATTCTCCTGTCGTACTATCTAAAGAATAATCAAGTAAAACAAGTGTAGGTAAATAAACATTTTTAATCAGCGAAGCTACCTCTGTCTTTGAAACAAATCCCTGTTCTAATAAATCTTGAAATTCAAAAAATGAATTGCCTTGCCTATGCCCCCTTCGCTTCCATCCTTTTTCAAGCACTTTTAAAGCATGTTTTTTTGCGAGACGACCGTGTCTTTTCATCGCATCTAAAAACAAAGTGTCATGATTAGACATGGTTGTTCTCATATGAACATTTTCCGCTTTTAATTTACTCAATATTTTTAATATGAACCAATCATTTCGACCACGATCACCTAGAGAATCTCCAATAAATCGCACCAAAATATTTGGATTGGAAATCATCAAGTTATTGTCAATGATGCTATTAAATGCATCGAAATT
>JAHZKF010000089.1 GCA_022600575.1 Gammaproteobacteria bacterium | reverse complement strand
TAGTGTGTTTTCCGCTGAGGGAGAGGGAGCATTCCAAGTGTTTTAAATACCCTCATGTCTTTGCATTCCCTCAAGATTTAAATTGCCTTTCAACCTTTAAAGGCAATTATGATCTCGCAACTTCATTGGCAATGGGTATATAGGCAGGTGTTTTGGTTTATCTCATGAGGGATGATGATTTTTTTTATTTCGCCGCCTTTGCTTTGCTCGCAAAGACGGCACTTTTGACTAAATAGCAGTACAAATGAGTTATAAGCTATAGGCAAATTGAACTGGTTCATTATCGTTATTTTCTTCATCATTCGGAAGAGAATCTATTCCATCATTAACCTCTCTCCAACCGATACAAAGCTGTTCGTCTGCATCATTTAATGATTCTTCTAAATGCTCGAGGTATATTTTTATTTGATCTTCTAGATATTTTGAGTTGTGCGCTAACATTATGGGACTAGGAGGAGGTGTTTTGGTAAATGCTCTTTCAAAAGATTCTGTAACGACCTCTGTTATATCATCTTTGAAGCTGTCTTCTCCTAAGCTGTCTTCTTCTAAACTATTCGTTATATCTGATATATCAGACATATTATCTTCTGACTCTAAGATTAGATGAGAGATTTCTTGGATAATTAAATGGGTGCTTTTTTCTAAGTCTTCATCTACAGAATTTGACTCAAATATAGACCTAAATCGACAACTTTTCGCGATATGTGCGCTATCTCGGAGATAGCTTTCATAATTTTTTTTTGCTTTAGCTAGAATAGATGTTTTTTGTTCGTCAGACAATATTGCCATTTTGCTTCCTCACTGTACTTCAAAAACCAAGTAAGGATCCTTCTTAATGTTGGTGTTAAAGTAATTAAAATAAAAATAGGGGGCATATTGTACTAAAAGATTAATAAAAGGGAAAGCAAAAAGGAAAAGGGATTCATCAGGATTTGCCCATTTGATAATATGCTTGTTATTTATAAAATGGAAGGCTATTATGCGCCTGAAGTCGGGGCGTAGCGCAGCTTGGTAGCGCACTAGCATGGGGTGCTAGGGGTCGAAGGTTCAAATCCTTCCGTCCCGACCAGGCATCACGGGGCTTACTGAGGTTATTGCAAATTTAAAAAACATTTTAATGGGTACTTTACAGGGTTCTTTTTACAAAGTTCATGCTTTATCTAGTTGAGAAAGAAAGTTTTTAAGCACACCACTTTAAATACTCTTACCCCAAATAAATTTTAGTAATATTTATTCTCGAATGCCCAAGCTCTCTGGTCAAAATCATTCGAGCTTGCCGATCCAAATCTTTTTCAATGCCTTTCAAATCTTTAGAGCTTGCTCCTCCCGCTAAGGGACAGATGAGCCCCTGTTTTTTAGGATCAAATGCTTTGGTTAATTCATGATAACGTTTTTGAGCATAAGCATGCCGCAGGCCATGTAGCTTAGAAACACCCATTTTTTTAGTTTGCGCTTGATAATGACTTAAATGCTGCTTGTAGGTGCGATCGACAGGAATCAGTGACTCACCTGGTTTAATTAGCTTAGATACTTCGATAAGCCACTGACGTTGCTTTTCATTTGTGATGCTCAAGGTTCGGCCGATCCCACCTTTGGTCCAGCTGGGTTGTATTTTAAGGTTTCTTCCACTCCAAGCCTCACTTAATACAAATTTCATGGACTCTTCACGACGAAGCCCAAACAGCGCTTGGCCTTCAATTGATAAACGAATATGCGGATCGGTGCACTTGCTGAAATCAATGTGATGAATCGCTTTGTTGTGCTTAGGGGCATAGCTTCGTCTTTCAATTTGATAAGCATCGTTTTTAGGTTTCACTAGATTAGGTTTTTCCAGGGCTTTTGATGCTTTTCTAAGTTTAGACATGGTGTTTTTGATGGTGGCTGTGTTTTTACCCTGATTTTTCCAATGGGCTACAAGCACGTGCACGTGTTTTGGTTTTAAGCCTTTAATATGTGCGAGTTTAAAACCAAGCTCATGCAAATCTTTCACGCAGCGGTTCAACATGTGCTTCATGTCCGCTTTGCTGGCATAGGAGTAGCCTTGAATGTACTTGATGAGTTCATTGATAGAAAACTGTGCGCTCTTTAATTTGTGATTACTCACGCAAATACCCCCAAAGCGTAGTACGAGACTTCAAACCCATCTCATCCATGATGGCTAGTGCCATTTTGTAGTGACCGAGCGTTGTTATTAATTGCTTTTGACGAAGGTGCGCATACAGGTAACGGTATGTCTTACGTGGTGGAAGGTCCAAAGCGCGTAAAGCTTTACGCCAATCAAAGAGCACAGTAGCGTACCCATGGCTTTCAATTAAGCTTTTGTGCTTGGCCGTGAGTTGATTTAATTCCTCGAGAATTTTTGTTTGATCTGTCGTTTGAAAGGGCACACATCTGTCTTCGTTATTGAAGGTAATTTCTCGGGTGAGCCAGAGCTGCGCCTCCTGAACATGGATTGCAGGCACAATTCGCATGGCCTCACTTAACGTTAATCCAAAATGAATTTGAAGGCTTAATAAAATACGTGCAATAGGGGATTGAGCTTGTTTCCAAATTACAGGATTAATGCAGGGTGATTTTTTGTTTTTGAGTTTCTTCGTAAGCCCTAAGTTTTGATTTTCGAGTGCGCTGGTTTCATAACCAAGACTTCGTAGAAATTTTCGTATGACGGTCATGTGATTCATTATGGTAGAAGATTTGATTTTTCTCTTATGCCAAAGTGCGACAAGTTTAGGAAATTGTTCGGGGGGCAGTTCTTCCCATGTTGAAGGAGCATCATCAAGATAAAATAAATCGTTGATGAGTTTATAAATGATATAACGACGTTGTTTTTTATCACGTAGGCAGCCGGAATTATTGTTTTGGATGTAATGATTGGCTGTTTGTCGCAATGATTTTTTTTGCATGATAAAACCTTAAAAATATTTGCCCTGACGTCGTTAAGTGTTGATTGGGCAGTTCACTCAAAGGTGATACTTGGCTTACGCCACAAGGCCCACATCGGCAAATCAGTTGTAAACATCAAACAACGGTTTTTGAGTGGTTTTCCTCCTTAGTTTTAAATGAAAAAGAGCTCGACAAGACAACGTGCCTAAGCGCTTTGGGTCAATACAGGTTTGCATTGTGAGGTTCAAATTCCTGGGGAATTTGCTTTGGCTGGTTACAAAGGGTCCTGAAGAAATCAGGTGATGGTTTACGGTTCCCGACTAATGCCCGGCCACTGGGTTAGGGAATGATGGTGGCTATTGCATAAGACCCGAAGGTTTCGTCTGAGTTTCACAGATTCATCAGTCATGCTTGATTAAAATTTATCAAAAGGGTGCTTGCGAAGCAAGGATTTAGGGCTGTTATTTTGTTCATTCCCGTTCAGCGTGATTGAATATTGATACTTAAGTAGTTTGATTTCATGTTGGAAATTTTGAAACGCATGTCTGCGTCACTGCAGATAAAAAGCACCTGCAGTGACGCAGAGTTAAGGTGCCGGCGTTTTACACAGGGTCCACAGTCTGATTTCGCAGTAATTGAAATTGCTCCTAGCCTGATGGACTTGTTCATAACGTTGTATCATGGATGATGAGTTATGAGAGATAATCAAGTTATCATGAGGTTCTAAGGCTCAAATAATTTTCCTCTTCTATTTTTGTAATTGTCACCTCCAGGAGGTTATTTAGTAAACCACAACGAGACAAATAGCCGTCACTTTCTATTAACACGTATAGGCATTCCATGACTTGGGGCAAATATAGGCCCGCTTCGCTTGAAACTTGCTGTGTAATTGTCAACTAGTTCTAGGTTAAGGTGTAGCATGATTTCTGCAATAATAAGTTTCATCTCATATTGTGCAAATGATGTGCCGATACAACCCATCGGTTTAGTGATGTTTTCTGAAACAAATAGGAATTTTACCTTATTTAAAAAAATTGGTATGTACGTACATGATATTTATGTGTTGCCTTCTCATCGAGAACAAAAAGTTGCGGCTTGTCTCGTTGAAAGGTTACGTGCATATGCTGCAGCCCGTGAATATGGGCGTATTGACTGGTTAGTGTTGAATAATAATCGTCTGGGTAAAAGCTTTTTTTCAAGCATTTCGGATGCAACGAAAGTGGATTACATACAGGCTATGCGGATTAATTTGGAATAACTTTTTTAAGCAAAATATTACGCTTCTTGGAGTAAAGGATAAAAGAAGTCATCATTGACAGTTGCTGCTTATTAAAGCCCAACAATTATTAAGTTGAATATAAGGCAGGCCCTCTAAGGCATGTAACTCTTTAGCTGTGATCGTGAAAAAATCCATATCAAACCTATCATTTTTGATATCAAACGATATCAAGTGGTATCAAATAATAAATAACTATGACTTATTTTTAATTCATTGTGACGGGTTAGATCGGGAGGTCAATAGGGTTTTAAGGTGTGATATTGAATGATACTAAATGAACCTGAAAAAAAATTAGTTATTTTTATGAATAAGTATTTTTTTCTATTGACCCTGACATTATGTCATACAATAAAGTTATGAGTGGGAGGCGAATTCAATGGCAGAATGGCGTATAAAAGAAGTTAGTGATTTAACGAAAATATCGATTAGGATGTTGAGGCACTATGACAAGATTGATTTATTAAAACCGTCATATCGCTCATCAAATGGATATCGTTGTTATACAGCGGTAGATTTGGCAGTGTTACAGCAGATAGTGTCTTTAAAGTATTTTGGCTTTAGCCTTAAAGCAATTAAAGATCTTTTGCATAAGCATCAAAATGTCTATGCTCACCTGCAAGCTCAACAGCAAGTACTCAAAGAAAAGAGCGCACAACTACAGGAAGTAACTGCGGTACTTGGGGATATTCTAAAACGCCTGAATCCATCCGAAACGCCTGATTATAACGATTCACTTTTATTGATATCGAGGTACCACATGAGTAATAAATTAAGAAGTAAATTAAAAGTGTCCTGGGCAGGAAAAACATTAAATGAGTCTCAGTTTGAAGAACTGTTGACTATTTATGAGCAATGTCCTGAAGAGCTTGATGCGCGGGAAAAAATAATTGAACAAATCAACAATGAAGAGTTGGGTGATCCAACTGGTCCAGAAGGTAAGCGAGTTGTCTTATTTTTTCGTAATTTACAGTTGAAAATGAAGTCGGTTTTTTCTAAGCAAGCGCACTTAGGATCGAGTCTACTAAAGGATATGCAGGCTGGTAAATTGACACAGCTGGAACTGACACCAGAAGGTTGTCTTTGGTTAAGCCAAGCGATGTTGTCATATTGGCTAAGTCGATGGGATCTTGTTTATGACAAAATTATTAATCATTTAAGTTCAGATCCAATAGGAAAAGTAGGACAAGAGATTGCAACAGAATGGGAAGAACTTGTTGAAGAGTACCTTTCAGTAGGTCCTCGAACATTCTTGACTGGCATGTTGCTTTGGGAAGATGTTGCCAGGCAAACAGATGATTTGAAAGGCCTAAAACAGATGCCATCGCCACAGGAAATGAGTGAAAAAGTACGAGCTAAATTATGGTTTAACCCAGAAGCAACGGCTTGGATAAGTAAAGCTCTAGAGGTGCATACATCTTAATGATTGTTAGTAATCCTTTGCCACAGAGGCCATTTAGGCCTCTGTGATGCTTATTAAAATTTGTAGCAACATAAAAAACACCTGAAATACATATATATTGGGATAACAAATGAAAATTGAGTCTACTACAAGCCCTACTAATTCAGATATAGAATACCTAACAGATAAGATTAATGCTGAAACCAAAGCTTATGGTGAAGCCCGACCTTTTGGTTTTTTTATACGTGATGAGAGTCATCAAATGATAGCAGGCGCTAATGGTTTTGTGCTATATGGTAAAATTTACACCGACCAACTGTGGGTGGATAGCCCTTTTAGAAATCAGGGTTTGGCGAGACAGTTAATGGATAAAATACATGCATTCGGAAGCCGTGAGGGGTGCACGATGGCTTCGGTATCAACCATGAGTTTTCAGCATGCAAAATCTTTTTATGAAAAACTGGGCTATCAGGTTGATTTTGAACGTGAAGGGCATGTCAATCAAAGTAGCTGCTACTTCATGAGCAAAAGCATCTAAGTTTATAGAGGAATAATAATGAGTCAAAATTTAGCAATACACGTTAGCGCTTCTGCATCACATTATGATGAAGAGTCTGACCACTACGATGCTTTCAATGAGGAAAATTCAGTCGCTATCAATCAATTATTAGAACAGCTTTTAAAACAGCATCAAGTTAAAACAGTATTAGATTTAACTTGTGGAACTGGTTTGCAAGTATTTCATTTAATAAAGCACGGTTATGAAGTAACGGGTGTAGATATCAATGCAAAGATGCTAGACATTGCGCAAAAGAAAGCAAAGCAACAAAATATTCCCGTACCTTTTTTATTGGGAGACATACGCACAACACATGCTGGTGAATTTGATGCAGTGATTTCAATTTTTAATGCAATAGGGCACTTAACGAAAAGCGACTTTAAAAAAGCACTTGGGAATATCCGAAGTAATTTAAATAAAGGTGGCCTATATGTGTTTGATATATTTAATTTAGAGTACTTGCTTTATGAAGATAACATCACAAAGTTAACGATTGATTGGCAAAAAAGGGACGGTGATACTCTGGTAAGAGAGATTCAATATAGTACAATCAATGAGAGCGGTACGCTTGCGTCATATGATATCTATCATCGACAAAAAGGTAGTGAAGAGCCAGAGATTTCTACTGCCTATCAAACACTACAAGTTTATAGTGTAACTGAGCTTAAGGAACTGCTTGAGGATAATGGTTTTGAGGTGATTAATACTTGTAGTACTGATGGATCAGAATTGATTAATCATGAGACCGAGCGCCTGTTAGTTGTTGCCAGGAAAAATTAAATGAGTGATATAAAAATAGAGTTTACCCAGCAACTTTCTGATACAACACGGCAAAAAATGAGCGAGGGGTTACTTTCGTATGAAAAAAGCCATGGTGTTAACGTTGATTGGCAACCTTTTGCGTTAGAACTTTTTGATGAACAAGGTGAAGTAATAGGTGTCTTAGAGTCTTTTTCTTCGTATTCATGTATCCATATTCAAGACCTTTGGATTGATGAAAATCATAGAGGTAAGGGATATGGAAGACAGCTTATTGCCGCTCTTGAAAAGCATGCAATATCTAAAGGATCGCATAATATCAATACAGTGAGCTGTGATTTTCAGGCACCCGAATTTTATAAAAAATGTGGCTTTGAGGTGGAATTTATAAGGAAGAATCGAGAGAATCCCAAATTAAATATGACATTTTTTGTTAAGATTTTGGTGTGATTTAATGATGCATATTGAACATTATAAACTAGGTGAGCGGATTTTAATTATTGGTTGTGCAGGAGCGGGTAAAACGACACTCTCAAAACAACTCAGTAAAAAACTTCAATTACCAATGATTCATTTAGATAAGCATTTTTGGAATAAAAATTGGGGCAAGCCAAGAGAGGAAGATTGGCAGGAAACAGTTCAACAGCTGTGTGAGAGAAAAAACTGGATTATGGATGGGAATTACACAGACATACTGCCTTTAAGATTGAAACATGCAACCAGCATTATTTTTCTTGATACACCTCGATGGCGCTGTCTTATAAGAGTAATTATTCGAAGATTTCGGTTTTTTCATAACAAAAAAAGAGTGGATATTGCAGAGGGTTGCAAGGAGAGATTAAGCTTTGAGTTTTATCGATGGATTTGGAATTACCCTAAGCGTTCTAGAGGTAAAACATTCGCTTTATTAGATGGATATTCAGGACCTAAGTTTTGTTTGAAGAATAATAGGGAAGTTAAGAACCTAATATACACTGCTCATTTATAAGGTTGCCATAATGCAATTAGATAAACGATTGAATGCTGCGCTGAAATTAATGCCATTCCTATGGCCAGAAGATAGAAAGATACGGTTACGTTTAATTGCAGCACTTTTTTTATTATTGATGACGATTGCATTGAATATCGGCGTACCTCTAATTTTTAGGCAAGTTATCGATATTATTTCTTCACCTGCTTCGATCAAATTGTTAGCTGTGCTCTTAATGCTTGCCTATGGGTTTTCTTGGACCCTCAGCAGGGTTATCAATCAACTATGCATGATGCCTGTGAATCGTGTGATAGAACGAGGTATGCGCTTATTATGTCTATCAATATTCGATCATTTAATGAATTTATCGTTACGCTATCACGCATCTAAAAAGACGGGGGAGATACTAAACGTTATTGATCGAGCTCAGTTTGCTTTTTGGCCATTTTTTTGTGGGCTATTCTTTCTTATTTTGCCGACATTAATTGAGATCATTATTGCAGCTAGCATTTTGATGTATTGATCTTGCCATGAAATGACGGACACCCTGCTAAGAGAGTAAAATCTACAGCAGAGG
>JAHZKF010000088.1 GCA_022600575.1 Gammaproteobacteria bacterium | reverse complement strand
GTGCCTATTGAAGGATTTATTGTTGATTCTGTTTGCTTCCAAAAGAAGCTCATCATCGAGCTTGATGGTGGACAGCATTTAATCGACCACGAAAAAGATAATCAACGAACAGTGAAATTAGAAGCATGTGGTTTTCGAGTACTTCGATTTTGGAATCACGAGGCTTTACAATCTGCAAAAGCTGTTTTAGCAAGCATTCATAAGGCCCTCTCCCCAACCCTCTCCCTGCCATAACCTCAGTGTTTTAGCATATTTACCGCTGAGGGAGAGGGAGTATTCTCAGGGCTCAAAGCATTCTCAAACTCGCAACTTCATTGGCAATGGGTATATACAGCAACGACGGGTTCAAAATTTTATCGTCTAAAGGTTTTTTAAAATCTTCACAGCAAGAAAATATATCCATTGTAACTTATGTAGAAGAGACAGACCTATGGCGGGGTACGTAGAAAGTAAGGGAAGAGGGTTTTGGGTGAAATTAGTATTTATGCAACAACGCTGCCTGCACGGGAATAACAGAAAGAGGAACAAATACCCCCCTATGACACAAACATATCAAACATAAAAAATGGGGCCATATGGCCCCATTCTACGTATAGCGTTTATACTTCATACATTTATATGCTAAACAGTTTGATCTGGTGTTGTACCGCCAGCATCATGACCTTCACCTTCCATGCCTTTTTGTTCTTTAGCTTGTTGCTGTTGCTCAGGAGTAGCTGTTTTAAAAAAACCACCAACAGCTTCACTTACTTTATTACACATTTTAGCACAAACATCATAAATAGCCTTACAAAAAGCAACCACATTATCAATAACATGCTTTTTAAACCCTACAGAAATTGCATGGAAAAAATCTCTAATATGGTCCATGTAAGTCTTAGGATTAACAGACTCACTAAGCTGTGCAATTAACTTTTTAGTTGCCTCAGCATCCCCTTCACTTAAACCACCCTCCACTTTTTTAGCATCTTCAAGCTGATTTATAAAAGCATTAACACAAGCTTGAATCTCTGCTCTTAAAGATTCTTTTACATCTGGCGTTAGCTCTTTTCCTGCTTCTAGCTGAGCTAATTTTTCATTCACCTTTTCTATTTCTTTATTAAGTTGTTGTACAAGAGCACTTTCAACTTTTTTCCCATCTTCTTTTTTTTGCTCTGCCATTTCGTTCTCCCTAATATTTATTTGGTATACAATCGTAAAAATAGTATACTTTGAGAGCAATTCAAGTTTTGTTACCTGGATACCCGGACAAGCCACAGCACCTGAGCTCAGGATATATCTAATCAGTTGAAGTAGAATCAGGTGTAGGCGCGCCACCTGTTTTCTTTTGTTGCTCATCAACATCTTCAAACGGCTTATCGCCCGAAGTGGATGAATTAAAAAAACTCGGTCTATTCGGATCTGAGGGCTTAGCAGAAACTCTTGTAACTGCTTTTATAATATCTTTAAAAAAATCAAATAAGGGTTGGAAAATACTTTTTTGTGTTTTTTGAGGAAGTGCTGAGAAATCCTCTGTAATCATATCAACATGTTCTTGCTTTGCCTGATCAGATGCACCTTCTCCATAACAACGAACATATGCTGTTATATCATCCAATAAGTCTGCACA
The DNA here is from genome assembly GCA_022600575.1 of Gammaproteobacteria bacterium. Lineage (GTDB taxonomy): Bacteria > Pseudomonadota > Gammaproteobacteria > Legionellales > Legionellaceae > JAALKW01. Next base: position 34,166 of record JAHZKF010000088.1, on the reverse strand, counting down.
CGTATCTTTATCATCTAAATCACCCCAAGCCCCACCATCTTGGCCTTGATGAAAATGAGCCTCTTTTAAGCGCTCGGCAAAAACCTCACGACACGCCTTCATTTCCCCATGCAATCTTTTTTTGTCTTCTACCGTTAACTGCTTGGTCTCTTCTAGCAACCGACTTAACATGTGTAGCATGTCTTTTAGTTCTAACAAGGTTTCATCAGCATCAGACCCCATGTTTCTTCCCCTAATATTGACTTCTTATTAATCAATATAGACCATATTAAGGATTGAGAGTTGTCTTAACTGAGCAGCATATGTAGCAGTTTATAAGAAAGAATCGTCAGAACTGACGCGGCCGGAAGGGTTAAAATCCACGAGGTAAAAATATTACGAATCACAATCAAATTTAAGGCACCAATACCACGAGCAAGGCCAACACCTAATACTGAACCCACAAGTGTTTGTGTCGCAGAAACCGGAATACCCATACTTGTCGCAACCACAACCGTCGTGGCAGCTGAAAGCGTTGCAGCAAAAGCACGACTTGGTGTTAATGCGGTAATTGAACTCCCGACCGTTTCAATCACGCGCCGGCCTTGCACTAAAAATCCAATCACAACCCCGACAGCTCCCAACAATACAATCCAAACAGGATAACCTGTTGCACGTAAAGGCTCACCTGCATGAATCACTAAGCTGTATACCATGCTCAGTGGGCCAACCGCTAAAGCAACATCATTAGCACCATGCGCAAAAACCATGGCACAAGCCGTCATTGCCATCAATACTGCAAAATATTTTTCAACTTGTGAAAAACGTTCATGCCGCCTTAAATCAGGCTTTTCAGGAATACGACGAATCACAAACATACCAAGTAGTGTAATTAAAACACTCGTTCCCAACGTTACAAAAATACTTTGCTTCAAATTCAGCTGAATCTCAAAGTGCGCAAGGCCCTTAAACACCGTAATAAACGATAAAACAGAGCCTACTAAAAACAAATAAACCGGTACAAACCGCTTAGCCCGCTCAAGTAAATCAGGTTTTGCAAAAATAGTTTGCTGAATACTTAAAAACAATGCGAATGCCGTGGTTCCAGCAATTAACGGTGAGGTTATCCATCCTATCGCAATTTGTGAGACCTGCTCCCAATGCACAGCTTCAGTACCAAGAACCAACCAACCAAAACCAACCATTGAACCGACCAAAGCATTGGTAATCGAAACAGGAACCCCTAAAAAACTCGCCAGATGCATCCAAATCGTACAGGCCATTAAGACACCTAATATGCCTTGAATCAAGATAAGCGGGTCATCTGCTAATAATTGAACATCAATAATACCGTCCCTTAGCGTTTCAGTAACGTCTGTCCCTCCAAGAAATGCCCCTGCAAATTCAAAAATAACAGCAACACAAAGTGCTTGCTTAACCGTAATCGCCTTTGAGCCCATAGTGGTACTCATGACATTGGCGAGATCATTTGCACCAACGCCCCATGTCATCAAAAAACAAAGGAAAATAGCCAGTGAAAAATAGAGAATCGATGCATCCATAGAATTAGTTACCGAGCAATCAAAATTTGTAGCCGCCCACCCACTGTTTGCGCATGGTCAGCCAAGTCCCCAATCCATTGAACCAATCTGTAAAGAAACATAACGTCCAATGCTGGCAACGTCCCTTCAATTTCAAAAATACGGTGACGAATGTCAGCAAGCCTGTCGTCGCTATCATGCTCGATTTCGTCCAAAGTCACAATCATTTCTTCAACAATTGTGACCTCACTCCCCCGAAATCCACTCTCAAGCAACTGATCAAGCTCATTAATTGCTTTACATGCCTGCTTTGCAGCATCTAATGAACGCTTTAAAAATGGAATAAATAATTCTGAAAGCACTTCCGGAATATGCATTCTCCGACTCATCATAAGCCCCGATATATCTTGGGCTTTGTTCGCAATTCTATCTTGAACACTCAAGAGTTCGAGCACATCCGTACGACCCACCGGCAAAAATAAACCCGTTGGCAAATGCAAGCGCAAGTCACGCTTAATTAAATCTGCTTCTTTTTCAAGCTTTGAGATTTGTAACTGAATTTCACCAGCTTCTTCCCAATTCTCGGTTAGCACTGCATCAAAAAAAGGAAGCAGCAACTTGGCACATTGATACACTTGGTACATATGTTGTTCAATGGGCCGTATTGGTGACGGGCCAAACATGTTGAATAAATTTCCCATCATCCCCAAAGCCTACAAAAAAAAGCCTAAACCGAGTATACCCAACCCCGTATAAAATTTGAATAACCTTTTTAAAAAAATTGCCATATTGATAAACCTCACTTCACTTTTTTGCAAACAAGGGATAACCATGTTACAAAAGTCAGGAGCGTCAAAGTCGGCTCCGTTGAGTACGACTTAAGACAGACCCAAGGAAGACCCACTGTGGTTGGGCGTTGTAGGAGCAACATCACCGTGATTGAATACATTTATAAAGGATTTAAACTTTCATATACAGTCAGCGAAATAAGTTGTGCGCTAACACCCAGTGAACCCCATACCTATGAGGCACACGGAAACGCCATTTACTTATTAAACTCACCCAAATGGTTCACACAGACCCATCTACATGCTGAAGACGAAACGCATGTGGGCGCTGAACATGAAATTAAACGCTTACTTGAAAATTATGTGGATTTTGAACTGAAAAATTTCTACGCAACGCAAGCAAACGAAGCGTCATCTTAACCCACACACCTCATTAAAAGTGTGGTACCGAGAAGAGGACTCGAACCTCCACGGGGTTGCCCCCACTAGCACCTGAAGCTAGCGTGTCTACCAATTCCACCACCTCGGCAATGGGGGCCTAAACTACTTATATTTCTTATATTTGTCAACCTACGCTTCTGGCGCAATCATTTTGCCAGGCTGCACATATTCAGCAAATTCTTCAGCTGTTAAGTAACCCAATTGAATGGCCGCTTCTTCAAGAGACAAATTATCTTGATGTGCTTTTTTAGCAATTTTTGCAGCTTTATCATATCCAATATGCTTATTTAATGCCGTCACCAACATCAATGAACGTTCAACGTAACCGGCTATGACCTCACGGTTAGGCTCAAGACCTTCAACACAAAAAGTTTGAAAACTCTGACAGGTATCACTTAATAACCGTATTGAATGCAAAACATTAAAAATAATCACGGGCTTAAACACGTTCAGCTCAAAATTGCCTTGACTTGCCCCCATGGTCACAACCACATCATTGCCCATCACTTGCGTACATACCATCGTCATGGCTTCTGCCTGTGTGGGATTCACTTTGCCAGGCATAATAGAAGAACCCGGCTCATTTTCAGGCAGATGCAACTCACCAATACCGCACCTTGGGCCTGAGGCGAGCCACCTAATATCATTGGCTATTTTCATCAAAGCACAAGCTAATGTTTTTAAAACACTATGCGCCATCACCAAAGGCTCATGAGAAGCGAGTGCTTCAAATTTATTGGGTGCGGAGACAAATGGGAGTTTGGTTAAACTCGCGATATGTGCCGCCACTTTTTCAGCAAATTCTGGGTGTGTATTTAAACCCGTTCCAACCGCGGTTCCACCAAGAGCTAACGGATAAATTTCGGGTAAAACAGCCTCAATGCGTGCAATACACCCATCTAACTGCGCCACATATCCCGAAAATTCTTGTCCGAGTGTTAGTGGCACCGCATCTTGCAAGTGCGTTCGTCCAATTTTAATAATATCTTGGTAGGCCGTCATCTTCGCCGCCAACCCATCTCTTAATAATTTTACGGCCGGTAATAATTTAGTTTGAAACGCAACAGCTGCTGCAATATGCATCGCCGTTGGAAAGGTATCGTTTGACGATTGTGAACGATTCACATCATCATTTGGATGAATTGGGGTTTTACTTCCTTGCACGCCACCCGCCATTTCAATCGCACGATTTGAAATCACTTCATTCGAATTCATATTCGATTGTGTACCACTCCCTGTTTGCCATACATGTAGTGGGAAGTGTGCATCTAACTTACCTTCGCTTACTTCGCGAGCAGCTTTAGTAATCAATTCTTTCTTGGCTTCTTCTAAATTCCCAAGTTCATGATTAGTAAGCGCTGCTGCTTCTTTTAAAATACCAAACGCATGCACAACTTCCATTGGAATTAAGTCATGTCCAATATCAAAATGATGTAACGAGCGCTCAGTCTGTGCCCCCCAATATTTATCCGAAGGAACTGCTATCTCACCCATACTATCTGTTTCAATACGCGTTTTAGTCATCTCTTTTTTACCTCAAACAAAAATCAAATCTAAATCAAACCCAATAGGATAACGGATTGCAACAACTTGGTATACACTGTCATAAAGCGAATATAAAAGAAAAAAGAGCCATACACATGCGAACTATCCGTATTTATCAGCCCGGTACTTACAACCTTCATGATTTAGTTGAACTGTCAGAGCCTGCAAGTCACCACGTTATTCGTGTGCTTCGCATGCGAGCCAGTGACTCACTCACACTCTTTTGTGGCGACAACCGTGAGTTTTCAGCACTGATTACCCACGTTAAAAAACATCACGTAACCGTTCGAATTGAAGGCGTTCAATCGGTCAGCCGAGAATCCCCTTGTGTGATTCATCTCGCCCAGGGCATTGCCAAAAAAGAACATATGCCTTTTATTATTCAAAAAGCGGTTGAATTAGGTGCTGCGAGCATCACCCCCTTAATCACTGAACGAAGCGTCATCAAACTCAATTCTAAACAACTTCAAAAAAAACATGCTCAGTGGGAAGCCATTGCCATCAAAGCTTGTGAGCAATCTGGACGTAACATTCTTCCTCCTATTTATCCACCTTGTCATTTAGAAACCTACCTTGAAAACTGTGTTGCCGCGAATAAATATCTCCTTGACCCAAAAGCTGAAACAGCCTGGCGAGACTTTCCTGCGCAACCTGCCGGAGACATAGCGCTCCTAATTGGACCTGAAGGTGGATTAAATCCGCCTGAAATTTTAGAAGCAAAAACCTTAGATTTTCAGGGCATATCGCTCGGCCCTCGTATTCTTAGAACCGAAACAGCAACCCTTGCAGCACTCAGTGTCTTGCAAGCGCTCGAAGGTGATCTATAATAGGCTGTGCTCCACCTCTGCGTAAACGTCGCAATGGTGGAGTTAGATTTATTCAACCAACTGAGGTTCATTCATGAGCAATCACGTTAAAACAGTTACTGATGAGAATTTTGAAGCTGAGGTCCTCAATGCAACACAGCCCGTCCTTGTTGATTTTTGGGCAGAGTGGTGTGGGCCTTGTCGGGCACTTGCTCCGATTTTTGAAGAAGCAGCAGAAAATCATAACGAAAAAGTCACATTTGCAAAAATTAACATCGATGAAAACCCACAAACACCTTCTAAATATGGCGTGATGAGTATTCCAACCTTGTTATTAATTAAAAATGGGCAAGTTAAAGCAACCAAAATGGGATTGCTCTCTAAGTCGCAACTCAGCGCATTCATCGATAGTAATCTTTAAACTCAATCGATGCAGACTAGATCCCGTGCATGAAGCACGAGATCTGGTTTTCACACAAAACACAAATGTTAACCTTGATCCATTTTGTATTATTTTATATCGCGTGACAGATGACCCCAATTTCGATACAATCCATCTCTATTCTGCCACCCATTAATAACGGTTTTTTACCATGGTGCTGAAATATTTACCCAATGCTTTTAGCTTGACTCGACTCTTGCTTATTGCACCTTTTCTTATGTATCTGCATCAAAAGCAATATGCAGCAGCGCTGTATATCTTTATTTTTGCAGGACTAACTGACGGCCTCGACGGCTGGCTTGCCCGATTATTTGATTGGCAAACCCGATTTGGCTCATTCATCGACCCCGTCGCCGATAAGTTACTAATTGCTTCAAGCTTTGTCTCTCTTGCATTCATCGGGCAACTCCCTTGGTGGCTTGTAAGTCTTGTTTTTTTTCGCGACCTCACCATTTCGTTGGGCGTCATGGCCTGGCAACGTTTTATTCCTCAGCGCCTTGATTTTAAGCCCACCTGGCTTAGTAAAATCAATACTGTCCTACAGCTCACTTTGGTTATTTTTTGCTTGGTTGAACTGGCCTTTGACAAAAGCCTACCCGAAGTCACTTATCTGCTCATCGGATTAACGACTTTAACAACCTCTGCAACTTATATTGACTATGTCTGGACCGGTGCTAGAAAGGCTTATGCCAGCACCCCGATTCCCCAATGAATCATCAACTTGCACTTGCCATTCAGCTAAACGATGAAGCCACCTTCAATGACTTTAATTGGGGTGAAAATAGTCTGCTTCAAAAAGAGCTTCTTGCTGCTTTATCTAATACAGGTGAGCGCTTTATTTATTTGTGGGGGGCTGCAGGCTCGGGAAAATCACATCTCCTGCAAGCATGCTGCCAACACCTCGGTACCGCTCAATCCAGTATTTATCTCCCATTGAATACCTTAAAAACATGGGACCCCACTATTCTTAATGATTTAGAAACACATGCTTTATTTTGCATTGACGAACTTGATGCGATTGCAGGTCAGCCTGCCTGGGAAGAAGCACTGTTTCATCTCTATAATCGTATTCGAGATAACGGCAAGAGTACACTTATCATTGCAAGCCGCTCCTCACCTCGGCATGCAAATATAGCGCTTCCCGACCTACAATCACGCCTAAGCTCAGGCCTTGTAATGCACGTGCAGCCGCTTAAAGATGCAGATAAAGCACAAGTACTCTGCTCTGAAGCCCGTCGTCGTGGCTTTGAACTCTCTGACAGTGTTGCCCAGTTTTTAGTAAATCGTAGCGCTCGTAACATGCATGATTTACATACTTTACTCGACCGCCTCGATCACGCATCTCTCGCAGCTCAACGAAAAATAACCATTCCTTTCGTAAAAACCACACTAAATTGGTGATTTACTTGAAATTCCCCCACAAGCTCAACTATAGTTCCTGGTATTGTTGAAGAAAATAAACGGCGCCATATGGCCAAAACAGCTCTTTATTTAGCAGGTGGTGGTGCTCGCGGAGCCTACCAAGCCGGTGTTCTCAAAGCCATTCATCAGATCTTTCAACCAAAGACCTCTCCATTTAGTATGATAAGTGGTGTCAGTATCGGCAGTGTTAATGCTTCAATCCTTGCTGAAAACGCCGACGATTTTGGCCTAGCAGTCGAAAAGCTTGAAGCCTTGTGGCGTAACATTCACTGCCAACAAGTATACAATGCAACCAACTATGCGCTTAGCAAATCAATACTCCGTAACCTCAGTCGCTTTATGCTTAAGCCAAGAAACTCGGGCTATTTACTGGATACTACCCCCCTACAAAATTTTTTTCATGACCACATTAATTTTGACAAAATTCACCAAAACATCGAACAAGGCACATTAGAAACGTTAGAAGTCATCAGCAATTGCTATGAAACCCAGCAAACGATTTCTTTTTATCAACATCATGCCTCTCATTTCGATGACTGGTCATATCCAAGGCACACAAGCCAGCGCACCACCCTACGTGCCGAACATATTCTTTCATCCAGTGCACTACCCCTGTTCTTCCCTGCTATTCCTATTCGGGGCCGACACTACGGCGACGGTAGTATGGGATTGGTCTCTCCTTTACGCGGGCCGATTCGTTTTCATGTTGAAAAGATTCTTATTATTGGTACACGTCCAACGCCTGGTGTCATTCAACACGAAAAACTACAAACAGCTGATATTGGTTTCGCACATATTTTAGGGAACATGCTCAATAGCTTATTTTTGGATAACCTTGACCGTGACATCGAAAACGTGAATCGTATGAACGATATCGCGCATTTACTCTCTATCTGGAAAAAAAGACATTCCCCCTGGCGCCCCATTGATATGTCGTGTTTACGTCCTAGCATGGATGTCGCGAAACTTGCACAAGACAAATATCAAAGCATGCCTAGTTTTTTACGGTTATGTCTTAATTGCTTAGGCGCACAACAACATTCAGGTGATTTACTCAGCTTTTTACTATTTGAAAAAGAGTTCACACAAGAACTGATTAAGCTTGGCTACGAAGATACCATCGCCCAAGAAGCAGCACTACAGCCTCTTTTTAGTTAAGGCCTAACCCCATGCCAAACAAAAAAAGCCTCAGCTGCTTGCCCCACCAGCATCCCAAAGCCATCAATGGCAGGATAGCCCTGACGACGTGCCCATTGAACAAACGGGGTAATACCCGACCTATCATAGGTTAAATCATAACAAAACGGCGCGCCCTCTAATCCCTCTAATCCTGTAAACACTCGCCCTGTCGCATGAACCACTAAATCATATATGCCAAGCCTGTCTGTACGCTTCCTGTATTTAACCTTTTTACTTCCAATATGCTCAACCAAAGCCTTGGCCCGCGCCTCGGTGCGATTATCAATCACCACCTCTGAAGGCCCCTCAGACAACAAATCAGGCAAAATGCCACGCACAGCCCCACCTGCACCTAATATTAAAATATGCGCGCCTGAAAGGCTTACACGCCTCTTTAAATCGTTTATCAAGCCAATCCCATCGGTATTATCAGCACATAACCGCTTCTTTTCGTCCATCCATAGGGTATTTGCAGCCCCCGCTTTGAAACAGCGCTCGGTTTTTATCTCTGCTAAATCGAATGCACGTGTTTTACCGGGGGCTGTAATATTTAAACCTGCACCTCCTGCTGCAAAAAAAGCCTTTATTTGCGCTTCAAAACCGCCCTCATCAAGCAAAATACGCTCATAAGTCAGTGGAATTCCTCGTTCCCTTGCAAATTGCTGATGCAAGCCTGGCGATAAACTATGCGCAATGGGTGCACCTATCACTGCATAACGCGCTAACATGCAAGGCTCTTATCAACCAGTTCTCTTAAATCAGGCGATAAAGTTTCAGTTGACATGCGCTTTAATTGCGCCTGCATTGCATCACGTCTTTTAGCATTAAAACGCTGCCAACGTGTAAATGGCGTTGTAAGACGTGAGGCAACTTGTGGATTAAGCTTATCAAGCTCTAATATTCTATCCGCAAGAAAGGCATATCCACTCCCATCTTCTGCATGAAAATACCGCGGATTACTCTGGCAAAAAGCACCAATTAACGCACGCACTTTGTTTGGATTTTTTAAATCAAACGCTGGGTGCTTAAGCAAGGCTTCAACACGTGCCAACGCACCTACTACATCTGAACTTGCTTGCAAGCTAAACCATTTATCAAGCACCAGATCGTCTGTTTTCCAGTTATCATAAAACGTTTTGATTGCTTTCAATCGGCACGCTTCATCTGAATCATTCACTAATAATCCAAAACTTGCAATTTGGTCAGTCATTGTTTTAGCTGCTTTAAATTGCGTCTCACATACTTTACGCGCATCAAGAGGCCTTGCTTTCATCATAAACGACAAGCACACATTACGAAGCTTTCGCCTGCCATAGGCCTCACCCTCCATCTCATGATTTTCTGCATCCCAAAGACGCGTGTACATTGCTGACATTTCAGTCCACAGTTTTTCTCCAAGCGCCATAGCATAAGCATCACGTACATCTTCAATACGTGACACATCAATATCAGACACACCGCTCACCACTTCTTCAAAACTAGGTGGCGCCAAAATCGCGGCTCTAAGCGCCATATCAAGTGATTCGTCTTGAAGCACTTCTCGAAAAGCATCAATCACAGGCACTTCAAGCACCAAAGGTACATTGGCATCATAAGCACCCAATAATAAAGTGCATATCACGCGCTCGGCCGCATCCCATTTTGCAAATCCATCTGTTTCTACTCGAAGCAAACCAAGACGCTCGGCTTGATTTTTACCATCTTTTAAAATCACAGGCGCTGAAAACCCACGCAACAAGGACACATGAGCAGGCGCTTCATCCAAATTATCTAAATCAAACGTTTGCTCGGCTTTTTCAAGCAATAGCACATTGTTTTGAATTGATATTTCATCGCCTTTCGCATTGAACAAAGCGATTTCGATTGGAATAGGGCAAGACGTTTCAACCCCACTTTGCGTGAACTTAAGCGTTAAACAATGGTCCTGATAGGTTTGCTGAACCAAAGCCACTTGTGGTGTCCCAGGCTGCGTGTACCAGTGAAAAAAACGGTCTAACTTACATTCATTTGCATCTGCCATTGCCGCTACAAAATCTTCAATAGTGACCGCCTCGCCATCATGGCGTTCGAAGTATAAGTCCATCCCTTGCCGAAACCCTGCTTTTCCAAGCAAAGTATGCAGCATTCGAATCACTTCTGCGCCCTTGTTATATACCGTTGCGGTATAAAAATTATTAATTTCTTGATACGCAGGTGGTCTTACAGGATGCGCCATACGCCCTGCGTCTTCAGGAAACTGTGCTTGTCGCAGTATTTTGACATCTTGAATACGATTCACATCTCGCGAATTCATATCTCGTGAAAATTCTTGATCTCTAAACACAGTTAAGCCTTCTTTTAAACTCAACTGAAACCAGTCTCGACAGGTCACACGATTCCCGGTCCAATTATGAAAATATTCGTGCGCAACAACCCCTTCTATGTCTGCATAATCTGCATCTGTTGCAGTATCTCTACGCGCTAATACATATTTAGAGTTGAATATGTTAAGGCCTTTATTCTCCATAGCCCCCATATTAAAAGTGCTCACCGCAACAATCATATAAATATCTAAATCATATTCACGTCCATATTCACGTTCATCCCACGCCATCGCTTTTTTCAGCGATTCAAGTGCATGAGGCGCTTTATCTTCTTGACCTGGATCAACATATAATCGCAAATCAATCGTGCGCCCTGACATGGTCACAAATTCATCTTGAACCATGCCTAAATTACCTGCAACCAAAGCAAATAAGTACGATGGTTTTTTAAATGGATCGTGCCATAAAGCCCAATGCCGGCCATTGTCTTCTTCGCCTGATTCTAATAAATTACCATTCGATAACAAAACAGGATATTTTGCTTTGTCTGCTGAAATACGTGTGGTATAAACGGCAAGCACATCCGGTCTATCTAAAAAATACGTGATACGACGAAATCCCTCCGCCTCACACTGCGTACAAAAAAAGCCATTTGAACAATACAGTCCTGATAATGCTGTATTTTTTTGCGGAAAAATACGTGTGGTGACCACTAATTCAAAGCGGTCCGGACAAGCATCTAAAGTAAGCTTATTTTTTTCAAGCACATAATCCGTCGAATCCAATACTTTGCCGTCTAATTCAACCTGTTCAAGCGTTAACTCATCTCCATCCAAACAAAGCACGCCTTGCGCCACACGCCGAAGCTGCATGGTGTTTTTGACCAAGGCATGTGTCTCAAATAAATCAACGGCTAACAACACTGTTTCTATTTCAAAAACAGGCGCTTTATAATCGCTCAAATAGATTGTTTCATTCGACATCATTCTTCCTCACTTATTTTTTGCGTATAATGCATTCACCGAGGTAATATCCCCGGCACTTAAATGGGTCCGCTGACCAATTTGAACCCCTTTAATACGAGGCACGAGCGTTGGTTCTCCGTTTTTAGTGAAAGCATCTTCTGAATAATGCATGATTGAATCAAAATCATATGGCCCCTGATTTTGCCCATCATTCACACGTTGATAAAAATTATGATAATGATCTGTACGAATATTTTTCCACATCACCTCAACGTATAAATCCCTATCCAATCGCGCTTGCTCATGCCAAAGCCCTAGCAAATGACCAAGCTCATGTGCAATCAGCATGGTGTTACAGCGCGAGGCAAGACGAAGAACTTGCATCCCTCCTTGTCGCCCTACCGATGAAGCACATCTCTTTCCTGCACTCGGCTGAAAAACAACATAGTCTGGGTAATAAGCTCTGTTTTCAGGGGTTACTGCCACAAATCGAACCACTGTCCCAGCTTCCCACAATGCCATCGCATCTAGAATCTCTTTGTGTTTTGCTACCGATATAGCATCCTCTATAACATAAGGTACAATTCCATGAGTCCAACTTGCACCCTCAGGCTCAACAATAATACCTTGAAGGTTTGTCGCTGTCGCAACCCCAAAAAAACAACTCAATAATCCCACCCAAAACGATCTCATGCTTTATCAGCAAGCGCTAAAGCATACAATGCATTACGACTGCTACCTGTTAATGCTGCGGCTAATTTAACGGCTTGTTTTACAGGAAGCTCTTTTAGTAAAATGGCTAAACATCGCTTATCTTCGCCTGTATCTACTGTGCGTTCTCGGGGCAGGAGCATTAATACAAACTCCCCTTTCTGACGTGCTTTATCAGCCATAAGCCATGCTTTCACTTCGGTCACACTCCCACGCACAAATGCTTCAAAGGTTTTGGTTAATTCTTTGGCAAGTACAAGCTCAAGTTCATCTCCAAACACGTCTAAAATATCATCTAAACAAGCCAATAAACGATGTGTCGACTCATAAAAAACCAAGGTATGTTGCACTGTCTTTTTAAACCCTTCAAGTGATCGCACACGTGCTGACTTTGTAGCTGGCAGAAAACCCGCGAACGTAAATGCGTCCGTTGGCACCCCCCCTGCAGATAAAGCAGTAACTAAGGCACATGCACCTGGAATCGGCACAACTGTAATGCCTGCATGACGCGCTTCTGTAATCAAAGGATATCCAGGGTCACTAATTAAAGGGGTACCTGCATCACTAATCAGCGCTATATCTTGGCCTTTGTCTAGCGCTTCAATTAAAGCTGCACTCTTGTTTGATTCATTATGCGCATGAAAGGCTACCAGCTTACTTTCAATGCCCAAAGAAGCTAAAAAGGGTTTTGAGTGGCGTGTGTCCTCACACGCTATCATGTGAACCGTTTTTAACACATGAATAGCACGATGGGTCATATCTTCTCGATTGCCAATCGGTGTGGCTACCACATAAAGCGTGCCTTTAGGTCTTGCGATTGAATTCACCATGGTTTATCCTGCTACGTCTTATTCGGGAGGTTACACGCTCATGCTGTTGCACTTTCGTCACCTAAAAATAATGGCTCTTTTGGCCTGTCTTAGTTTGCTTGTGCAATGCACCAACGTTGTTCGTAGTGGCGCACGCCCCCTTGCTAGCCCCTATACAATGTCAGCAGAAGCTTATATAGCCCTTGCAAACAATCACCTAGGCGAAGAAAAACAAGCCTTATTACTACTCGCAGCAGGCCGTCTGGTTGATGAAGGTGAATGGCAGCAAGCCAAAACTATTCTAGCACAAATCACGCCCGAGTCTTCGATTCAATCTGATAAAAAAGCACTCTTGCTCGCAAAAATTGATCTCAGTCAAAAACACCCGCAAGCCGCTTTAAAACGACTTGCAAGTATTCATCATGCTGGACAATTGCCTGCTTATGAACAAGCACAATTTCATGAAGCACTCGCACACAGTTATCAAACACTTGGAAAACCACTCGAATCGATTACTGAGCGCATCAAACTCGACCGTATCTTGCCAGATGAAGCATCCCGTGAAAATAACCGTCGTGCACTTTGGTTAGCCTTGACCACCTTACCTGCTGCCGAATTAAACACCCTTGGGATAGAGGCGGCTCCTGGTTCTGTTTTGCAAGGCTGGACTGAACTTGCCTTAATTGCACGGAAAAATCCTGCTTACCCACAAAAAATGCTCACAGCACTTAGGCAATGGGAACAAACTTACGGAAAACACCCAGCACGTGCGCTACTTCCTCAATCACTCGAAGCAATGCAAGCACATCTTTATACAAAACCAAAACAAATTGCTCTATTGTTACCATTGACAGGCCCGCTAGCAGGCCCAGGTCTTGCCGTTCAAGATGGCTTTATGGCGGCCTTTCGTGAAAAAGGAGCCATCACCAAAACCAAATTACGTTTATACGATACCCACCGTCTTTCGGCAGCTCGCGCTTATCATCGCGCTATTTCAGATGGGGCAGACTATGTTATTGGTCCCCTTTCCAAAGCAAACGTTACAACCGTTGCTGCGATGCCGCATCCTGTCCCAACTTTACTGCTTAATAATATCGACGCACGCACACAAGACCATGCCTTCCAATTTGGATTGTCGCCCCCTAATGAAGCACGCCAAGTAGCCCTTAAAGCACGCAGAGCGGGATACTCACGCGCTTTAGTGATTGCACCAACAGGGGCTTGGGGTGACGAGACGATAAATGCTTTTGCAAACGAATGGCGAGGACAGCGCGGCCATATTGTGGATGCCTTGCGATTTAACCCCAATGAAACAGACCACTTTAATGAAGAAATCCGTGAGCTCTTACAAGCAGTACCTGATGACGAACGTAAAAGACAACTAAAAGCCATTGCTAAAGATCCCTCCATTGAACGTACACCTCTGCGTCGCGAAGATTTTGATGTTATTTTCTTACTGGCATATCCATCAAATGCCCGTCAAATCATGCCGTTACTCCGTTATTATTACGCAGGTAAAGTACCTGTTTACGCAACATCCAGCGTGTATACTGGCACACAAAACACCATGGCAGACCGTGATTTAGACAATATTATTTTTTGTGATATGCCCTGGGTCTTTAAAAACCCAGGCGCTAGAAAACGTGATTGGCCTGAAGGATTTAACAGCTATACACGTCTGTATGCTTTAGGCATGGATAGTTATACGCTAGGTACCGAACTTAATTCACTCCTACTCTTCCCAGCCCTTGGGACCGATAACCAAACCGGCGCACTTTATTTAAGTCAAGATCGTCGTATTTCTCGCATCCTCCCCTTTGGCCAATTTAGAGCAGGCGTTGCAAATCAGCTTTAAATTGTCTATATATTACATATATAGAATAAAAGGGGATCAAGAATGGCTTTGCAAACAAGATATCAAGCCGATGTAGCACGACTCAGTGCCGATATCAGCGCATTTGAAGCAAAAATCAATGAACTCTATGAGAACATTCGCTCATATTTTACAGAGGAAGAGTTCAACGAACTCATTCAAAAAAGAAAAAGCGCTTATCAAGTTAAACTGACCGAAATAGAACTTCAAAACGCCGCTTTAGAACTCGGGCTGCAATTTAAAGAGCTCAATGAAAAAGTTAAACATATTCAATCACTCACAGGCTTTGATAAAGTGTGGGAAGATATCTGTAATCTGTTCTCAAATTTATTCGGTTATCAAACAAGGCTTGAAGCCACTCAAGCTCAAAAAACGCAAACTGAACAACAAAAAGAACGAGCGGAAATCCTTTTACCCCACTTTCGTGACATTGCAAGTCTTACACGAGAAAAACTGCCCATTGACTTAGAGCTGGGACATACCTTAAAAGCACAAACTGATTTTATGTCTCGAAAAAGTGCTATACTCACAGAATTGACACCTCTTACATCCGCTACAACAGGAGAAAAAGGAAAGCATTTCTTTGGCGACATGAAAAATGCCATCGGGAACATTGGGGCAAAAAATAAAACCACACGAACCATCGACCCAAATGAACAACTTAATCTTGTTGCCCGCGCACTCAAAGATTTTTTAAGTAATCCAACTGAAAAAGCCCTCGAGAACTTAAAGAACACATTGACAACCCATGCCGAATACACAAAAGCAGATAGAGCAGACGACTTCTGCACTTTGCTCGATGAAGCTAATGATGCCTACTTTATTCTACCCGATCAATCTCAGCTCTACAGAAACCGCATAAGAAACATTGGCGAAGAAGCAGAAAACATAGCCCTCGCAAAAGAGCTAGAAGAAGAATATGGTACAACTGATGGAGAGGAAGAAGAGGAAGAAGAGGAAGATCACGGACAATATGGACGCTACGGTAGAGACAGGCTTAATCATAAGTAATCAAAACTCTCTCTCTACGTACCGCGCCATAGTGAGGTGCTTCTAGCTTTAATACTACGTCCTGCTGCTTACCTCTGAGAGGTGGTCACTTTTTTAAACAGAGACAGGTCTTATACTTTCAGTTCATCAATGGCCTCATCTCCATCTTTTGAAGGCCCCTTCTCATCTGCTAAAAAAGAATGATGACGTACCGTTACCACACCCTCTAGATACCGAGGCCCCAATATAGGTGACAGTTTATCTAAAATAGATGAAATATTGGCACGTTGAGGTTCGCCTGTATCTGCATGATTCAGTGCATTCACCAATACCTGTAGACAAGGCTTTTGGGTCGGTTGACATAAAGCGTTTTTAAGCTGCTCTGGGTTCACAACATCTATCAATGAAGAAAATAGTTCTGTCATGGATGCCGTATCAACTCCTCGTTTTGAACTCACGGCGAAAGCTTCTATAAACATCGCAAAACCATGTTCCCGTGCCAGGTGTTTGCCCTCTACAATAGGTGTTACTAAAGACTGGGCAACAATAACACCATGCGTCTCAAGTAATCCTTGAAGCACACCCACCAATTCTTGAATCACAAGCACATTATTTTTGATGTAAGTCGCCGAAACAAGCCCCATTAATAATACTTGCAACGTACTCACGCCCTCATAAGGGCCTCTCTCGGCACGTTTTAATAAAGCCACGACAAATGCTTCTTGATGCTCTACTGTCACAGAGAGCGTCTTTAAAAGACGACTCACAATCACGACTCCATCAGCACTGTCTTTTGACAGTTCTCTTTGCGCCGATACTAAAAAATAAAATATGCTTTTTCCTGCAAAAGAGCCTGTTTCAATTTCTTCAAGGATTACCGGACCAATTTCATCAGGTGCGCGCAAAAACACGTTTTCTATAAAGCGCGAAACTAACGTTGAATTAGGCTGATTAAAAGGTTCACTGGCCGTTTGCAATAATGCCCGAGCCAATAACAGCAATGCTGTTTTTCCTCTTTCTTCACCTACAACTAAAACATCCGTCAATAAAGGGGCAAGTCCTTCAGTGGTGTTTTCCAATAAATATGAAAAAACATGATGAACTGCAATTATTCCAACAGGGTTACTGCGATTGTACGCGCTCAAATGCAGGGCATTTATCCATGCATACCCAAACGTTTGACCCGTAAACTTCCCGGTATCAATTGTTTCTCGAAGCATGTCCACCAATACATTAGGGTCTTTTTTTGCAAGCTTCGACATCAGGCGAGCAAAATCTCGCACCACAAGGGTATTGCTTTCTTTAACCCCCCAATGGAGCCCCTCTGTTAACCAATATAATAGATTTCCATTATTCGGATTAACTGGGAAATCATCTTTAATTGCTTGCTCTAATTGCTTAGCTAAATCACGGACTTCTTTCACAGAAGCACCACTAAGCGTTGCCCCTTCTGTATCAGGAAACAACGCCATACTCAAAAAATCTTCTCGCATAAAACGCCTTAAATTCTAGCTGCAGGGCTACTACATTGCATTCTAGCTGCCAAGATATCATCTTCTAATGATTCATGAAAACCATCAAAAGCACTCATCAGACTTAAAAGCTGTGGGTTCGCCTCAAGATATGGAATTAAAGCACCTGCCGTCTCTTCATCTTCTGGGTAAGTAACCAAACTTTTATAAGCCGTTGAAAGCAAGTCATTTTGCGCTTGAATGCTATCATCCATTGCATCAACCTGCTTCATTGACTCAGCACGGTTTAAACGCACCTTCCAAGCTTCTTTTTGCTCATCGAGTAATGCTTTAAACAATTTAAGGCCTTTAACTTGCGCAATAAACTCTCGTGCTTCGGCACTTTTCTCTGGATTTAATGCCTCATATACCGTGGCTTCGCTAAGTTTTTCTTTCGTTGCAATAATATGGCTGGTCAACACACCTTCAGGGCTTAACATCCCCTTCATCCCAACAAACCGTTCGTCACCTTCAAGATAACCTTGTACTGCCTGTACAACATCAGCCTTGACGTCACCCAATACAGACCCTAAAAAAGTATGGATATCTCGCTCTTTTTCTATGATTTGCTGAACCAGTGCAAAGAAATCATGCTCGCTATTCACTGAAGCCAGTGGTTCTTTAAAAGCCTTAAGCTCTTCATTGTAATGTTGTAGCACGCCCTCTGCCCTCACTAATCTTTCAAGTAAAGCGTATGCATTTTCTCTTTCTGCTTCAGGCAGCACATCTATCAAACTTGGCATGATCAAATCCTCCAGGTTAATACGATATAACCTCTATTATTAATGGTCATCTCCACCTGAACTTTTCCCAGGAGATGGTCTTGTGGGTCTATCTTCATGCAGCTCATCTACGCCATGTGGGCTATCTCTTTTTAGTTTACCTAATTTAGCTTTCATATCTGTCGTAACTGCTAAATCAAGTGCCTCAGAAGAACGACGACCTCTCGTTTGAAGTTCACCTAAATCCTGTGAAGAAAGCCGGCTACGACGTGATGAAGAAATTACTTCTTCACTGTCACTTGAAGAAGAAGCCGTACGATGCAATGAATCCGCTAAGTCTAGCGACGAAGAAGTGCTTTGACCTGATGAAGGAGGTGTTTGAAACAAGGTCTCACTAGATGATTTCCCAAGTGTTGAGTTTAATTCATCCTCATATCCAAGCTCCCGTTCACGTGTTTTTAACGGTGAGAATAACTCACCCATGGCCGTATCCACTTCTCTTCTAACACTGCTTGCCCAAGAAGGCACGGATGGCAGTTTACTCTTAAGTTCATCATCTTTTCTCATCACCGCTTTAATGGTTGGATTCGCTGACCCTTCCACCTGACGCGAAGATGCCCTTTCTGAACCAAGCCCCCGACTCCCGCCTAGCTGACGATACGCGATCAAATCCTGGTACTCTTGCTCCATCTGCTCACATAACGCCTCAAATTCTTCTGAATCTTCACCATCTGTATTTAAACTCGCTTCAAGTAGACGTCTTGCTGCTTCATAATCAAATTTAAGTTCGGCAACATCAATACGACAAGGCTCTTGCTGATGACCAAATATGCGTATTTCTGCCGTATCCCCCAAGGTTAACTTTTGCTCAGGCTCTGATTGATATTGCTCCGATAAAGACGGTGCATCCTCTTGTTCTGCGGTCCACACTTGATGAAATGCAGCAAATTCACTGCATAACGCATCCACTTCACCTGCTTCAAAAAAAGTGTCATGCATTTCATGTCCTGTAAATGCTCGCATGTGCTGATTAAAATCATGTGGCTGATAATGCTGATTATTTTTTAATCGATAATGGTTGTGGTTATTATTTGACTCCGTTTCCTGGTGGTGCATTAATTTAATATGAACCGAGTTACTCCCCCTGTAATATAAATCACACCCATTCTCCACCGACCGATGACACTCGGCGGCAGCATTATATAATTTATTTCTAAATTCTTGTGGATATTCATCCATTCCTCCATCTGGCGTCCAGAAGTACCATGTTAAACTCGTGCCTTTAACTTGTACCGCAATTTCCACCTCCATTTCTTCACCCTCATGCCGCGACTCAAAAACAATCCCTTTTGTTAATCGAAATTCTTCTCCAGCCTCTTCAAACTCAAGTCTCTTACTCTCATACCCTGCATTATCATTAGCGTCTACTAATCTTTGCAGTTCACGAGCATGATCCGTATCCGTGTATGACGTCACTCTAGGAACCGTATGTTTTTTCGCAAGTTTTCTAAAAAAAGGCGTTGGCATAGCAGCAACCTCCCACGCATCAATAAAAGATTAAGTTATTCCTTAGTTAAATTGTAGTATAATTATTCAATAATTCAATTCTTGTTTACTGATATCTTTTAGCTGTCTTAATGTTTATAAAAAAACGGGGCTAACCAAGACTTCGGCCGCCATCTACACGCACGGTTTGACCTGTCATATATAAATTAGAAATTAAACTTAGTACTGCTGTAGCAACCCATTTAGGCTCCCCCCAGCGTTTGAGTGGAATTTTTGACGATATTTCTACTTGTTGCACCTCGGCACTGAATGCATTATCACCCTCTGGCAATAAAATGGGCCCAGGGGCAACTGCATTCACCCGTACACTTGGGGCATATTCATATGCAAGCGTCTCAGTTTGCATTTTAAGCGCTGCTTTTGTTTGCACATACACAGCATAATCACGCCATGGCTTTTCTGCATGAATATCAGTAATATTCACAATATTGCCATTATCTGACTGTGCTAAGTGTTCATGTGCCGCACAAGCTAACCAAAAAGGCGCTTTTACATTCGTAACCCAGAGTGTTTCCGATACCGCTTCATCAACATGTGCCATCGGCGTTTTAATAAACTGTGAAGCATTATTAACTAAAACATCTAATCTGTTTTTCCAGGCATGCACTGTTTTAATCAAATCAAGTGCTTCTGATTTAAAGCTTAAATTAGCCACACAAACATACGCGCTATCCTTGCGCTTTGCATTCAAGTCATCTGCTAAGGCATTTGCTTCATCTCTCGATTGATGACAATGAATCACAACATCATACCCATCATGATGTAACGCTTCAGCAATCACAGCCCCTATACGGCGTGCAGCTCCCGTAACCAGAGCTACCCCTCTTACTTGTGTCTTCTCTCGATTCACGGTATTGTCTCCTTTTTAAACATTTATTAGCTTATCATGCAGCCTTCTCACCACCTGTGCGAACACTTAACAAAACACGGTAAAATACCTTTTGTTGACTTCATGCAGCAAGCGCTTTATTCGCCCAAATGGGGATATTATAACCGACCTTCCTCACCGTTGGGTGCTACAGGCGATTTTATCACAGCGCCTGAACTCACCCCTTTATTCGGGTATACCCTTGCTCATCAATGCGAAGTCATTTTAAAACAACTTGCGCACCCCGAATTATTCGAGTTTGGCGCAGGTACGGGGCGCTTGTGTATTGATATCCTCACGCACCTCGAGACACTTAATGCACTCCCAGATACCTATCATATTTTAGAAATCAGCGGCTCACTTAAAGCATTGCAACAGCACAATATCCAAAACAACATTCCGCATTTAGCACACCGCGTGCAGTGGCACACCACTTTACCGAGCACCCCCTTTGAGGGCGTTATCCTTGCAAACGAAGTATTAGATGCCATGCCCGTTCATCGTTTTTTAAAAACAGATAAAGCGCTCTTTGAAAGCATGATTAGCATAGATCAAGACAATCAGCTGATTGAAACATTTGAGCTTTGCTCTAATACCCTATTAGAAATGCATGTCCAGCAGATTTTAACCCATGATGTAACACCTTATGCATCAGAGGCCAATTTATTCATCGAAAGTTGGATTGCCGCCTGTTTTAAACAACTCAGTCGTGGTGTAGTGTTACTCATCGATTACGGCTTCCCACAGCATGAGTATTATCACCCTGACCGACATCAAGGTACGCTCATGTGCCACTATCAGCATAAAGCGCACGCTAACCCTTTATTGCATCCTGGCGAAGAAGATATTACCGCACACGTTGATTTCACACATGTCGCAGATAGCGCACTTAAAGCAGGATTTGAAGTAACCGGCTACACCAACCAAGCCTCTTTCTTACTTGCAAACGGTTTGTTAAGCTTACTTGAGACTGAAGCACATGACACCACAGCCCAGATTGAAGCACAACAAGCCGTCAAAAAGCTCGTACAACCGAGTGAAATGGGCGAACTATTCAAGGTCATTGGCCTTACCAAAGCATTTAACTTACCCTTAGCTGGGTTTCAACTTCACGATAAACGAGCGAGTTTAAGCACATGAGCATCTATCTAACCACCCTTGAAATTCAAAAGCCCTCAATGAACTTTTCTGCGGGACACACCACTATTTTTTCTGCAACCGATCGTGAGCCACTTCACGGACATCGATATGAGGTATACTTAGCGCTTGATACACAAATTGAAAACAATGGTCTTACTTTTGACTATCGTCATTATAAAGAGCGTGTTCAATCATTATGTAATCAACTCGACCAAACCTTTTTAATGCCTCAACACTCACCCTTTTTAATTTACGATGAAGATGACGAATATTACTATTTTACATTTAATCACAAAAAGATGGTGTTCCTGAAAGAAGATATCACGCTCATGCCGCTCACTAATATCACCATTGAAGAACTGTCTTGCTGGTTTATACAGGAATTAACACGCGATGAACTAGCACTTGAACGCCATCACATTACACGCTTGGTCATTAAAATTTTCTCATCTCCCGGACAGTGTGCAAGCCACACCTGGGTACGCTAAGTTCATGTCTGCTTTGCACGTTTGTATTCCTAATACCAAACGGGATCATTTTGACTATTTAGCACCCGAGGGTGCAATACCTGCTGTTGGTACTCGCGTTTGGGTCCCTTTTGGAAAAAACCTGCGTGTTGGCGTTATCATAGGCAGCGGCGCACCTGAGCATCGACACATCAAACTAAAACCCATTACCTCAATCATTGATACTGACCCTCTTATTCCAAATAATTTGCTCTCGCTTTGTCACTGGATGTCGCGCTATTACCATGCGCCTCTTTCAGATGTGCTGACCCTTGCTTTACCCAAAAAATATCGTGAAGGCCAAGAAACAGTGGCACTTGATCCACCTGAACTTAATACAGAATCTGCTGAAATACCGCTTGAACTCAACCCAGAGCAAGCCTCTGCTCTTCATATCATGATAGCAGCACTGAACCACTATCAAGCCTTTGTGCTCGATGGCGTTACAGGAAGTGGTAAAACGGAAGTCTACTTACAACTTGCGGCACGTGTTCTTGAAAACAAACAACAAGTATTGATTTTAGTCCCTGAAATTGGTCTAACGCCGCAGCTGCTTGCGCGTTTTCAGGCACGTTTTCAAATTCCAATGGCGACCCTTCATTCGCACATTACCGATAAAGCCCGCGTAGAAGCATGGGAGCTTGCACGAACAGGCCAAATCAAACTTATCATTGGTACACGTACGGCTTTATTTACCCCCATGCCACAACTTGGACTCATTATCATTGATGAAGAACATGATGGCTCGTTTAAACAACAAGAAGGCATTCGTTACTCAGCTCGTGATGCGGCTTTGGTCCGTGCACATCACGCTAATATTCCTATTGTTTTGGGATCAGCCACCCCAAGCCTTGAAAGCTTACATAATTGCACACTTAAAAAATATACCCGTCTTTGTCTCACTCAAAAAGCAGAAAACCAAACCCCACTCCACTATCAACTCATTGATTTACGCGGGCAAAAATCAACGGATGGCTTAACCGAAACCACTTTAAAAACCATCGATAAACATATTAAAGCCGGTAATCAAGCGCTGATCTTTATCAATCGACGTGGATTCTCACCTGTTTTACTCTGCCACGACTGCGGATGGATGGCAGACTGCCCTGCTTGCGACAGCCATTTCACCTTGCATCGCAAAAAGAATCAGCTCATTTGTCATCATTGTGGCTTAAAAAAACCAATCTCCAAACAGTGTGAAACCTGCCACAGTGAAGACTTAGTGCCTGTTGGCGCAGGCACTCAACGCGTTCATGAGTATTTAACCGACTGTTTCCCAAACACCAATATTGCTCGCATTGATAGAGATGAAGTCCGGCAAAACAAGCAACTTTTAGCAACACTCGCTAAAATAGAATCAGGCGAATCTCAAATTTTAATTGGTACACAAATGCTTGCCAAAGGGCATCATTTTCCCAATTTAACACTGGTTGTAATATTAGACGCCGATGCCGGATTTTATAATCAAGACTTTCGAGCACTTGAACGCCTAGGCCAACTGATTACACAAGTCGCTGGTAGGGCAGGACGTGCAGAACAACCAGGAGAAGTTTTAATTCAAACTCACTTTCCTGATAATCCCCTACTCAATCAACTGATTCAAACAGGCTATGCAGCCTTTACAAAAGCCTTATTCCCCTTACGAGATAAAGCAGCCTGGCCCCCTTATCATCACCTTGCCTTACTGCGCGCCTATGCCCGAAACGAAACAAATCTGAAGCAATTTTTAGCTTCAATCAAAACTGACCTACATCAACTAGACGTGACAATATTGGGACCCGCGCCTGCTCCGCTTGCGCGAAAATCCAATCAATATCACATGCAACTCCTGATTAAATCAGCATCAAGGGCAGCACTTCATCAAGCATTGGCTCTTGTAAAGACCACTTACCCACCACATATCAGGCAAGGTGGTGTGCGCTGGGCTATGGATGTTGACCCCGTTGATTTAGCATAAAACAATGGTTTTTGACGTCATCACTTTTTGAATCTTTCTTTTTTCAATAACGTTTCAATCTCTTTACCTTTAACCGGTTTTGAAAAATAATATCCTTGAAAGATTGGACAGTCATAGTGATTTAAAAAATCAACTTGCTCTTTTGCTTCAACACCTTCTGCAATCACTTGTACACCAATTGTTTTTCCAAGATAAAGAACTGATTTAACAATCGCTTCAGCATCCAATGAAGTCTTAATATCAGCAATAAAACTCTGATCTATTTTTAAGAAGTTAAGGGGTAATTTTTTTAGATAGGTGAGCGATGCATATCCTGTACCAAAATCATCAATCGCAATATGCACCCCTTTTTTCTGTAATTTTTTTAAGGGTATGATGATTGAATCAAAATCTTTAATCAAAGCTGATTCTGTGAGCTCAATGATCAGTTGTTTTTCTGATAGATGATATTTTTTGATAACTGAAAGAATATGCTTATCATACTGTTTACTAGAAAACTGTAACGTCGAAAAATTAACAGAGAACATCAACTCCTTATGACCAAATAGTCGATTCCACTGCTCCATTTGCTGACATGCTTTATCAAGTACATAATTACCTAACTCCAAAATCAAATGAGCCTTTTCTGCAATAGGAATAAACTCACTAGGCCCGACAACACCTAACGTTTTACTCTTCCACCGCAACAAAACCTCCACACCCAACACTTTTTCAGTAACAGCACAAATAACAGGCTGATATACAGGATAAAGCTCATTCTCACTGATAGCTGAACGCAAACACTGTCCTATTTTTTCATTCCGAATATATTTATCATGAAGACTATGTGTAAAATAACGAAAAGTTCTTCTACCATCTTTTTTTGCTTGATGCATCGCTTTATCAGCATGCATGAGCAATTCATCTGATGTTTCCCCTGAATCTGGATATATCGCAATACCAATACTGACAGACATTTCTCTTTCATTTTCGCCCAATAATATAGGCTGACTTAATGCCTCAAGCACACGTTTTGCCAGTCGACCTGCCTGCTCCATTGAAGATAAACTTTCTGTAATCAGCACGAACTCATCTCCTCCTGTTCGTGCAATGAAATCATTCTTCCGATATACCTTTTTAAGTCTCGTGGACATTTCAAACAGTAATTTATCTCCCTCTATATGCCCATACAAATCATTTATTTGCTTAAAATGATCCACATCAATATATAACAAGGCAAATCGTTTGCCCGCACGCTCTGATCGACCGATTGCGCCCAACAAAGCACCTACAAAGGCAGTTCGATTAGATAATTTTGTCAATGGTTCCTGATACGCCGCAGAGATTAAATCTTGTTCCGCTTTTTTCTGAGCTGAGACATCCAAAACCGAGCACACTACTAATTCTCCATCAGTAGTACTTAATGGAAATAAAGTGATATCAAGCTGTAAAATATTTCCTTCTTTTGTTTGCCCCTGGATATTTCTATTCTCACCAAATCGCCTAACGCTTGGCATCTTCATATATTTTTTTACAAGAGCAGGATGTTTAGATCTCAATTTTGATGGTAACAATTGTTTTATATCTTTATTCAATAACTCACTTTCAGTATAACCAAATAATTTAATTGCTGTCTTATTGCAATATTGTACGGCTGCTTTTTCATCCACTAAAAAAATACCTAAGGGTAATTCATCCGTCAATTTTTCAAAATGCTTCTCTGTCTTTTTTATTTTTTCTTCATTAATCAGACGTTCTAATTCAAGGCTTGCACGCGAGCGATACACTTCAAAAATTTTCTCTACATATTCTGTCTTTTTTAAAGCGGTATGTCCCATAACAGACATTAGCCCAATGACTCTATTCTGTTTGTCTACCAATGAAGCACCAATATAGCTTTGAACTTTCATCTCTTTTAAATCAAGATCTTTCGGAAATTTTGCTTGCACCGCCTTTTCATACGAAACAATATCGTTCATTTTTACAACTTTTGCACAGGGGGTATCTGATAATTCATAATAATATGTCTCTCCTAACTTTCCATCTTCAATAAAAGAAATGGTCTCGACAAGGCCTGCGTCAGGCAGAATGGAAATAAATGCAAAATCTGCACCTAAATAATGTGCAACTGATTTGGTAATATAATGAAAGATATTCTTATTTTTTACTTTAACTAGCCCCCAAAGAGCCTTTTCAATCCTCTCCCGCTCCTCTTCGGTCAATTTCTTCAAATTAAGGCCCTCTTATTCAGTTAATTTAGTGCTATATACAATATATAGCACGTATTTAGGATTTGAATATTAAGAAATACTGATACAACCCATTGATTACAATGCTTTAACAATTGCATGAACAACAGGTCCAACAACGTGCCCGACCTCTTTCGCTACTTTGCCTGCCTCACTGGCTACATGTGCTGCATTTGTAGCCAAATTCGCCGCTGTAGAAGCCAATTTATCTAGGTCTTTAGGCGCATGACTTGCCAACCTTTCAGCGAGATGTCCTACATCTTCAGCAAGGTGAGCTGCTTGATTCGCCATCGATGTAGCGCTTTTGACAACATCATGTGCAGCCCCCCCAGCTACTACAGCCTCAGCAGCACCTCTTAACTGTTCAAGCCCTTCTCTCATTGCCCTGGCTGGATTTGGTATACTAACCGAGTAACCGAGCTTATGACCTGCGACTTTCCCATGTTCTCCAAATGAAAGACCTTGTTGATTCACTTCTAAGTTCGTATGTCGCTCTGTTCTCAGTCCAAATAAATTATGGCTTTCACTATCCTGTACTGAAACACCTTTCATACCCCAATATTCCGAGTGCCTATGCGTACTTCCAAGGACACTTCCAATTGAATGACTGTCCTCTGTACTCGTTGAAAGTCCACTTCTTCCGAACCTTGTACTAGATGAAGCAGCACCATGAACGACACCGACGTCAACATTAGCAGACACATGACCTTCAGCTTTGCCATCCTGAACGCCGCCGCCTCCTGTAATATGAATAGGATCTTTTGGCATGACGTACTCCTTAATTTATTAATACTTTAAGCACCACAATAAAAATATACATCACTCTATATTATAGCTTATAAATGCTTACTATTTAACCAACTAAATAGTGATATAAACTTTACCTCTTACCAAACCACTTGATTATCTTGTTTTTTATATTAAAATAAACCTTTAAAAATCAAATGGTTATTTAAGGACACATCATGTTTCCATCTTGCTTCGATTGGCCAGCTGAACACAGACTTTTTAATCACAGAACCGTACCCGCGATCACAACTGACAACCGAGAGCAAACACTCTCTTTAATTAATCTCATTGGCCGTGAATCCAATCGAATCATCCATAACGCTCTTACTGAAACACCCACTGCAACACTCCAGTTAGCCGCAGATATGTGTATACATGCAGCTAATCTTCTCGAAATTGATGATCAAAATATGAAAGCGCTTAACTATTTAGCACTAGCATCAACCCTTGCCCCTCAACAAAACCTTCAACCTTCTATAGCAGAAACCTTTTCTGGTTCACCTGCTGCATAAGTCATCATTCAAATTCATGACTCTAGATTGCCCTTAATCAATGCTTGCTTATTTTCTTTTCTGCTCTAAAATAAGCCTGTTAAATTTAACTCATTTTTAAGGAATTGTTATGAGCTATAGCAAGATGTTTGAGGAACCTTCTTTTAATTGGAACAGCATATACGGCACGCTTAACCCCAATGTTATCGCTGCGAGATCACCTGATAATAGGCCTAACACCCTAAATATCATTGAAACTTTCAGTCATCAATTATCACAACAACTTCATTCAACCACACCAATAGAAGCTGGATTAGCTTCAGACACATGCGCTCATACAGCATGGATTTTTATCCTTGAGCGAAACAGAGCCGAGGCCCAAAAACACATTTCTTTTGCATTAAAGTTTGCATCAACCGGTTTTGCTAGATACGTTGAAAGTACAGTTAAAAGAGGTGCTGGTGATTTTAAAGGTGCTTTCGATTCAGCACTCGCCGCCATTGACCTTTTCAAAGAAGCTGAAGAAAGCAACTTGGTCCTTGCGCACGCTCATATTCAAGTGGGTTTAGCAGCGCTCAGGCTCAATCAAAACGAAGTAGCAAAGCAATACTTTGAAGCTGCAGAAAAGCTCGCACTCGAAGCAACCCCTTCTGTAGCTGCAACGCGCACCTATGCGGAGCACGTTATCATGAGATCAGAAGGCAACCCAATGAACCGAATGCTCATGAACCTAGCGCAAGTGTATAATAAGCTAGGGCAATATAACGACGCATTAAGATGCTTAAATCAAATACCACCGCCTGAATCACCCATCCAAATTGCCTACAGCAATAATGTGTTCGCTGAAACTTATATTGGTTTACAACAATATGATGAGGCAAAACAGCTCTTAGCTGAAGCTTACGCATATTACGAAACAGAAAACATGTTAAACACAGATAATAATTTCAGAAACATGCTTGGCTCACTGGAAGTTAATTTAGCTCTTAATGAACCATTAGAACATCTGGAGGCAACAAGAGCGCTGTATAAAACCCTTAAATATGCGCCAGACCATGACTTTAGGTTACGTTTAGATGCTATTGTTAAAACCTTGAAGCATCAAGCTGAAGGACTCATTACATCAGAACAATATGACAAAGCAAGGCCCCTCTTACATGAAGTCTACTGTCATTACCTTGATGTACTAGAGGTTAATCTTGAACTTGGAAAGCCATCTTTCCATCTCGAAGAAACAAACGCTCTTCACGCAATGCTTGCATACGAACCAACACATGAACTGACACAAAGGTTAGACAACATAAAAGCCAAGCTAGAAGAACCAATAGGCTTAGATTCTCTGTGGGACTTTAATCCTAATTGATGACTTTTATTCTTCCCGGGAGATGGTTTATCTTTCGGGGAGAATAGAAAACAGACAAAGCGATAAAAGATTAAAATGGATTGTGGATAAGTTTTACTACACAAATATCAATTTTAACTTATATTTTATAACTAATTGATTTTTAAGTTATTTTAAAAATAAGATCAAATTGTTCTTCTTTTAAGCCTGTGGAAAACTCTGTGTGAAAAACAAAGCTCAAGCTGATAAGCTTAAGCTCTTTTATATCAATAGAAATGTTATTTGAGTTGTTTTCGAACCTTCTGAATTGCACGAATTTGTGCAATTGCACGTGCAAGCTCCATAGAAGCCATTGAGTAATCAATTTCAGCGTCTCTATCAGCCATTGCTTCTTCGGCCCGCGCTTTAGCTGCTATTGCAACCGCTTCGTCTAAACCGTCCGCACGCTCAACCGCATCAGCCAAAATACTAACACAATTGGGCTGCACCTCTAAAATGCCCCCTGAGACATAATAAATATCTTCTGTGCCGCCTATTTGCGTCACACGAATCTCACCTGGCTTAAGCACCGTCAATAACGGTGCATGCCCTGAAACAATTCCAAGTTCGCCAAGTTCTCCTGTCGCGACCACCATCTCAACAGGACCTGAGAAAATTGCGCGCTCAGCACTAACAATATCTAAATGCGTTGTACTTGCCATATCATTACACCGTTGTTATGGATTAAAGCGTTTTCGCTTTCGCAACTGCTTCTTCGATACGACCGACCATGTAAAACGCTTGCTCAGGCAAATCATCATATTCACCCGCCAAAATGCCTTGGAAGGCTTGAATCGTATCTGCCAATGAAACATATTTTCCTGGTGAGCCTGTAAAGACCTCGGCCACAAAGAAAGGTTGTGACAAAAAGCGCTGAATTTTTCGAGCACGTGACACTGTACGCTTGTCTTCTTCAGAAAGCTCGTCCATCCCCAAAATAGCAATAATATCTTTCAACTCTTTGTAGCGCTGAAGGGTCTGCTGCACACCACGCGCAGTATCATAATGCGCTTGCCCAACAATCAATGGATCTAGCTGACGCGAAGTTGAATCAAGTGGGTCAACCGCTGGATAGATACCAAGTTCTGCAATTTGACGAGACAATACAACCGTTGCATCCAAATGCGCAAATGTTGTTGCAGGTGACGGATCGGTCAAATCATCCGCAGGGACATAAACCGCCTGAATAGAAGTAATAGAACCGGTTTTTGTAGAGGTAATACGCTCTTGCAACATCCCCATTTCTTCAGCCAACGTTGGCTGATAACCTACCGCTGAAGGCATACGTCCAAGTAATGCTGACACTTCAACACCAGCTAAGGTATAACGATAAATATTATCAACAAACAATAAAACATCGCGGCCTTCATCACGGAATTTTTCAGCCATGGTAAGCCCTGTTAAAGCAACACGTAATCGGTTACCAGGAGGCTCATTCATTTGCCCATAAACCAAGGATACTTTATCTAATACGTTTGAATCTTTCATTTCGTGGTAGAAGTCATTTCCTTCTCGGGTACGCTCACCCACCCCTGCAAATACAGAGTAACCACTGTGCTCAATCGCAATATTACGAATCAGCTCCATCATGTTAACGGTTTTACCAACACCCGCACCGCCGAACAAACCAACTTTTCCGCCTTTCGCGAATGGGCATAGTAAATCAATAACCTTAATACCGGTTTCAAGTAACTCTTGGCTGCCAGCCTGCTCATCATAGCTTGGTGGTGCACGATGAATCGGAGCCACTTCTTCAGCTCCAATAGGACCTGCATTGTCAATCGGGTCTCCAAGAACGTTCATAATACGCCCGAGCGTTTTGGTTCCAACAGGTACCTGAATAGGTTCAGCTGTGTTTTGAACGTCAACACCTCGCTTTAAACCATCGGTTGTTCCCATTGCAATGGTTCGAACTACGCCGTCCCCAAGCTGCTGCTGCACTTCAAACACCAAATCACCGTCTTGAAGTTTTAATGCATCATTAATTTTAGGAACGCTTTGACGTGGAAATTCCACATCAACTACCGGACCAATTACTTGAACTACTGTTCCATCGCTCATCATTTACCCTCTTATAACGCGTCTGCACCACCGACAATTTCCGCTAATTCTTGCGTAATCGCGGCTTGTCGAGCTTTGTTGTATGCCAATTGAAATGTTTTTATCAAATCACCTGCATTATCTGTTGCACTTTTCATAGCAATCATTTTTGCTGCCTGCTCACAAGCGATATTTTCAACTACTGCTTGATAAACTTGCAACTCAATATAACGTGTAAGTAAATCATCAAGCAGTGTTTTTGCTTCAGGCTCATAGATATAATCCCAATGATGCCCAAGCGTTTCTGCTTCTTCTTCTGCAAGAGGCAAAGGAAGCAAGCCTTTCATGACCGGTTTTTGAGTCATGGTATTCACAAACTCATTAGAGATAATATGCAAAGCATCAATCTCACCCGCTTCAAATGCATCCAGCATCACTTTAACCGCACCAATCACATCGCCGACACTCGGCGTATCTCCTAATTGCTCAACAGACGCTAAAATTTGTCCGCCAACACGATTAAAGAATGCTTTTCCTTTACGCCCGACCAAACACAGCTTTACTTCTTGCCCTGCATCATGCCACCCACGCATTTTGGTCAGTGCCTCACGCAGCAAATTTGCGTTCAACCCACCACATAGACCTCTATCAGAAGTCACCACAATCAGACCAATTCTTTTTTGCTCTCGTGTTTCCATAAATACGTGCTTGTATTCAGCTTTCGCACGAGCGACGTGTTTAACCACATCATAAAGCTTACTTGCGTAGGGTTTAGAAGCACGCATACGCTCTTGTGTCTTTCGCATTTTACTTGCAGCAACCATTTCCATCGCACAAGTAATTTTTTGCGTGTTCTTAATGCTCGAAATTTTAGAGCGTATCTCTTTTGCTCCAGCCATCTAATTACCCACCTATTTAGGGAAACCCCAGATTATTACCAGCTACCTGTTCGTTTGAAGTCTTCAACCGCCGTAGTCAGCTGCTCTACAATCGCATCATCATATCCACCCGCTTCGTTGATTGCTTTCAACAAACTTGCTTGTGATGCATGCATGTAACCTCGAAGTGCTGTTTCAAACGCTGTGATTTCGGCAGGTGGAATATCATCCAAATAACCTTTTTCAACAGCAAACAAAACAACGCCCATTTCAGCAACTGAAAGCGGTAAATACTGCTGTTGCTTCATAATTTCGGTAATACGCTGACCCCGTTCAAGCTGCTTACGTGTTGCATCATCCAAATCAGATGCAAATTGTGCAAACGCCTCAAGCTCACGAAACTGAGCAAGAGCAAGTCGCGTTCCACCACCCAATTTTTTCATGATTTTCGTCTGCGCTGCACCACCCACACGCGATACCGACAACCCAGAATTAATTGCAGGCCGAACCCCTGAATTAAACAAATCAACGTCTAAGAAAATCTGTCCGTCTGTAATAGAAATAACGTTCGTTGGTACAAAGGCAGATACATCACCTGCTTGCGTCTCAATAATGGGCAGCGCTGTTAGCGATCCTGTTTTACCTTTCACGCGTCCATCAGTTAAACGCTCAACTTCAGCAGCATTAATTCGTGCGGCACGCTCGAGCAAACGCGAATGCAAATAAAAAATATCCCCAGGGTACGCTTCACGACCTGGAGGACGACGAAGCAACAACGAGATTTGGCGATAAGCCCAAGCTTGCTTGGTTAGGTCATCATAGACAATCAAGGCATCTTCACCTTGCTCCATGAAGTACTCACCCATCGCACAACCCGCATAAGGGGCAATAAACTGCAATGCTGCAGGGTCAGCAGCTCCCGCAACCACAACAATCGTATGTGCAAGCGCATCATGCTCTTCAAGCTTTCGAACCAATGAAGCAACCGATGAGGCTTTCTGCCCAATTGCAACATAAACACACACCACGCCCGTGCCTTTTTGATTAATAATGGCGTCAAGTGCTATAGCTGTTTTACCGGTTTGTCTATCCCCAATAATTAATTCACGCTGACCACGACCAATCGGAACCATCGCATCAATTGCTTTTAATCCAATTTGAAGAGGCTCATCAACAGATTGACGCTCAATCACCCCTGGTGCCATTTTTTCGATAGGTGACAACTGCTCACTCTCAATCGGCCCCTTTCCATCCATTGGATTTCCAAGTGCATCAACCACACGCCCAAGCAAACCACGTCCAACGGGCACTTCTAAAATGCGTCCGGTACATCGACCTTTCTGACCTTCGGCCAAACCACTTGAGTCACCCAACAACACGACACCCACTGAATCACGCTCTAAATTTAACGCAAGACCATAGACACCACCGTCAAACTCAATCATCTCGCCTTGCATCACATCTTCAAGACCTTGCAGGCGCACAATACCGTCTTTTAAACTGACAATCGTACCTTCGTTACGTGCATCAGATCTCACTTGAAAACTTTCAATTTTTTTTCTAATGAGCTCACTAATTTCCGATGGATTTAATGTGGTTTGCTGTGACATGAAACTTATCCTCTCGATGACGCGACCAAATCCGCGCCTAATTTGTCTAATTGACCTTTAACCGAAGCGTTAATTACCCAATCTTTCGCAGAAATAACAGCTCCACCTAATAACTCAGGATTAATCGTTAATTGAAGCTCAACCTTTCGCTTAAGGCGCTTAGTTAATCGTTCAATTAATCGCGTTTTCTGCGCATCACTTAAAGGTGAAAAGCTCATCACTTCGACCGAAACCCTATGTTCTTCATCTGCTCTCAAAGCTTCAAACTGCTCAAAAATAGCCGGCAGAACGGGCAGGCGTCTGTTATCCGCCAAAATACGTATAAAGGCATCTAATACGTCAGGAAGCTTTTCACCCATACCGGGAAACGCCAACATCATATCATGCGCTACTTCTGCATGCTGCTGCACAGTTGTTTCTGGATTATCAATAAAAGCAAGCATTATGGGGCATAATACCACTTCTCGAAGCTGCAAAAGCCACTCCGACCATGTCGGGAGCTCTTTACTTTCAAGTGCATGCAGAAAAACAGCTTTTGCATAAGGTCTTGCGATGCTTGTCCAATCAGCCATAACTAACAAGTCGATCCCGGCATCCCTGCAGGCTCGGATTTCATCGGCATTGGCCGGATTGGACATGGTCAGTTTTTTTGGTTTTTGCTTAAGCGCCTGAAGGTCCGAGACTG
>JAHZKF010000087.1 GCA_022600575.1 Gammaproteobacteria bacterium | reverse complement strand
GGAGCATTCCAAGTGTTTTAAATACCCTCATGTCTTTGCATTCCCTCAAGATTTAAATTGCCTTTCAACCTTTAAAGGTAATTATGATCTCGCAACTTCATTGGCAATGGGTATATATACCACCACAGGTTTTTAATTTAACCGATTTGGTGCCTGAGAATGGCTCTACTCCAAATATAAATGAGAACACGGGTGGCGTGCTAGAGTCTTAATATCCTGATATCCTGATATCCTGATATCCTGATGATAGATTTATAAGGGATATGTTTCTTGAAGTTGAAGATTGATTAGGCACAAGGCTTGAAGTAGATTATCATCACCATTCTAATGTAGCGCTACGCTAATGAGTCAGATGGATTAAAGTGATGAAAAAAAACATTGAAAATAAAGGTGAATCTGATAGTTTTCTTCAGTCTGCGCTTGCCATTAATGGCTCGGTTACACCAAAAGTTTTAAAGCAAGTTTTAATTGTTACTTTGTACGCTACTTTTATTTCGGTGCTGTCTTTATTTTTTCATTCGTTTTCTATCCCGGTGAGTCCATTTGAATATGCAGGTCTTGTGATGGGGCTTATTTTGGTATTTAGGGTGAATGCAGGTTATGACCGTTGGTGGGAAGCACGAAAAATATGGGGCAGTGTTGTTAATAACAGTAGAAATTTAGCCGTTATTGTTACATCTTATGTTCAAAAAGAGAGGAAAAAAGATATTGAACAAGTGATAAGTTATATTGCTTCTATGCCTTATCTTATGAAAAATAATCTGAGAGAGGATGACTCTGTTTTAGATGTTAAACACTTGGTTGATGAAGAAATGTATGCGGCATTAATGAAGGCAGAGCATAAGCCCAATTTTCTTTCTTCTAAGATTGCTTCGTTGCTTTCAGAGCTTTTGCAGTCGGAAGAGTTAAATCAGTTTTCTTTTTTACAGGCTGAACGTTGTCGGGAGACTGTACTGGACTGCCAGGGAGCGAGTGAAAGAATTTTGAAAACACCTATGCCTTTTGTGATGGCTGTTAAATCAAGACGCTTCATTTTACTGTTTTTATTAATTCTTCCTGTGGCGTTAGTTGATTACTCTATTTATATTAACCCACTCGTGACAGCGTTGGTTTCATATGCTTTACTTTCGCTTGATCAAATAGGTGTTGAGTTACAAAATCCTTTTTCTAAACAAAATTTAAGTCATTTACCTTTAGATGCTATTTGCAAAACAATCGAGAAAAATCTTATGGAGATATCTAAAAGTACATTGTAGAAAATGTTGAATATGTTGTTGACGGGAGAAAGATAAAATGAAGACTATTACACAAGCATTACAAAAAAAACTGACGCCTGAGGAGGCTATTAAATTGTTGAAAGATGGGAATCAGCGATTTATACAGAACTTACGATTTAACCGAAACCTACTGCAGCAAGTCAATGAGACAGCAGAGGGACAATACCCGTTTGCAACCATTTTAAGTTGTATTGACTCAAGAGCACCTGCAGAATTAATTTTTGATCAGGGACTTGGTGATATTTTTAATGTTCGAGTTGCTGGAAATATCGTGAATGAAGATATCATAGGAAGCATGGAGTTTTCTTGTAAGGTAGCGGGTTCTAAATTAATTATGGTTTTAGGTCATACGAGTTGCGGTGCGATTAAAGGGGCATGTGACAAAGCAAAACTAGGTCATTTAACAGGTTTGTTACAGAAAATAGAACCCGCAATTGAAGCAGAAAAACAATGCCAAACTGATAGATGTGGAAGTAATTTAGCTTTTGTAAATGACGTGTCTAAAATCAATGTTCAAAAAAGTATTGATGAAATTATTCAAAAAAGTGACGTGCTAAGTCAAATGCACGCGGCAGGAGAGATTGCATTTATTGGTGGCATGTATGATGTTACAACCGGTGCGGTTTCTTTTTTTGATTGAGAAAGAGCAAAAAGCAAGATCTGACTCTCATCGTTTTTTTTCTTGGCCTACGTGCCGCGGCACGTAGGCGGTGGGGAGCAATTGCCAACACACCCTAAACTTTAAAGCAAGACTGTCCTTGATCCTCTATCGATTTAGAGCCCAAGAGACTTATTTAACCCCAATATAAATGGCAACCTCATCTGGGCTAATATATGCCTCAAAGTCACTGATAAAATGACGTTGGTACTCATTGGTTTCTTCAAAGTACTTCCAGACTTGCTTCCAGGTTTCAACGACAGTTAAGGGCATAGGGCCTTTGCCTTGAAACACAAGGTAGTTTCCCGTTTGTACTGTGGCAGTATTTAATTGAGGCTGTGGTTCACTCGATGTAACACCAGCAGTAACAGTATAAAAACCATCTTCATCAGCATCATAATCTGAATAAACACCAAATATATGGGCATTGGGCGTGATTAAGTCACTGGTATAAAACTGTTGCCAAAGCGTTGATATTTTCGCGGTATTTTCGTTGAACTCATCACTATTTTGAGTTCTTACGCTAAGGCCTTTCACGCTAAAGCTGTTGATGTATTTTAATGTTGTTGATGGTATAGGTTGCATTGTGTTACTCCTGTTAATGGGTCGTTGATGTTGTCGAAACTAGTTTACTGCTGTTGCGTGACAGATTTTGTCAGTAGTAAATATTGATTTATTGGTCAGGTATGTGGTGAATATGGCGCCATTTTTTTAATAAGGTTTGACGGGATTGAGGGTAACGTGTTTCAAGTTGTTTTAATTGAGTTATTCTATCGGTTCTAAAATGTCGAAAATTTTTCCTTAGCTCACACCAGGCAACAATGACACGTGTTTCCTCAAAAAAGCCA
Organism: Gammaproteobacteria bacterium; assembly: GCA_022600575.1. Taxonomy (GTDB): domain Bacteria; phylum Pseudomonadota; class Gammaproteobacteria; order Legionellales; family Legionellaceae; genus JAALKW01. The sequence continues at coordinate 8,409 of JAHZKF010000087.1, read as the reverse complement.
AGCGCAATGGGCCAGATAATGCGTTGAGACTCATCTTGTTTGACATCGGTGTAGGTTATTTGAAGTTTGTATGATTTGCGAATGGCGTGACGAATCAAAGCTTCTTTTTCGTTATCGTGCTCTATCATTGTTTTAGCCGGACCAATCAGTAAGCCCGAAAATTCGAGTTGATGGCGCAAATCTTCTGGAAGAACAGCCGAAATTTTAGCTAAAACCTCGGTTGCCGCAGCACTCAGATTTTTATCTGTTCTCTGCGCTACCCAGCGTGAACCAAGTACCAAGGCTTCTATTTCTTCTTCAGAGAACATTAAAGGCGGTAGCATAAACCCTGGGCGCAAGACATAGCCCATACCTGGTTCACCTTCTATTGAAGCACCTTGTGCTTGTAATGTGGCTATATCTCGATAAAGCGTTCGGAGGCTTATTTCAAGTTCATCAGCTAACTGTTTTCCAGTCACAGGGTAGCGATGACGACGTAATATTTGGATAAGGTCAAAAAGTCGTTGTGTTCTGGACAAAAGGTAATCCCCTTCATTAATAACCAAAGTTTAAAGCAAAAGGCTGGTTTGTTCACATACTTATTTTTAGCAGCTATTGATTAGATTCATCTTTGGTTCTTTTAGGGAGCGTTTGGTAGGCTGCAAGTGCTTTTTTTCTAGATAAATTTAAATCAATGATAGGTTTTGGATAGGTTTCACCTAATATAATATTGGATTGTTTTAAAGTATCACTTGGTGCATGCCACGGTTCAAATAAATAGCGATTGGGTAACTTTGTTAATTCGGGGACATAAGTTCTTATATAGGTTCCTTCAGGATCAAATTTTTTTCCTTGGGTGATAGGATTAAAAATTCTAAAGTAGGGTGCAGCGTCAGCCCCCGATCCTGCGACCCATTGCCAGCTTGCACTGTTATTTTCTAAATCAGCATCGATGAGACAATTTGAAAACCAATCACGACCTTCGTGCCAATGAATCATTAAATTTTTTACCAGAAAAGAGGCAACAACCATACGTACACGATTATGCATAAAACCTGTTTGCCATAGTTCCCGCATGCCAGCATCAATGAAAGGGTAGCCTGTTTGTCCCATTTGCCATTTTTTTAAATAATAGGCGTTATGAGACCAAGGAAAAAAATCAAATTTAGGATTAAAATTTTTCTCGTGCAGGGTGTTAAAATGGTACATCAAATAGGAAGAAAACTCCCGCCAGATGAGCTGATTCAAAAAATTTTGAATACCGAGTTGATCATCTTCATGTTGTGGGTTGTTTTGGATTGATACCCATATTGTTAATGGTGAAATTTCCCCAAAGTGAAGGTGGGGAGATAACTTTGAAGTGCTATCATCAGCAGGGTAGTTTCTTGCTTCATGATATTGATTGATATCTTTCTTGATAAAAAAATTTAATTTTGTGCGTGCATGTGTTTCACCTATTTGCCAATAGGACGTTATTTTTTGATGCCAAGCTTTTTCTATGAAAAGCTTATGGGCTACCGATTCAAATGTATTGCGTTGACGATTGATAACGGTTAATTGCTGAGGTGCATGTGCCATATTGGAAAAGGCGACTTGTAGTGCTTTTCTTTTATATGCTGAAAAAACTTTATAGTAGGTGCCATCATTTTTTAAAATGTCTGTTGGTTTCCATAAGTAGTTGCTGTTAAATACCTGATAGTGAATATTCAATTTTTTGAGTATTTTTTTTATATTGTGATCCGTTTCTCTTTGATAGGGCTCATTACTTTTGTTCCAAAAGATATCGGTGATTTTATATTGTTGCGTGATGCGCTCTAACACTTTTTCAGGTTGACCAATATATAACATTAATGTGTTATGCAGGCTATGATTGAGCGCTTTTAAGCTATGATGTAACCAGAGCAGGCTTGCTTCACCCGCCTGAAATATTGGGGGAGTTGTGTCGTCGTGAATATAGATAGGTAGAATAGGTCCTTTCTTTGCTGCTGCGACGAGAGCAGGATTGTCATGTAATCTTAAGTCGCGTCGAAACCATACAATGGATAAAGGGATGTTGTCGGACGTTTTAATGATTTGAATAGACAGGACTTATTCCTCGCAAACAGACAAGTTGTATAGCGCAAGCCCATAAAGTCCTTTTTGGAATGTTTGGTTAGGTACTTTATCTCGCCCAATAATCCTAATGCCAATGGATTGAATATCGCTTGTATCTAGCAGAGGTGCATCAGCAAGAGGTTTTCCTCTGTAAGTAGCTGAAAAGGCTTGTAGAGGAAGTCGGAAGGTTGTTTTTTCGTGATTGGCAATAAATGTTTGTTGATAGCTGAAGTGTTTTTGCCGTGACGCGGAGGTGTTGATGATTAGTTGAAATACAGATGGATTCGCTTTAAGTCCTTTAGCTGTTAAACACAGGCTTTGGTTTGGGGCGAGGGTTAATTTTAGGGGGGTGTGTATACTAACAAAGCCTGCGCCGTTTGGTTGTGGATCAAGAAAAGCAAAGAAGAAATGCTTTTGTCCTACCTGGTAACTTAAATCACCATGTGACTTTCCTTGTGCTCGTTCAGTTGTATCTGATATGAGCGTATAGTTTTCTAGTTTTTTCGTGAAATCAATCAGTGTTTGACTCATAGATAGTCCTGAAATAGATATCCCAAGTATTAAAAAACAGATTCTTCTCTTCATGATGTCATGCAAATCACACCATTTAGGTAGGTTGCGAATACTATCCAGACTAAATAAGGAATGAGTAACAAAGCAAGTTTTTTGTGCTGTTCATAGAGATCGTAAATTAAAATGGCGGTTAAGGTGACCATGAGGCCTAAAATAACGAGGGCGAACCAGGGCCAATGTAAACTGAAAAAAATAGGCGACCATAACCAGTTTAGAATGAGTTGGGCGCTGTAAATCGTTTGCTGTCTTACCGAACAAAGATTTTTTTTAAGAAAGAGGTTAAACCCTACAATTGCAAGTAGTACATATAATATTGGCCATACTATCGCAAAACTAATATCTGGAGGGGTTAACGAAGATTTAGTTAAATGATAGTACCATGGCTCAAGGTTAGCTTGGGTGATGATTCCCATTAAATAGCCAACGGATTGTAGCGCAATAATCCATATAGCAAGGTAGATAACGTCAAGCTTTGTCGTGAATTTTTTCATGGGCGATTTATTTTTAATCGGATGCGCTTAGAAAGACTATATCTTATTCTGAGTTGCTCTCGTAGCTTTATTACAGAAAAGTACATGATATAAATGTATAAGACAGATACGGGGTATGACATGCTCTAGGTGGTCTTGCTATGTATAAAAATAAAATTATTTTTTTTTTGATTCAATTGAAGCATAATCAACACCAACTAACGTAATAACGCATTGTTTAGGAAGGAAATTATGTATCGTATATTGTTGTTGATAGGTTTATTTACAAGTTCATTGGTATTTTCTGCATCGACAATTTGTCCTGAAAATCGATGTGTTGCGATAATAGATGCAGGAAATTCTGGATCAAGGCTGCATATTTATAGTTATAATTTGGATGGGGCTAACACGCCTTATGATATAAAAAATGTATTTTCAAAAAAAATAAGACCAGGTTTTGCATCTGTTGAATTAAATCAAAATGCGATTAATCGTTATTTATCGTCACTTTTTGCAGATGTGCCAGATCTGAGTATTCCTGTCTATTTTTATGCGACATCAGGGATGCGCATGTTAAATTTTGCAAGACAACAGGCTTATTATGCCAAATTAAATCATTGGTTTTCTAAACAATCTCAGTGGAAGCTTGTTGCTGCTAAAACCCTTAAAAGTCGAGAAGAAGCGTTATATGGTTGGTTGGCCGTTAATTATGAATTGGGTGCATTAACTTCACCGTCTGTGCCATTAGTCGGTGTGGTCGATACGGGGAGTGCATCGGTTCAAGTCGCTTTTCCTTTGAAGAACCTGCAAAACGTTAACCCAGATGATTATATTGAGGTTGATATATATGAGCGACATGTTTCACTGTTTACACATGGTTTCTTGGGCCTTGGTCAAGATGAAATCAGAAATCAATATCTTGATAATGCGGTTTGTTTTCCTACGCACTATCCTTTGCCCAATGGTTCAGCAGGAGCGGGATATTTTCAGTCATGCGAAAAGCTAATGGAACCTTTGGTGAATGGCATTCATCAGGTGAATAATACAGTGGCTTCAGCGATTCAAGATAATTCAAAACAAAATTGGTATGTTATTGGCGGTATTAGTGCCATGTTGCAAGAAAGACCATTTACGTTTGAGCATGATGAGTTTACCCATCAGGACTTTTCTGAAAAAGCGAATCGACAAGTATGTCAACAAGACTGGTCTATTTTAGGAACACTCTACCCTGAAAATAAGCACTTATTTACGAGTTGTTTAAACGCGTCTTATTTTTACTCGTTGTTTGTAGAAGGGTTTGGTATTGATAGTACGCAACCGATTCACTATATCTCTAATAAAATCAGTGCGAACGATTGGACGTTAGGCGCTGTATTATATCAGAACAAGGTCTGAAAGGTAGCGCTCATACATGAATAAAAAGCTTATCCTAAGCCGTAATCAAGCTAAAGCGTTAGATAAATTAGCAATGGAAGATTATGGTATTCCTGGTATTGTGCTGATGGAAAATGCTGGCCGAGGGATTGTTGATAGGTTTTTAATGTATCAACCGCATGGCAATATAACCATCTGTTGTGGCAAAGGGAACAATGGCGGAGATGGTTTTGTTGTCGCGCGTTATTTGAGTGAAGCGCACTATCAAGTACATATTTTATTGTTTGCAGACCCAAGTGAAATCACAGGTGATGCCAAAATTAACTATGACATTATTGTGAAGTTAGGTGTTCCAATAACGATTGTTTCTGAAGAAAAAACACAAGCTATGATGCCTGTATTAACGGATGCAGATTGGATTATTGACGCATTATTTGGCACAGGATTGCAAGGTGTCGTACAAGCACCATTTGATGAGGTGATTCGTCTTATTAATCATGCGAATAAAAAAGTATTGTCTATTGATATCCCATCTGGTTTGGATTGTGATACAGGTAAGCCCTTAGGTGTTGCGATTAAGGCGCACGTTACCGTGTCTATGGTTGGTTTTAAAAAAGGATTTTGTAATGTTGAGTCAAAAACATATTTAGGTAAGATTGATACGGTTGATATTGGTATTCCTAATATTTTGATTCAAGAATATACTACCGAAAGGTAGCCTGCATTACTTTTGATAAGGGTTTCTTATAGAGGTTTTCTTAGCTATGCCAGATAATGCAACAACGAATGAGTATAATCCTATTTATTTTTTTAGAAATCTGAGCGTCAGTACGGTAACGATGCTTGGACTATCCCCTTTTTTGAATGCATGTAATTTTGTTTCAACGCGATGTATCACGGATGAGACAGGGCCACGCGCTGCGATGAATGCTATTACGAATCATTGGAAAAATCCTCGCGCTTTGTTAGATGGTGTAAAGCAGACAACGCAGCAACAAATTATGAGGAGTTTTGTTCGAAACGGTATTTGGTTTAAAAAAGATGCGTTAGACAAAGCGTTTCCAGAAGCATCAAAATATATTGTACCGGCTTTTTTTGCAGCCACTGAAATATTGTTAAATCCGAGCATGGTTAAACGGACAAGAATTCAGGCAGCGGATAAAGTACTTGTGGGTAGGGGGGATATGTTTTTAGGTGTACTGCCAGGTGTACTTAAAGTGACTGTTACAACAGGTGTTTATGTGCAGGTTAAGCCACTTGTAGATGACGGCATGCACGCATGTGGCATTAATTCGGATTCTGTACTGGGTGCGTGTACGTCAGCACTGCCTATTTCAGTGCCTATTACCTTATTCGCACATCCTCTTGAACGGATAAGAACGCAGATGCAACTTCCTTCTCCATCTTCCCATAAGCTTGGTTTTTTTGAGGTCGCGAAAGATGTTTTGAGTCAGTGTAAAACATTAACACAAGAACAAGGTTTAAATCATGCTATGCGGTTTTTTTTGCGAGGGTGGCAACCTGCTTTAGTCGCTACGACAGGCTTTACAGTTGCTTTTAATTTAATGATTCTTGCCGGTAAGCAGGAGGTAGAAGCATCATCACTTTTAATATCACCAAAGGCGTTGAGTTGACCCTATTGTCTTTTAATTTAACTTGGATGATGATGAGTTCGCACGGGCGTTATCCTGGTTACGTGCGGCTTTTACTGGCGTCCTTTTTTTATTAAAAAATGAAGGCTTTGGTAGCTGATCAGATCTAGCTGAAGATGACGAACTCGTATGTGCTTTTTTATTTTGTGGCTTATCAGCTTGAGTCAGTTTTGCTTTTGTGCTTTTACGTTTTTTATCAGTAAGAGGCGGCATGTAAGTAGGAAGTAGTGTTTCTGAGCGTGTTGAATAACGATTTTTTGCTGTAATCCCTCCTACTTGGCAAATTTTAGGGTTTTGTATATTTTCGGTGTTACTGTATCGATAAATATGGTTATTAAGCCAAGCGACTACTTCTCCTGCTTGTTCATTAGGTACCTCAATAAACCAACCTTTGGGAAGCGTGTTTTTACCATCTGACCATTGAAAGTTTTTCTTTTTAAGCTGTTTTCTTGTTTGTGTGGAGTAGGGGGTGTCTGTTGCACATACTAAAGTTGTACTTGCCTTAGTATTGTTTATTAGTTCAGGAAGAGTACCTTCAACCTCTCTTAATACGTTGAGCACTGCAAAGCAGTCGGTGAGTGCGCGATGTGCTTTGTATTCAAAATCTGAACATAAGTTTAGATATTCTAATCCTCTCTGTGAATAGCCCCTTTCTCCCCAATTAATATCTTGCAATGTACAACCAAATGGCATGTCACGTAGAATATTCTGTATTTCTGAGCAGGTCGAAGCCATTGCTTCAGGGGTTTTAGGCATATTCAATAACACGGGAGACTCTAAAAACTTGCGATCAAACCGACTATTATGACAAACAACACAATTACTTGCTTTTAGCATGTTTTTAACACGCTCCCAATCAATGGTTTGATCTTTCAACTGTTCATCGGTTATGCCTGTTTTTTCTATAATTTCATCGTCAAGCGGTTTTTCTGGATCTTGTAATCCGTTGTATGAATCAAGGATAGATAAAATATCGCCATCTTCTGTACATAAAACGGATAAAACGCCAATTTCAATGATGTCATGTTCGAGTGGGTTAAGTCCGCGTGTTTCCGTATCAATAATAGTGAGTACATATTGATTTTCTGTTGTACTGCTTCGAGGTGTTATGGTTTCAGGAACCGTTTTGTAAACCTTGCTGTGTGATGATGCGGGCGCTGCTGATAAGTTAATAACGGGTTCGGTACATATAGGAAGTGCGTCATGTAGTATGGCATGGCCAATACCTGCGGCTTGCGCTAAATCACTGGCTTTTCGAAGTACGGGTGTTTCTTGAAAAGCATCGATATCTTGAATGAAGTGAATAAATTTTTCTTCAAATTCGAGGGTTATTTCAAAATGAATGGTGTTAATGAGCTCACTTTCTTCTAACATATCAAAAATGGTTTTCATTTTAACCTTTGTACTTGCACCAGGATTAAGGACAAACCACTTTGCAATGCGTTCTAATATCATCATTTCTGTGTTCGCCCAGGTTGGGCCAGCACCTAATTTATCTTTGTGTTGTGGTTCTTCAGATAGCGCTGTTAATGAATGAGCATATGAATGAAGCCATTCCCAATTATTAATACCTTTTGAAAAAGCACGTTTTAGTAATTGAAGTATTTCAGGGGATAGCTTATCTTTCATTTGCGTAAAAAAAGCTTTGTAGGCATCTTTAGCGGATACGGGTTTAATTCCTCCTCTAGGTCCCAGTGTTCCCATGACACTATTTTGAGAGAGTCCTGTTCTTTTAACTTTGTCACGAGCAAGGACCGATACGGGATCAACTGTTACTTCATTCCCGCCCTTGGTTTTTGGGGGAGTAGAGCGTGGTGCTAGGAATCGTGCAATTTTACGAGTGCTTCCCCATCTGGCTTCTTCGGTAATTCCTTTTTCTTCTTCTGAAAAATAATTGATTTCGGCTGAAATAGATTCTTCTTCATTTACTTTGATTTGGATTTGTTCGTGACGCCGGGCATATAATATATTGCCATCAGCATCCTCAGCCTGATAACGAATGACGCCGTTACGTTTAATTTCTGTAATGTTCTTGATTCGACAAACAGTTGGAGTGTCGTCTGCGTTTCCTGCGGGTAAATGGTATTGTGATGCAATTTTATGGCCATTTACATCTTGCTGAATGACAGCGTGTGCAATGCGCCTACTATTGTCTGCATAGCGTTCATGTTCATTTCTTGATAAAAACACAAAATCTTCATAGGTAAACCCGGGTTCTGTTTTTTTTGAAATCATTTCATGCATTTTGATAATGGTTTCTTCTTGAG
>JAHZKF010000086.1 GCA_022600575.1 Gammaproteobacteria bacterium | reverse complement strand
GATGTGTATCTTGTCCTCCATTTGTATGTGTATTTAAAAAATCGCCAAAAACATTTAATAAAGCTTGTTCGCTGTTACAAGCTTTAAGTAAAGATTCTAATTGAAATGCTCTTGAGGCAAATGAATAGCTACTGTGGTAGTTATGAATTGCCGCTATAATCATTTTCCGTAAATTTCTAACAAGGGTTTGATTTTTAGGTGTAGCACATGATTCATTTGTTTGAGCAGGTGACGTAAAAAAAACATGAGGATATATCAGTCCGGTGTTTGATAAATAAAATGACTCTTCTCTTTTACAGCCGATTTTATCTAAAAATGCATCGATATCAGATTTATCTCTAGACACACATTTTCCTTCTAGACTTTTCTGTAAGCTTATTAGGGGGCAAAATGATCCAGTTTTTGAAAGGGGACTATGCCCAGTATAATATTCAATATGAACAGCAATCAAATATCACAATTTACGAGTCTCATGGGGTCGGAGGTGTTTTCTTTTTTTATACAATAGGTTTAAGGGCATCTAGAAAATGAAAAACACCTCCGACCCCATGAGCAGAGGTTTTGCCTGCTTAGATAGCAAGTGCTAGGATATTGGCAACTTAAAAAAAGCATAAAAACACATGTATTTTTTAGCCATTGATGAAGGTACGAGCAGCACGCGGGCCATTTTGTATGATACAAAAGGGCGTGCGTGTTATAAAAGTCAGGAATCTTTAACAACGACTTATCCTAAGCCTGGCTGGGTTGAGCAAGATCCTGAAGAAATTTGGGAAAAAACGTGTTTAGCCATTCGTCATGTTGTAGCGAAAGTCGATTTGGCTGATATTCGGGCTTGTGGTATCACAAATCAACGTGAAACTACGGTTATTTGGGATAAAAAAACGCATCGCTGCTTAGGGCCTGCCATTTCTTGGCAAGATAGACGAGCTGAGGCGCTATTTACAAATTGTCCAGAAGAACAATTATGCCTCATTCAGGAAAAAACGGGATTGATTCCCAATGCATACTTTTCTGCAAGTAAGCTGCAATGGTTGCTGGCACATGTACCTGATGCACGTGCTTTAGCAGAAAAAGGGCAATTAGCGTTTGGCACAATGGATACTTATTTACTGTGGCGTTTAACACAAGGTGTCGCTCATGCAACTGACGTGAGTAATGCCTCAAGAACCTTGCTGTTTAATATCGAGCAGCGTATTTGGGACGATGACTTATTAACCTATTTTTCTATCCCAAAATCGATGCTTCCGACTGTTTTACCGAATGCGACCCATTTTGGTGATATGCACCCTGATATTGCAGGGGTAAGTATACCCATTACAGCTATGGTAGGTGATCAACAATCTAGCTTGATTGGGCAAGCCTGTATTAAGCCCGGCATGATGAAAGCAACCTACGGTAGTGGAGCATTCTTGTTACTCAATACAGGCTCAAAGCCGGTTCGTTCACCGCATCTGCTAACAACCATTGCTTATGATGTGAAAGGAGATGTAGCCTACGGACTTGAAGGGAGTATTTATCATGCAGGAACCATTTTAAAGTGGCTGCGTAACGACTTAAAAATTCTGCCAGAATTCGCTGATAGTGAGCGATTTGCAAAAGAGGTTCCTGATAATGCAGGGGTCTATTTTCTACCTTCATTTACAAGTCTTGGTGCGCCGCATTGGATAACACCAACGGGTGCGATGATTACAGGCCTTACGCATAGAGCTAACTTTAAGCATATCGTGCGTTCAGCGTTAGAAACCGTTGTGTTTCAAACCAATGATATTATGCGTTGCATTCAAGAGGATACCCATGCGCCATTGAATGTTTTGCATGCTGATGGCGGTATGGCGAGTAACGCTTGGTTTCTACAATATTTAGCATCAACCTGTCATATTATTGTGAAGTGCCCACTTGAAGTCGAAACAACAGCACTGGGTGCTGCGATGTTAGCGGCTGTTGGTTGTGGTTATCTTGAGAGCTTATCTGATGTCGAGTCATTTTGGTCCCCTGGAGAGACGTTTGTCCCGGATGAACAACAAGGTCATCTATATGAGCAAGCCTATCAAGGTTGGCTTCATGTCATCGATTCTGTAAAAAAAGGGATGTGAATCGGTTTTTTTGTGAAACACCCTGGGTTTGAATGTCTTCTATACTGTAGGTATCTCTTTCTATTTTTTTAAAGGTTATGAGAAGACCATTTGTAATTGAAAGAATAGTACCGTTTTTATTGTCCATGATTTTGATGGGAGGGGCATTGTGGATTACGCTCACACCATATAAGTCAGGAACAACGATAGGAGCAATACAAACCTTTTTCTATCGTATGGATAAGATACGTCATGATATTAAGCTAACAGAGTTGGTGGTTGGGCATAAAATTAATAAGAAAAAGATAGTGATAGTGGGTATTGATGGTAAGAGTATCCTTCAGGAAGGACCGTGGCCATGGCGCTATAATCGTATTGTTAAACTCATTACCCGGTTGCGTGAGCAGGGTGTCTCAGTCATTGCGTTTGATTCAGTATTTAATCAAGAAGAAAGAAACATAGTAAATGTTATTGAGGAAAAGTTAACTAAAGAGAGAATGAATCATTTTTTCTGCAATAAAAATCTTGATCAATTAAAAACTGAATTTGATGAAAATAACTTGCTTATTCAGCAAGTAAAAAACAACAATGATATTGTTTTATCGTTTTTGTTAAATAATTCAGTCTATACACAAGGTATTTTACCCAAGCCTTTTATCACTTTAAATCAACATGAAGTTAAAGAAACGCCTATTTTAAGTCAATCAGGTTATCTAGCCAATTTTAAAAAGTTACAGCTCGCTTCTGTTCATAATGGGTTTATTTCAGCACAACCAGATCAAGATGGCATTATTCGACAACAAGCGCTTGTAGCACGTTATAAAAATAAGGTTTATTTATCACTTCCTTTAGTTATTGCGAAACACTTATATCCTGAAAGAAAGATACAATTGAATACAACAGAGATTATTGGGTTTCAGTACTTAAAATCGATTCAATTTGGAAATACAGAAATTTTGACCGATGAAAATGCTCAAGTATGGATTCCAGTTTATGATAAAAAATCTATTTTTAAATATTTATCTGCATCTGATGTATTAAATAATCAGTCTAATTTGGACACGTTAAAATCTGCTGTTGTGTTTATTGGATCCACCAGTTCGGGATTAAGATGGTTTGATGAAAAGTATCAGAATAAGTTGAACTCCAATATTGAAGTACAAGCCATTACATTAAAGGCTATTTTGGACGGTGAGTTATTATATACCCCGTATTGGGGTAAAGCTTTCACCGTTGGTTTGATTTTAGTGTTAGGCCTTCTTCTTCCTCTTATATTGCCATTATTACGTATGGTCACATCTATATTTCTTGCTTTTTTATTACAGACAGTGATGGTTTTAATCAATTTAATATCGTTTGTTAAGTTTGGCTGTGTTTTATCACTTGCAGTGCCTTTGTTGATGGGGCTTTTGTTAATTATAATAGGCACGGTTCTTGGTTTTTTACTTGAGCGTCGAAGAAAAAGTTATTTGCGAGAAGCCTTTTCTCAATATATACCGCCTGATTATTTAAAATTATTATTAGAGAATCCAGATGCTTATGGTTTTGAAGGTAAATCAGTTGAATTAACAGTTTTATTTGCTGATATTCGACATTTCACGACCATTTCAGAAAATCTTGATGCATCTAGCCTTAAAAAACTACTAAACAAATTTTTTACACCAATGACCCGTATTATATTAAAACATGGTGGAACCATCGATAAATATGTTGGTGATATGATTATGGCTTTTTGGGGAGCGCCAATAGAAAATGTAAATCATGCAGAAGCAGCGATTGATGCATCGCTTGATATGTTGGCTAAAACAAGCGCTTTAGAAAAGGATTTTCGGGCACATGAGTTGCCTGAGATACAATTAGGAATTGGTCTCAATACAGGGCTCATGAATGTAGGAGATATGGGGTCTAAATTTAGACGTTCGTATACCGTGATTGGAGACGCGGTTAATCTAGGTTCTAGGTTACAAAGTGCCACAGCATATTATGGGGTAAATTTGTTGGTCTGCGGTACTACAAAAGCACATCAAACAAAATTTGTGTTTCGCTTAATTGATAGAGTCAAATTCAAAGGGAAGCAGGAAGTAGTTGAAGTGTATGAGGTTGTTTGTCGAAAATCTGATGTGACCTCAGCATTAACAGAAGAAATAGAGGCACATGAACATGCGCTTAATGCTTATTTTGCTAAAAACTGGACATCAGCGGCGACTCTATTTGAAGCATTAGTTTATCGTTATCCTAATACAAAAGTTTACTCGCTATTTTGGGAGCGTATTATCTCTTTTGAGAAAGAGAGCCCATCAGCAGATTGGGATGGTGCATATGTGTTTAAAGATAAGTAGTTTTTAGATTTCAAACGATTGACCACGAACCACGAATCCTTTGAAGCCATCTTTTTTTGCATGGGGTAGTGTGCTGTCATCGTAGTCATACAACCACATTTTTGCTTTTATTTTTGCATCTAATGTTCTGAGATGAATGTATTCAGCATGTTGCCCACTTGGGAACTTTGTTGTTTCGCAATCATGAAATATAAGATTAGCATCAGTATAGATTGGCATGAGTTTAGTCGGAGAAAAGCGGGTGTCGGTTGATATAAACACTTTCATCTGTTCACTCAATATGAGTAATCCAAAGCTTGGTAAGCGTTTATGATTACTGATGCTGTGGAAGACATCAATTAGTTTAAATGTGTGTTTTTCCCATACAAACTGATGGTTATGTAAAGGTTGTATATCAAAATAGCTTGATAAAGTGGCCTCTTCCTGTTCAAGAGATGACATTCCTCCAGAGAGAACGTTATTCCAGAGTCCAGTTTGCAGTTTTGGGCTGATATAAAGTTTTGGTTTTTTTTTGTCTTTAAAAAGTTTGGAAAAACCAAGCCATTCAAGCCCACCAACATGATCAGCATGGAGATGGCTGATATAAACAGCATCAATATCGGTATAGCTCATGCCTTGTTCAAAAAGTGAATGTTTAATATCAGAACCACAATCAATGAGTAGGTTGCGACCAGATTCACTTTTAAGCACCATATTGGACTGATAAGTTTTATCGCCCGTTGTTAAGGCAGAGGATACACCAAGAAATATCAGTTTCATCACTTATTCCTTTATTGTTAAGCCTTAATATCAACTATGATGGGCAGTTGACATAAAAAGATGAGCAACACATACTTTTAGTTAAAAATTATTCTAACAATAGACAGTGTTCATGACGAAATCAACTTTAGGTATTACAAATGAGCAGGTAGTTTTGTTTCTCTCTAAAATAGATTTGTTTTCTAATTTGTCATTGGATGTGATTCGTGAAATTTCAGAAGGTTTTGAATTAACTTATCTGACTGGAAACTCAATATTAATTAAGCAAAATGATACGTCAGACTGTTTGTATGTTCTGATGTTTGGATTTTTACGTGCCATAAAAGAAGAGGTTGATGGGACCTCAAAAATTATTGGTGAATTAAGTGCCGGCAGTGTGGTTGGTGAAATTGGATGTTTATTTGATGAGCCTCGTACTGCATCTGTTTATACCATACGAGACAGTGTATTACTTAAAATGACTCGTGCAGGGTTTAATGTTCTGTTAGAAAAACATCCTCGTATTATGATGGGGATTGTAAGACAAAGTGTTAAACGACTCGTTAACCCTAAAAAATATAGCCCTAAAAGAGATGTTTCCTGTTTTTGTTTGATTCCGGCTGGAAATTACAGAGACATAGAAAAATTTAGCCATGCTTTTGTTGAAAAACTATCTAAATATGGTGAAACCTTACTTTTAACACACGACATCGCAGATAAACTGTATGGGAGTCATTTAGACGAATCCTCTCTTAACAGTGTGAGTACCTTTTCTTTATTCCAAGAATTGGAATCAAAATATCGGTTTCTTGTTTATGTGGCAACAGATAAGAATGCATGGGCCAACCGATGTATTGGTCAAACAGATAAAATTTTACTGGTTGGTCAAGATGGTGAAGACCCATCTCTTGGAGAACTAGAACACTTTTTATTTAATAAAAAAAACGAGATATTACCAGCAATTGAACTTGTTTTGCTGTTTAACAATAAAACAAAAAAACCTTCTGAAACAAAGGCATGGTTTCATCATCGTCATTTGTCCACACACTATAAAGTACGACAGCCTTATACTAAAGACCTTGAGCGTGTGGTTCGTTTAATTACTGGGAACGCTTTAGGGCTTGTTTTGTCAGGAGGAGGTTCGTGCGCATTGTCACACGTGGGCGTTATTCGCGCACTTGAGGAAGCGAACATCCCGGTCGATTATATTGCGGGTACCAGTATGGGGTCGATTATTGGCGGATTACTTGCTCAAGAATTTGATGCGCAAACCATGACTGAAATGCTGGTAGAAGAGTTAGGAAAGTTCCAAAATGGATTAGATTATACATTCCCTATTGTCGCCTTAATTAAAGCAAAATTGCTAGATAAATTGTTACGCTCATCTTTAGGTTCAAAGACAAAAATAGAGGATTTATGGCAAAAGTATTTTTGTGTATCGACTAATATTACAACAAATGAACTTCAGGTTCATGAGCAAGGTTTGTTGTGGCAAGCGGTACGATCAAGTCTTTCCTTGCCAGGCATTCTTCCCGCAGTATTTGATGAAGATAAACAGATATTTGTTGACGGCGGTATTTTAAATAATTTACCTGTAGATGTGATGACAAATCGAATTCAAGGCGGAAAAATACTAGCAAGTTCAATCCTACGTCGTAATATTTGTCCTTCTACATTGACTTATGAAGAATACACCTCTTCAGGTTGGAACCTGTTCTTTAAATACTTTTTGTTACCTAAAATAAAAAAAAATCATGAGAACGCAAAAAAACACTTTGTGAATATTGCTTCTATTATTCAAGACTCGATGATTGTTGGCAGTAATAATCATCAGGAAGCCATGATTAAACAGGCAGACTACAATATTATTATGGATCTTAATCAATTTAACATGGTAAATTTTTCAACCATTCAAGAGATTATTGATTCTGGATATCAACAAGCCATCATGTCTTTGGAAGCAATAGATATGTCAAATTATAAGGTTTCTCTTTGAAAACGATTGTTCTAAGTATTATCTAAGATTTTTTGGAACGACCATGCGCCCTTTTCCTGCTCGTTCAGATTGAGTCATTGTATCTTCTGGTTCTGAATTCTTGTTTTTCATTTCTGTCTCGGACGTCGTATTATACTCTCTATGGTTAGATTCTATTCGATTTTTTTCTTGAAGTGCTTTTCTTGATTCAATATCTCCATTAGGAGCGGTTGTGGGTGCAGCATAGCTTGCAACTAATAATACAACGGCTGGTGTGATCATGTGTTTTCCTCGTTCAGTGCGTCACTCCTATACTATGGATATAGTGTAGGAAGACTGGCTCGTCAAATTCATTACGCAAGTCATCTCGTCATTTTAAAACTTAAGTTGACTGAATACCCCGCTTAAAGCAGGATAGGTAGAGAGAAGGGCAGCTTTGTCAGGAGATGAAAATGCAAAAAGTCATCACAATTGTCTGTTTGGTTTTATTGTCATGTCAACTGAATGCAACGCAGGTAATCAAAAAGGATCAATCAGATTGTATATGCACCCAAGTATGGCAGCCTGTTTGTGGTCAAGATGGTAAAACCTACAGTAATGCATGTGTTGCTGATTGTGCAAAAGTTAAAGTGGTAAAAAAAGGAAAATGTTTAAAAAGTTAAAATAATCATGACAGGAATACATTTTGGACAATATCAATAATCGCTATTGGCTAAAAAAATGGGATAAAACAGAGATTGGATTTAATCAATCAAAGCCTCATTTTTTATTGGTAACATATTTCAAGGTATTAAAGTTAATGCCAGGCTCACGCATTTTTGTGCCTTTATGTGGTAAAAGCATTGATATGTTGTGGCTTTTAGAGCAAGGCTATGTTGTGGTTGGCATTGAGCTGAGTACCGTTGCATGCGAAGCTTTTTTTAAAGAGCATCAACTTTCTTTTCAGGTGGATAAAGCGAGCGATTTTATCATTTACTCAGGTCAAAATATTACGCTATTGTGTGGTGATTATTTTAAATTAACACAAAGTATTTTAGGTCACGTCGATGCTACTTATGACCGCGCTGCCTTAATAGCGCTTACAGCAGAAAAAAGAAAAGCGTATGTATTTCAATTGTTCGAGTTAATACCTTTAAAGAGCATTATTTTTTTGATTACGCTTACATACAATCCAGATGAAATAGAGGGCCCACCTTTTTCTGTGTTTGAAAAAGAGATTATTTCGTTGTATCAAAATAATCGAAAAATTCAAAAAATGTATGATGGTGCGGTTAAAAAAGTTTCGCCGCATCTTCAAGCAAAGGGTTTAAAAAGCGCATCTGAGCAAGTTTATTACTTAAACTAATCTTACCATTCAGCGGTAAAGCTCAGCATTGGAGCAAAGAATGCCGGCGAGTTTTTGGCTGCAACTGTAAACCAAACGCCACCTGTTAAGCTTACAGTTTCTGTGAAGCTGTAATCAATTGCAGGTGCGAGCGTAAACTCGGCAATATTACCATGTCCAACCTCTTGGAGCCCGCCCAGGTTTAAAACGCTAGGTCTTAAATTATTAAATACAATGCGTCTTCCTAGTCTGTTAAAAACAGCATTTGCTAGTCTTGGGTGCCTTTTTCTGTCTCTTCCTTCAAATCTGTCTGGACTTTGGCCTATTTCACCTTTAAAATCAGAAGCTTGCTGAGCAAGAACATACCCTTCTAGAATAAAGCCCCAATGTTTGCTTGGGATGTACTCAGCTGCTAAATTAAACGCAATGCCATCACCTGGCCAAATGGTACCATTGGTTTGAGCGTCGCCACCGTAGATGCTATTGCCCTGCAAATGGACACGATTTGCGTGTGTAATGGCGACCGTTGCAAATCCTACCAAGTAGTTTTCTCCACCTAGCCAGGACACATGCTCCATATTTGCAGCAAATACATTTAAATAACTTCCTTGTCCTGTTGCATCGGTCCCATATAAGTCAGCATTTAAGTTATCATAGCGTCCGGTTGGAAAAACTTGTCGATACATGAGTTTTACATTGGGGGGCCATTTCCTCCCATTTTGGAGCATGAGTTGGGTTGCAATGGTTATTGTCGTATCTCCAAGATTTGCAGCTTGTTGTCCTTCGGTTTTATTTTTCATTAAAGTGAAAAAGCCTTGGACCTCAGTCTTTTCGGTTATACCATAATTTAAAGTTGTATCAATTTCTCCCGTTGTTGCTAATGGGAGAGAATAAAAATTGAAATTGTCATTATAAGCACCATAATTATATACTTTATAAATATGCATTTGGAAAAAACCGTGTCCTATGGGTGTTACAATGGATGGATCAGAAAGAAGAGGGCCTGAGTACCAAGGTTCGGCATAGGTGGTGGTTGTACATGCCATGAATATGGCGGCAATGAAAAAGTGCCGTTTAGTGAACGGAAATGTCATTTTATAAAGCTTTTCATCCTTAAAAAGTATGTTTTTAAAAACATTTAGAAATGATACAAATTTTTTTAAAATGATGCACTAATCATTTACGTAAAAAATCGTTTTCTTTGTAATTTATATTTTGGAAAGGTGCGTGTACTCGTATTTTAGTTTTATTTAAAACCTAAGTGTATTATATAAAACCTTTAAAGTGCATCAAGAAGCAATTCATCATGTTTTATTACAAGCACCAAGCGTGTGTTAAGGGCTTATCCGAAGGCCCCGCGGTCAAAGCCGCGGGAATTTATAGATACATCTTCAAGTTTAACTAGCCAGGTGTATTTGAAGAAGTATCTGATGGTTCTTTGGCTACTTCAAAAGGTACATCAACGGTATAGAAATGGCCTCTTCCTCCTATATAGACTTTTTTGGTCGTTGTATTTTTACCAGCACTTGGTTGCTCACCGTCCTGATTTTTAAGAGTATTCAATACTGCACATCCAGCACCTGTGCTTGCTACAAGTCCAGCACCTAAAACGGTTGCGTTTTGAAAAAGAGTTTTAGAAAATAGTTTCATGGTTACATCCTCAATAGTTACGTTAAATTTGTTATTTATACGTTATCTGCTGGTTATCTCGCCCTAGACCGGGCAGATAACTAGAGGATGGCACGACCCAGAGCGAGAAAGAGGGTAGCGCGTACACGAGGAGCAAAGGTTTTTTTTGAAAAATCGAAATAAATGGGTCCAGCATCAGTTACAACACTAATCGGTTGGGATAGATTGTTGTTAATGTTCTGGAAGGACATCTCGTCTTAACACCTTAAAAATAAAGTTATTTTTTATTCACTCAATGATGAAAATATATTTCTTTTTTTTAACTGTCAAGATTTTTCATTGCTTCACATCATTTAATGCTGAATACTTGGGTCATAAGGACGTTTAAGCTTTTTAATAAAAGGTGAGTCATTATGGCTAAAATAATATTTTTTATGTTTTTAATGAGTGTTTGGGGGTTGTTAGAGGCGCAACAACAGTCATTTCAATTATCTAGCCCTGCTTTTAAACATCAGGGCAAAATTCCTCAAAGATTTAGCTGCCAGGGTGAGAATATTTCTCCGCCACTGATGTGGACAAAAGGCTCATCTAAAATAAAATCTTATGCTTTAATTATGATTGATTACGACGCAGCAAAAACGAAAGGGCATCCGGTAGTGCATTGGGTTGTCTATGATATCGTGCCTAACGTTCACTATTTAACCACAGGAACCAGTAACATCATTGTCGGTTTAAATAGTTATGAGAAAAAGGGGTATATCGGCATGTGCCCACCTGAAGGTCCTTCGCATGACTACTATTTTGATTTATATGCACTAGATGTTGCGCATCTTGATGTTCCTAGTTTTCCAACATCTAAAGAAGTAACTGAAGCCATGCAAGGGCATGTTATTGATAAAACAAGTATGGTTGCCGCTTATAGGCGTCAGTAAATAATAGATTGGCGGTTATGATGTGATTTCCGCGTAGGCAGCATTGTTGAATAATGACTCCCTTGGCCTATGTGCCTCGGTTTATCCCTGAGGGATGGTCACTTTTTTTAGATGCTGTTATTTTTAAGATTGCTTTTAATTGACAGCCTTTCTTTTGCCGTCTTTGCGAGCGTAGCGAAGCAAACCAGGGTCGTTATTGACATAAAAATGTCTCTGGGTTGCTTCGATACGCTCGCAAAGACGGCATTTTGTATATTATTTGAATGAAATCATTCTCATGTAAATTAACATACTGGAATGGCACTTGCGTCCCACAGATTAGCGCTTCCTGTACGACATACAGTACCCCCTGTACAAGTAGTGCCATTACAAGTGAGGTTTTGAATTCTTAAGAATACATATGCCGCAGCACCTGGATTAGATTGATTTGGAACTAGGGATATGCATTGAGTTGCTACATCCCCTGCAGACATTGCAGAAAGCGCCTCTTGCCCAAAAAAGAAAGGGGTGGCATCTTCAAAAACAAAAGGGTCTCCTCCTGATATATCTGTAGTAGTACCTATTTGTCCAGTCGCACAGTCCGTGCTTGAATAATATTGAATAAGATCTAGATATGCGATATTCCGGTCAGTGGCTGTTCCTATCGATAAAGTCATTGAAGCTCCTGCTGTATCAGAGAGCAGGTGTTTTGAGGGGGAGTACAATATCTCATTTAATGTATGGGTGAGGTAACTTCTATTTTCGTAAGGATGACGCGTGCTATTTGCATGAGTATTCATGGCTAAAAGCAAGAAGGGCTGCGTTAGAAAAACAACAACCATTCGTCTATTAAGGCGTTTTAATTGATTGAGCATCATGCTTCTCCTTGAGCGCTAACTTTTAAAGTTTGCATTTAAAGTAAAGTAAAGTAAAGTAAAGTAGTAGATACTTTATTTTTGTTTAAGGACAAACATGAGCCAAGAAGTAGATAATAAAAATCCACCAGAGTTACAACAAGAAAAATATCAACAGGTTTATCAACCACCGCAACTTATTGCGCTTGAATCGATAGAAGCAGAAGGCGGTTTGACTAATGTGGTTGAAAATAATAGCGGTGTTCTGCTGAACTCCTAATGAAAAATAGAGCCTTTAAAGCGCAAAGTTTCTTCTTTATCGCATGAGCCACTCAAGGTGCGCTTTAACATTCGGCCATTCATTTGGTAAAATACTATAAGAGTGCATATCTCGCACATGACCATCGTTTAATTTGGAATGATTTCTAATTGTTCCATCAAGTTTTGCCCCTATTCTTAAAACAGCATTTTGGCTTTTAATATTAAATGTATCTACTTTAAACTCAACAGCAATACATCCAAGATTTTCAAAAGCATGTTTTAATAATAGATACTTACACTCCGTGTTAATAGCTGTTCGCTGTGCTTGTTTTGCATACCAGGTCCAACCAATACCTAAGCGTTTATTGTCCTCATCAACTTGTGTATAGCAAGTCATGCCAACCATTTTATTTGTACGGGCATCAATCACTGTAAAAGGCAGCATAAGACCTTTTGTTTTGAGTGCTAACCGGCGATTAATTTCTGCTTCCATGCTTTCAGGGCTCGGCACTTGCGCATATCTAATCTTCCAAAGCTCATCGTCGCTCGCGGCGGAGATTAAATCATTTAAGTGCGTTGTATCCAATGGAATTAACGCGCAGCTTTTTCCGTCTAATTGAAATGCTTCTAACCAATGACTCATATCACATCCTAATGTTTAAAAGTCTTCGTTCACGATCATTTTAATAAGCATGAGATTAAGATTAACTTAAATTAACTGATTTTTTATCTCATCGATATCAACAAGCGCCCAATATTCACTGATTTTATCTTCAGTAAAGTCATAAATAGTTGTGCCGTGATAAAAAATGGTTTTGCCTGTAGGGGCGATATCTAAAAAAACACCTTTATGTGTTCCTGTTGCCTCCCATGTAGCAACCACTTTATCAGTGCTTGCCAAAATCTCACCCCACGTAACGGTTAAGTCGGGGAAAGCTGTAAGCCATGTATCAATGATATCCTTTAATGCTTGTGGGCCTATCATTGTGTTTAAAGGGCTATGAATTTTTACATCTTCTGTAAATAAATCAAAAATAACATTTGTGTTTTTCTCATCCCAAAGCACTTTATGGAAATGACTTATTTTTTCAATTAAACGCATAAAAAGTCCGAAGCTTAAGTCGAAGTTGCCATATATTATATTTTTCCATCATAAATTTCGATAGTAATGATAAATGTTCATAAAAAGCATTTGTTCTTTATTGGCCTTGGTGATGTTTTTAAGAGCAGAGGATATAATAACGCTTCTTAAAAAGAAGTTGTTGACCTTCACGTTACGTGACCCGTTAGCATGTCTGTGTTCACTTAGAGGAGATTCAAAATGTCTTACACAGTTAAACAGTTAGCAAAGCTTTCGGGTATTAGCCCACGTGCACTTCGGTTTTATGATGAAATTGATTTGTTAAAACCTGCCTATTACGGTGAAAATCATTATCGTCACTATGAAGAAGAGCAATTGTTGATGCTTCAGCAAATCCTGTTTTATCGTGAGCTTGGTTTTCCTTTAAGTGAAATACAGGTGTTTATGAGTAGCCCAAGTTTTGACAAAGTCGAAACATTAGTTGCTCATAAAGCAACACTTAAAAATAGTCTTGAAAAAACAAAAATACTCATCAAGACCATTGATAAAACAGTGTCACATTTACGAGGAGAAACAACAATGCAAACAGCTAATCTTT
>JAHZKF010000085.1 GCA_022600575.1 Gammaproteobacteria bacterium | reverse complement strand
GGCCGAATATATGACTGCATCTCAACCTAACTTGCTAAAAATAATGGGACAACCTATTGCAAGACCTGGCAGGGTCCATATATGTCAACAGCCCCTAACTATACCGACCAGTTTACACGTGGTGTTGTACTTACCAAGAACACAGTAGAAGCATATCTAGAAAAAACAAAAAATCGCTTTTATTTAAGCAACAAATCAGATTTAATCGCATTGGGGCAAGTAAATTATATTTTGTTGAAGTACATGCCCCAAGTTAACATTAGCCACTAAATCTGCTGCTAAAGGGGATATTCATGTCAAAAAATAGAATTTTTATTGTGGGGCACTCAGGTGCGGGTAAAGGCATGCTTGCTGAGGCTGTTGCAAAAAAGCTGGGCTGGCAATTTATTAATGCCGATATTTTAGGTTGCACCACGCATATTGGCCGTAGAACCTCTGAAGTACTTGGCGAGTCGGGTGAGCACCACTTTTATGATTGCTTACATGATATTTTATCTCGACAAATGAGCGAGGAAAATATTGTGGTTACAACAGATGAAAGCATTGTTTGTGATGCTAGAAACAGAGACTTACTGAAGTCTGCATTTACTGTTTATCTGGAAGTGAGCATATCTGTTCAAATGCAAAGGGGAAGAGCTGGTTCACGTCCACCATTGTTGCCTGTAGAGGATTTTAAAGGTTTTATAGATGCAATACATGCTGATCGCGATGAGCAATATAAAGAAGCTTCAAGCTTTTCACTAAGCTCAGATGATGGCGATATTGATCGGCATGTTGCAGATGTCTGTAAAGCTTTTGAGGTATATTAAGTTGGTTGATGTTTTACACAACTTGGCTATTCAGTGGGGATTTAAGCAGCTTGACTCTGCTGGATATGATTTGGAAACCGAGCAGCCGGAAATTGTGCAAGATACCCCTTGGTCTTACGTTATTAGGTTTAAAGCCTCTCTTGGATATGTATATCTGAAGCAAACACCTGAGAAAATTGCATTAGAGCCTCGTATTATTGAGGCTCTACATAAGCAATTTAACGTGCCTGTGCCGGAAATTATCGCACATAATGACAAACTACATTGTTTTTTAATGAAAGATGCTGGCCAACCTCTAAGACCAATGCTTAAGGTAAAGTTTGACGAGGCTCTGCTCTGTAATGCTGTGAGTCAATTTTTGAGTATTCAACAGGTTGTTGCTGATGATGTCGATATATTACTTAACATAGGGGTTCCAGATTATCGTTTAGACAAACTGCCAGAGTTATATCAAGCACTTATTTCAAAAACAGATATCTTAATGGCAGATGGTTTATCAAAGAAGGAAATAAGTCGGTTGGAAGGGCTGTATCCAACGGTATCCAATTTGTGTCATCAATTATCGAGTTATGGCATTAAAGAAACGCTGGTTCAGCCTGATTTCAATGATAATAATATGCTTGTGAATCATGTAACGAAAAAGTTCACCATTATTGATTTAGGGGAAGTTGTCATTTCACATCCATTTTTTTCATTACTTAATTTCTTATTTGTAATAAAAAAACATCATAGATTAACCGATGACTCAGAGGGTTATTTAGTGCTCGAAAGACACTGTTTTAACCCTTTTCAAATGGATACTCAAGACCTATTCAAAGCAACTGAGTTAGCACGAAAATTGTTTTTTATATATGCAGCGCTTAGTAATTATCGCTTGCGATGTGCGTGTGATGAAACGCAACTAACAGGTGAGTTTCAACGACATGGGCGTGTTGATCCGCCTTTGCAAGCGCTGATTGGAGAGTGTGATGAAAATTGAATTTACACACTCGTGATGACGGAAATGAACTAACCGTTGCGTAAAAAACGATTAATAATGTCAAAATAACGATGATGAACATAGGGTTATGAAGTCGAGAAACAGCCAATCAATATTGATACAAATGCATGGTATTGATATTCATTTATCAAGAAAACCGATTAAGAATATTAATCTACGCATTAATGCAGAAGGAAAGGTGAATGTTAGTGCGCCTATAAAATGTTCTTTGACTGCAATTGAGCATTTTCTGCAAGAAAAGCAGGGTTGGATTATACGGCATAGAGAGCAATTATTACTGAGACCACAGATGTCTCAATCTCGCTTTCTTTCTGGAGATTCACACCTGTTTTTAGGTCAAACTTATACATTGATTATCCATGAGAATGCCCCTCAGCAAAAGGTTGCTTTAGAAGGTAAGCATGTATGTTGTTATCTTAAAGAGTCAGCAAATCAGGATAAGAAACGCCTTGTACTGAAGCAATGGCATCAAACACAAATGAAAGCTTTAATTCCTGAGTTGCTTGCAAAATGGGAACCTATAATAGGCGTTAAAGTCAATCAATGGGGCATTAAAGCCATGAAAACCCGCTGGGGTTCATGTAATACCATAAAAAAACGGATTTGGCTTAATTTGTATTTAATCCATCATCCATTAGGTTGTCTAGAATATGTGTTGGTTCATGAGTTGGTACATTTATTGGAAGCAAGCCATAATTACCGTTTTTACGCTTTGATGACCCAGTTTATGCCTGATTGGCAAGTTCATAACACATTACTGAAAAATGGGGTCAAAAATATATTTCTTTGATGGTTTGTTCAATGAGTTTAGCGATTTTTTGCTTGTCAAAGTTTGGGCAAAACCTTGGATAAGCCCTATCTAAGCCATAAGCCCATTTTTCTAACAGTTTATGGTCATATTCTAGCATATCATTCACTTGATACTTCCGTGGGTAAAGTGCGTCAGAATGTATGCCTATGCCGCCATCATATAGCTCGCCGTTTGGTAGGCGTATTGCAATATGATAACACTCACTGTTATCAAGGGTCATGATAAAGCAAATATGAACTTTTTCATCACAGAATTTATTCCAACAATCAAAAAATAGTTTAGCGAAAACACCGCACGGGCCATAATTGATACATGGTGTTTCATCATGAAAGCCTAGTAAATTATTGATGTCATTTTTTAGCTGGGTCAGTAAAATATCTATTTTGGATAAATGTTTGATCATGAGCGTGTGTTCTTGACTGTCCTCAAAAGATAAGAGCTCAAACTGGTTACGCTTGAAAAACTGAATGGCATGTTTGTTACTTTTTAACGGATCGACAACAACTGTTTTTATTTTAGTGCTGATATATGTGTTTAGAAACGTTTGCAAGACCTGAGAGCTAATACCTTTTCCCAGATATTTTTCAGTGGCAAAAAATACGTCTAATCCTATGAGCTCATGAGGCTTAAATTGATGGAATAGTGAGTGCTCATAGTCTGGCACATCATCAGGGAGGTGCTCTTTGAGGCTATAAAGCTGGATATAGCCAATGGGTTCGTCGTTGAGGTAAGCAATATAGTTAGGGATATTTTTAGGGTTTTGGATGCGTGGCAGATATTTTTCTTCAATATCAGCAAGCGTGTACTCTTTGTTACGCGCATACCATTTTTTGACATGTGGTTGTTTGAACCACTGATGAAGTGTTGGCAAGAAGCTTTTCGACAAAGGCTTAAAGCTAATTTTCATGTGATTTGACTAAGAATAGTTTTGGCAGCATCAGCTGCACTTAGCTTTGTGACATCAAGGGATATTTCATTCTCGTGCTGAGTGTAGAACACTTCATTCTCAGTAGCACGTTTTTGTACCATATCTGCATTCTGTGTTTTTAGATAATCGGTTCTGTCAGGAGAAATGACACGCTTGCCGATTTCTTTAGGGCTACATACTAAGCGAATAGGATAAAATACAGCGTTTCTTGCTTGAACTAATTTGAGTACTTCATGATAAAAACTTTCATGGTAGGGGTTATTGGCAAGCATTTCAAAAGTAATGATAAAATTATCATCTTTAGGGCAATCAAGAGCGATGCATGAAAATAGAGTATCTCTGATGAGATTCATTTTAGCCCAACCTGACGCTGTTACATGCCAAAATGCATCTGGAGTATGACCAAACAATCTGACAATAGGGTCAGTCCAAGTATGATGGTGTACAAACCTTGTGTTATCGCCAGCTAAAGCAGTGAGTTCAAGCCCTATTGTGCGCTTACCAGTCCCTGCAATGCCCATGAGCAATATAATATGATTTTTCATGCTTTGATTGGTAATTGAGTTTTTCCAAGGCAAGTTATGTTAAACATACAGTTTTGGTAGGAAGGAATCAATTTAAGTTCTGGCTAATCTAGAATCAAAGGGGGCTGACCTCATTTGACGTATCCATTAAGCAGATACCACGGTAAACTGAAGTAGCTATTGCTTTTTAGTGTTAAGTTTTAGCAGCTCTCGCCATGTTTGAACTTATCTTCTCTATAAAAGAGGTTTTATTTTGAAAGAATTAAAGAAAATATTAGTTGTGGGCGCGAGTATCGCAGGTCCATCTATTGCTTATTGGCTGGATAAATATGGATTTTCACCGACCTTAATAGAAAAAAGTCCTGAGCCAAGGAAGGGGGGATATGCCATCGATATAAGAGGAAAAGCGGTCGATGTTGTAAAAATGATGGGATTATACGAATCAATCTGCGCATCTCGAACAACGCTTAAATCAGGGCAATATGTTGATAAAGATGGAAAGGTACTTCATGAAGAGTCTGGAGAGCAATGCGGGTTTAGAGATGGAGAAGACGTTGAGATTAATAGAAATGAGCTATCAAATATATTGCGAGATGCACTGTCTCGTGTGCCAATTAAATATGGCATATCTATTAAATCATTGAATCAACACCCAGACCATGTTGAAGTTGCGTTTTCGGATGGTAGTCATGATACATTTGATCTTGTTATTGGTTCAGATGGACTACATTCAAGTATTAGAAAGATGGCTTTTAATACCAACGAGTATGTATTGTCAGATTTGGGTTTCTACCTTGCTGTTTTTAGTGGGCCAAATTATCTGAAACTCAATCACTCCGGTATGTTTTATGAATATAATGAACGAGAACTGTCTGTTGTTAGTGATAAAGATCCTAAAACAGCATTATTTTGGTTTATGGGTCGAACTCAAGCCGAGCTAAAGGTCATGAAGCAGAGAAGTGTTCAAAAAGCATTTATACATGAGCAATGTCAGGGAATCGGTTGGGAGAGTGAGAAGATTTTAGCGCTGCTTGATGCGGCCGACGATTTATATTTTGACTCTATTACACAAGTTAAAATGGAGAGTTGGTCTAAAGGTCGTGTTGTTTTATTAGGCGATTCAGGCTACTGCGCTTCTCCTTTATCTGGCCAAGGGACCAGTCTGGCATTAATCGGCGCTTATATACTTGCTGGTGAGTTAAAAAGTGCCAAAGGCGATTATGAAACCGCATTTGAGCGCTATCAAAGTTTGTTTACACCGTTTGTTAACGCGAACCAATCTTTTGCTGTCTGGGCAAGTAAAACCTATCTTGCCGAAGAAGAGGAAAAAACAGGAAGCGCTGAGCAAATAAATATTCAAGTAATGGAAAAAATGACCCAAGCGAAAAACGCAATTCAATTACCAGCTTATGCGTGAAACCATTTTCCAGGAGCATAACTTTGTTTTATTAATAAACAAACCAGGTTACAATACCGCTTATTTTCTAAGAAAACGGTATTAATTGCTAAGGTATTATAAATAATGGCTATTCCAGATGTTCAAGATGTTCAAGATGACTTATTAGCAAATATTGATATGTTATATGCTAATGCAGATCAACATCAACTTCATTTAACCCTTAAAGCTAGAATAGTTAATTTTGTACAAACAGAAGAGATTGTGCGTGATTTTTTAAGTACAGCGGTAGAAAACGGAAAAAAACCACCGGCAGCATTTTATAAAGCTTTGGTTAAGTTGCTTGATCAAGGCTTTACAAGAGAAGACAAGCTGTTAGTTATTAAAGCCCATTTGGCTGATAAGCTTCGTGTGTATTATACGAACAAATACCTTCATGACGATGAGGCAGCGTATGTTCAAACAGCACTTGGCTTTTTTGATGCTGAAATTACACTAAAATATGATAACCGGTATACATTTAATCCTAACAACCAAATTTCAATTTGGTTTAGTAAAAAGCCGGGCGAAGCATTGCCAGAGCATGTTAAAAAAGCGCTTGAAACGCGCCGAAAAGATTTACCTAAAGCCTCTATTAAATTACTGTATGCGCGACACTTACTGTCACCAAATGCTTACTGGGCGTTGCGGGCATTTGCAGTACAACATCAAATTTATCTGATTAATTTTGATATGTTATATATAGAAAATAGAAGCTTAAATGCGCGTATCTTAGAAGAACTCAAATTTCATAAATATGGCAACCCTGCCTCTGCATCTGATTTATGCCGATGGATTCCTAGCATTTTTCATAATGCAGTTTATTTAGATATTGATTTACCGATAGATAAACAGTTGATTGCATTAAAAGGGTTAACAAAATTCCAAGGCGGTATGCCCATCATGTTTAATATGGGTTCTTTTGTGAGTAAACGTAAACCCGAAACTGGCCGTCAAGAAGAAGCGGTTTCAATTAATACCGATATCATTGGTTATTGTGATAGTAAAAAAGCAGGCGCAGGTTCTGAACGAAACCTGATGATGCGTAAGATTGCCCAATTTATTATTCAGTGTTACAAAAAACCAAGTGTCGCGCTCAAGGCTTCTAATATAACCGGAGCGAATTACCATATCAGTGAAACAACTTTTTTTAAAGACATCTTAAACGACATTGAAGCGTCAGGCGTTGAAAAACCAATTTTCTATTACCGCAAAGCTTTATTGGATGCATTTAAAAGCCAATCCTTAAAAAAAATCATGGACTTTTTAGGCCGTGCCTGTGCAAAAGAAGCCTTGGAACTAACAGACACTAAAACGCAAGTACTGTTTGACTTGTTAAAAGAAGACGAAGACGCTGCGACCGATTACCTGATGGATATTTTAGTATTAGAAAATAATACGGCTTTAAATAAAAAATTAAATGATATTGCTGTAACATTATATAAAACGTTGGTTATGGAAATTTCAGGTCCTGGTGCTGTTTATCAAGCGTTAGGGGGGGTAGAGGTGCTAACCCAAACTTATCGAGCAGGTACAGATTCAACCGGTTTAGTTGCGCGATCGCTTGAAGGTTTTTCAAGTTTAACAGGACGATCTGGATTTACATCAACAAATATTCCTGCATGGCAAACCCCTGAGCAGGATCAAACTGAGTATAATACTGATGGCCTCAGTTGGTGTCCATCCGCGCTCACCTAAAATAGAACACCTCATGGGGCAAGGCTGCCCCCAAGTGATAAGGCTATTTCTTAATAAAACGTTAAGCTTAAAAATGTACTATATGCACCCTATAAAAACACCAGGTGGTTGGTATGTCTTTAGTATCTTCAAAACATTCAATATTCTCTTCTTCTGAGAGTCAAGCAAAAGCTATACGGCAATCAGAGTATGTTAGACGCTCCGAAGAAATCGTTGTAGAAGGAACTCAAAGACTAGCAAGTGCGGTTGAAGAAGGCCAAAATTTAATAGAGGTCTTCGATGAATTACTTATTTTTTTAGCACAAAATCGCCACGAAATTGCTGTGAGCGCTGGGGATAAAGATGCTCATCAATTTGGAAGAAGACGTGACGTTGGTGATTTAAATAACGAGCCTTTCATGATTACGCCTTTGGATGGGCAGTACTTGGATTATAACAAAGCACTACTGTCTGACTTTCAAGCACGTTTAAGTGAGATGCCTCATACAGAAATGGGTTTTCAGCAGAAAAAGATGAAAATATCCGGTGAGCCTGTGATGGGTAGAGAAAATAGCACCGAATTTTTAGTGATTGATAAGTCTAATCGAAAGACTCTTACGTATATCGACCCGGTTGAGCATCGCAAAATGTTAACGCAGTTGACTTCAGAAGGACTTTTTAATGAAGAAAAAGTTCACAAGGCTTTTACTCAAGATAGAGATGCGTTGTATCAATTTAAAAAAGCTTATCCTACCATTTATAAAAAGCTGAAACTGATGGGTTACATGCAGTATTTGTATTCCCGTTTTGAAGGTCAGAAGAGCCACTGGGTTGTGGTCACAAGACGTACACAGATAGGCCAACAAATGTATCCTTCGTCCCAGTATTTGACGTGGATGCATTGCAATTATAATGACGATCCTGTAGAGAATATGACGGATGTTTCTTTTATTGCCATTATGCATCAAGATCCATTTTTAATTAAAAGGACACTCTTAGATGTTGCGCAGTTGTTTAAGCAAAGCATTGAGACAGATCCGAATAATAGAGAGGCTTTGATAAATTTGGTTGGGTTATTCGAAGTGCAATTAGCTCACGTAACGCCTTTTCATCGAGGAAGTGCCGCTGTTTCTGAATGGTTAGAAAAGATTATTTATCGTTATCATGGACTAACGTTAAGGTATACAGAAGGTGTATCCGTTAATTTGAAAGCATTGACTTTAGATTTGAAGCCCTTTATTGACCAATATCCAGAAATGATTGAGTTAACTGAAACACCAGATCAAGAACATGAACTCGGTTCATCAGATCTAACGATCTAATCGAAACGTTCTTGGATATAGTCTGAAGTAGGACAAATGATCGAGGCAATTATGTAATATTTACGATCAATTTGTCCTAAAATACCTTTTAAGTAATATAAAAATATTTTTCCACTAAGCGCTAAATTAAAACATAAATTTTTGAGTAAATACCTATGAAACGATTATTTAATACTGCTTTTTCTGGCAGAGAAGGGGATAGACTTCCTGCTATTATTGAGCACCTAAGATCACTTGATACACAATCATTACCTGTACAACTTAAAATCATTCGCAATCTATCGTTTTTAACGACAGATATTCAAAAACGCGCCGAAATATATGGGGCTGATGGCCTGTTTATTTTATTAAACTTACTGAGGAAGCAACTCGACAACGATGAACAAAAGGAAAATATCTCGCCTCAAAACGGT
>JAHZKF010000084.1 GCA_022600575.1 Gammaproteobacteria bacterium | reverse complement strand
TTTGTTTGCTTCCAAAAGAAGCTCATCATCGAGCTTGATGGTGGACAGCATTTAATCGACCACGAAAAAGATAATCAACGAACGGCGAAATTAGAAGCATGTGGTTTTCGAGTACTTCGATTTTGGAATCACGAGGTTTTATAATCTACAGAAGCTTGTTTTAGCAAGCCTTCATAAGGCCCTCTCCCCAACCCTCTCCCTGCCATAACCTCAGTGTTTTAGCGTGTTTACCGCTGAGGGAGAGGGGGTATTCTCAGGGCTTAAAGCATTCTCAAACTCGCAACTTCATTGGCAATGGGTATATCTCTTCATGAGTGATTTAATATACACATCCACTACGTGTCACTTTTTGACGTTTTGTATCATGAGAAGCATCATCACTTTCTTCATTAAGCGCGACAACATGAGGTATATCTGGGGAAGAAGATGATGCTGGCTGATGAAAGGCATGTGCCGCGCGTGCTGCCTGTAACGTTGCCTTGATGGCATTAAAAAGAGCCAAACAAGCAGCACTTTCATCGTTTTCATTATATTCAGTATATTTATCTGAAATCACACCATATGTATTATGTGCGTCAGGTAAAATAGGCTGCTTATGCCAGTATCGATTATATTGCCAACTATTTGCGGTATCTCGTTGGAACCGCCGGGTTGCGGCTTCTTCCAGCGCTTCATCAGATAAAGCCTGGGTCAAATCTGCTAACGCTTTATCTGGTTGGTTCAGTGCATGATAAGCCTCTGCGCGACGGCGCAGGGTAAAGTGATACGCCACCTCTGGCTCACAATTGATGAGTGTTGTTAAAAGAGGCAATGCTTCAGCAAACTTTTCTTGACTAAAACAGATATCTATCGAAAGTTTTAGGGCTTCTTCATATTGAGGGTTGGCCGCTAAAATAATTTTTAAAGTATCTAAAGCTTCATTCTGAATAATAAGGCCACCCATACTACGTAAATAAGTCAGGCGAATTAAAAGGGCTTCATGATTTGGATAATGCTGCAAAAGTGCTTCTAACGGTTGTATTGCTGCAGCCGGAAAAACTTCTTCGCTATCTTTAATACAATCAGTATAAACTTTTAAGTGGCCATCTATTTCATCACCCTCTTTGTCCGAATCGTCCATGTCTGGAATATCAAAAGAATCCTCCTCTAAGTCAGTCCGATACAACCACATTTTCATATCATTTTTCCAATCTAAATATTTTTAAAAAATCTCATCCGCCCTATCGGGCACCTTCTCCTCCTCGGGCTAACCTATGGAGAGAAGGAATCCACATTAAGACAGGTTTAACGTCATAGCATCCATGTTAGCGACAACCTCATCTTTAGCGACAACCTCATCTGATGCTTCTTCATAAAATGACAGTATGGCGCGCGCTTCTTGAAGCTGCGTTACCTGATGCGTGGCTCGATAAAGGGCATACCTATCTAATGTCACCTGATCAGCATCAGCGCCCATCTGAACGGTATACAACTGAATCCGATACTTTAAAGCTTCGATATGCTTTGGATACTTCGCTAAAAATTGATTCAAATCATCCAATGCAAACAATAGGTCACCTTTCTTCTCATGTACCTTACTACGAAGAAGCAAGCAATCATCAAGCATTGCATCTCCATAGTAACTTGCATATTCCATTTCAAAAATTTTATTTAATTCAAACATTGCATCATCATGCTGCTCCATATCAACACAAGCTTGAGCATACAAATAACGTACTTTAATCCGATCAGTTCGATGTGTTTCAGAAGAAAAATCTCTGCTCGCCAATAAGGTACCAAAATCCGTTAAAGCTTTATCAGGTTGTCCCAGTTTATAATAAATTTCACCGCGACAAGAAAGAGCAGGAATATTAATCTCATGAGGCCTAAGCGCTAAAAGCGCTGTTGCATCAGATAATGCATTTTCACGAAAATCCTCTGCTTTGAAATAAATTGAAAGACGCAATTTTAAAGCTTCTTCATGTAAAGGGTTACGGCTTAAAATAGTATTTAAATCACTTAACGCTGCAAACGAGTCATACATATCATAAAAATGTGCTCGACGTATTAAAAGCGCCTCATGATTCGGATAATGTTCCAACAGTAAATTCAAGCAATTTACAGCACTAGAAGACGACAGCTCTTCATGCTGATACCAATCATTGTAATGATTAATTAAAGTATCTACCGCTTCACTCTCAATGGCAGCAGAGCTCGCGTCTAAATCACGAAAAGACAACCACATATGCATGTTATTCTCTCAAAATGGTCTTTTAAAGACGTGAACCTTACCATAAATACCGACAAAACCAGAAATAAT
Source organism: Gammaproteobacteria bacterium (assembly GCA_022600575.1). Taxonomy (GTDB): domain Bacteria; phylum Pseudomonadota; class Gammaproteobacteria; order Legionellales; family Legionellaceae; genus JAALKW01. The sequence goes on along the minus strand of JAHZKF010000084.1, from coordinate 25,778 downwards.
GATTTAAAAAAAATCAATTACCTAAACGCGATACCTGCCCCTAAGGTCGTGCTTTCTTCAAAATCAAGAATACTATTTAATACATGCATTTCATCTGCAATCGCAGCGAACAATTGACGTAACAATGGTGACTTCGTTTCTAAACGTTCAAATGTAGAAAAGGCGCACTGCACCGAGGTTTTATCTACTCTTTTAATCAGTTTAAAATAAGTATAAATCGCGTACCCTGAAAGCCCATTATCAGTCAACTCTATGGTTCTATCAGTCACAACATAAGACAAGGTCTTTGCAACATCCACAATCATACTATCAAGATGCTTAGCCACTAACTGCGCTTCAATAAAAGCTTGTGAAGGCTCAAAAAAAGCAGCCACTTCCTCATCTATATCATCATTAAATACATACCGAGGATCTCTCTCAATAAATGTGGATTGCCCTACTTCTTGACGAATATAAAATAATAATTTCACGCAACCCAGCTCATCCAATCACTGAAATAACATCCTACAACTATTTGTTATTTAATGTAAATCTTAGCTTTTACAAAAAAATCAGGTCAGCCACTTCGTCTTACGGCTTCATATGTCCACTTTCCCTGATATTTAATATATCTTCTTCAGGTTTATTTTCATCTCCAATCATATCAAAAATATGATGCAATAATGGTGCCGTCACTTTAAAGCGCTCAAACGTTGCAAATGCACAGGGTACTTCCTTCTTACCCATTATATCAACTCGCTTTAAATAGGTATGAATATCTCTGTTTTGCCCTCTAAAAGTCGCCCTATCAATTAATTCTATTACCTTCCCCTCTCTGACATATGGCAACGTTGTTTCAAGGCTTTCTATAATATTATCTACACGCATAAATGCAGATGGTACATCTTGCACACACCGAGAAGATCCCGATATCTCAAAAAAAGCCTTCATTTCCCGGTCTAATTCATCCTCATACTGATACTCAAAGTGTTTTACAATACACTTTTTTTCTCCTGCTGCTTGTCGAATATAAAATAATAATTGCACGTGACCCCACCACTTACCCAACCACTAAGATAATACCTTACAACTTACGCCAAGATTTCCTTCAAAAATTGCCCTGTATACGAATGCTTGCATGCAGCCACTTGTTCAGGGGTTCCTTTTGCTAATATTTCGCCACCACGGTTCCCTCCTTCAGGGCCTAAATCAATCACCCAATCAGCCGTTTTAATCACATCTAAATTATGCTCAATCACAACAATCGTATTCCCTTGGTCTCGTAATCTAAATAACACTTGTAAGAGTTGCTTCACATCATGAAAATGCAGGCCTGTCGTTGGTTCATCTAAAATATAAAGGGTTTCACCTGTATCTCGTTTTGACAGCTCACGCGCAAGCTTCATTCGCTGTGCCTCGCCCCCTGAAAGCGTTGTTGCACTTTGACCTAAGTGCACATAAGACAATCCCACATCCATCAGCGTTTGGCATTTTTTAGCAAGTACTGGCACCGCATCAAAAAAGTCTCGCGCCTCTTCAATTGTCATTTCAAGTACTTCGTGAATATTTTTACCTTTATATTGCACATCTAGCGTTTCGCGGTTATATCGCTTACCGCGACACACATCACACATCACATAGGTATCAGGTAAAAAATGCATCTCTACTTTAATTAAACCGTCACCCTGACATGCCTCACAACGCCCTCCTCGCACATTAAAACTAAAACGCCCTACTTTATACCCTCTTGCACGCGACTCGGGTGTATTTGAAAAAAGATCGCGAATTGCTGTGAAAATACCGGTATAGGTTGCAGGGTTTGAACGCGGGGTACGCCCAATAGGGCTTTGGTCAATGTCAATTACTTTGTCACACCAATCAAGCCCTTCAACCGCACCAATCTCACCAATCATTGAGATTTGACTACGATAAAAGCGCGCACGTGCCAATGGATACAACGTATCATTAATTAAACTCGATTTACCTGAACCTGATACGCCTGTCACACAGGTCATAAGTCCCACCGGAATACTCACAGACACATCATTCAAGTTATGGCACGTCACCCCTTCTAGGCGAATCACACGCTCTGGTTCATAAGGCGTGCGCGACGTGGGTATTTCAATACTCAGCTCACCTGATAAATAACGACCTGTCAACGAATTAGAGCATTTCATAATCGCATCAGGTGTCCCAGCAGCCACCACATGCCCCCCATGAATACCGGCTCCAGGACCAATATCAAGCACATAATCTGCTGTTCGAATCGCCTCTTCATCATGCTCTACTACAATAATCGAGTTTCCTAGGTCCCGTAACTGCATGAGTGTTTTAAGCAATCTTGCATTATCACGTTGATGCAACCCAATAGAAGGCTCATCTAAAACATACATCACTCCCACAAGCCCAGAACCAATTTGACTTGCCAGTCGGATACGTTGTGCCTCACCACCTGATAAACTTTCAGAACGTCGCTCAAGTGATAAATAATCAAGCCCCACCTCAACTAAAAAGCCTAGGCGCGCAATAATTTCTTGATTAATTTTTTTGGCAATCTCACCTCGAGCTCCAGGTAAGACTAAATTTTTAAAAAATTGATATGTCTCCCCAATAGGATATGCCACCACATCGGTTAGACGCCGACCATCAACGAATACATTGCGTGCAGCAGGTCTTAGGCGTGTACCTTCGCAACGCATACAAGGCCTGAACATCAACTCTGGGTTATCTTCGGGTCCAATTTTAACGGTTTTCTTTTCAATGCCAAGCCCATCACACGCCGTACAGGCACCTGCAGGACTATTAAACGAAAACAAACGGGGTTCTAATTCTTCTAAGCTATAACCGCATTCAGAGCACGCAAACTTTGCTGAAAAGACAATATCTTTATGTGCCCCATCCATAGATGCGACTATCGCTAATCCATCCCCTACGTGCAGCGCGCTCTCAAATGACTCACTCAGGCGAACACGTGCGTCATTCCGCACCTTTAAGCGGTCAACCACCACCTCTATGGTGTGTTTTTTGTAACGCTCAAGTTCTGGTGGCATATCTAAGTCATACAACTCACCATTAACCCTTACCCGTACATACCCAAGCACCTGCAGACGCTTAAACACCTGCTCATGCTCCCCTTTTTTGCCCCGAATCACAGGACCCAATAACATAATTTTACTGTCTTCAGGTAAATTGAGCGCATGATCAACCATCTGGCTCACAGTTTGTGCGTGCAGTTTAAGTTGATGTTTTGGGCAATAAGGCTCGCCTACGCGCGCATACAAAAGCCGCAAGTAATCATAAATTTCGGTGGTGGTACCAACTGTTGAACGTGGATTATGTGACGTCACTTTTTGTTCTATCGCAATTGCAGGTGATAATCCCTCAATAGACTCCACATCAGGCTTATCCATTATCGATAGAAATTGTCTCGCATAAGATGAAAGCGACTCAACATAACGCCGCTGACCTTCTGCATACAACGTATCAAAGGCAAGTGATGACTTTCCTGAACCAGAAAGACCCGTAATTACCGTTAATTCATTTCGTGGCAAGGTCACATCAATATTTTGAAGATTATGGGTTTTTGCCCCTCGAATTTTAATTGCACTCATTTTAAATACATCCAATCTTTGTTTATGCTGATTAGGCATGATTGAAGAACATTAGGCAACATCATATCGCTGCTTTTCTTCAGTATCATCTAAAGCCTCTTCTAAAGCCTCTTCATCACCTTCAGCAATCACTGCTAAATTAAAACTTTGAAAAAAAGACTCTCTTCTTATTTTTGCCCGACTCACAATAGGTGCTACACGAGGTGTTGTACGAAATGTTGTACATTGTAATGCTGGTGGATTTGCAAGACGAACCATTAACCGAAGCAAACTATTATCTACGACCTCACTCTTTTCTTCCTGACAGCCCTCCTCAGGATATATAAACGTTAAGTTAATCATTCGAATTAAATTAGATAATATCTTTTGTACAGCTAATACTTGTTCGAAAGAAGAAGTATCTCGGCTAAAATCAAACGCTGTTTTAAACCCAAGCCGTCTTTTTCTTAAGGCATGAACCACAGCACCCTGCCATAAACCAATCCATTCACCCTCACCACAAGCAAACACCATATCCGTTGGAAACGACCGGGCCGCCGGTTTAAAAAAAGCACTAAGACTGTCTTTCGTGACTCGATTTAACTGCACTCGAAAAGAAACCAACTGTTCTGTGAAAGCCGCAACATGCGAGCTTAATAATATTTTCCTCAACCGCAACGCAAAATAATCATCCATATGCCCAAGTACCACATCTAATGTGGCATGTCTTGATGGCGTCCAAGCCTCCAAAGCATCCTCTAGCGCTTGCAACTCTTTTTTTGTAGGCATTAAAAGATGCGCTTTTAATTGATTTTCTGTCACTTCTATCATGCAGTTTCTCCTTCCCTCAAAAAACAACATTTACAGCCAATCTAAAACAGTACCACTAAGCATCACCAAAACCTTAAAAAAGCACTTTTTTTAACCTTAAATATCCTTGTTTTTTGCCAGTTGCTTCAAAAATAATTCAATTTATGCTATAATCTGCTCCAGAAGATGTTTTAAAATTTAAACATTTAGGAGAAAACCATGCGCGGATTGCAGCACTTTATTTTTGCCATTGCTTGTGTATTTATCACCGCATCACTGCATGCAACTGACATCAAAAAACTTGAAAATGAATTCAGTGACTCAATGATTACCACAAAAATCACCTCAAAATACACTGAAAATAAAAACTTAAACCCTTTAAAAATAGCTGTTTCAACCGAGCATGGTGCCGTTACCTTAACGGGACACGTTAAAAATAAATCCGCAATGCTTGAAGCCCTGCGTCTGGCTAAAGCAACCAACGGTGTTAAATCTGTTGATGCTAATAACTTAAATATCAAGCGCGTCAATACCGCGATTACAGATGCCTACATCACCACCAAAGTTGAAGGGGCCATTCTCAAAGCCAAAGTATTAGACGATGAATCTATTCCGCTGGTTGGTATTAAAGCCACCACAAACAATGGTATTGTAACGTTATCAGGCGAAGTAAAGTATGATAAATCAATAGCCCCCCTGTTAAAACGTATTATCGCCGTCAAAGGTGTTAAAAAAGTCGTTTCACACCTTCATGTTGCCAAACAAAAAACTTAGCTTCATGCTTCTTTTATAAAGACTCTGGATATACTTTCCATACTCGGGTACGATAAACACTTGTCTTTAATTTAGTCTCCGAGCATGGATGAAGTCGTATGTCTGATGTCAAAACTCAATCTAATAAAGCACGTTACCTACCCTGGCTTATTTGGTTTCTAGGGGCTTTTTTTTACTTTTACGAAAACCTTTTGCAAGTCTCTCCAAGTGTTATGGTCCAAGACTTAATGCGCGCCCTTTCAATTGATGCTGGCGGATTAGGTCTTTTAGCTGGTGCTTTTTTTTGTGGCTACGCCCCCATTCAAATTCCAGCTGGGGTATTAGCTGATCACTATAATGTGCGTTTATTACTTGCAACTGCCATCAGTTTTTGTGTGGTTGGATGTATCTTATTTGTCACAAGTCATGGTATTTACCAAGCAGCCCTTGGACGTTTACTTGTCGGAATAGGTTCAGGTTTTGCCGCCATTTGCTCAATGAAACTCGCAACCCTTTTGTTTCCAGCCAAAAAATTTCCTTTTTTAATTGGGCTCATGGTCACTTTCGGTATGACTGGCAGCATTATGGGGGGAGGACCACTCGCAGTTGTCGTTGAATCAATAGGCTGGCGTCAAGCACTCTATGCCCTCATCCTGCTTGGCATTGTACTGGCTGTGCTCGTGGTCTGGCTAGTCCATGAAAAAAAACATACAACCGCTGAAACCAAACGTCCTCATCAAAACGACCATTTCTTACATGGCTTAATACAAGTGCTTGCTTGTCGGCGTAGCTGGTCTATTGCCGGATACGGTGGACTCATGTTTGCACCCACCTCTATCTTTGGTGGCCTATGGGGTGTTCCTTTTATCATGCAGGCGTATCAACTAGACAAGCCAACCGCCGCAAGTCTTGTCTCACTCTTATTTTTAGGCTGGGTCATCGGTGGCCCTTTAACTGGGCTCGTTGCCGGACAATTCGAGAAAAAACGCCCAACCTTACTCATCGGTTCACTCGGCGCCCTCACGTCCATGATCATTATCCTTTATTTCACAAACCTCCCGCTATTTATGCTAGGCCTGGTTATTTTTTCCTTTGGTTTGTTTTCGAGTTGCTTCTTGCCCTCTTTTTCAATCATGAAAGAAATCCATGATGCAGCTTATTCAGGGGCTGCTTTAGGGTTTATGAACACAGCTAATATGATAGGAGGTCTCATTGGCCTACCCCTGGTTGGCTGGGTTTTAAATCGCTTGTGGGACGGTAATATGCTCGAGGGCGTTAAAAGTTATACCACTGGAAACTATGTCACCTCGCTATCACTCTTACCCATAATGATGCTCATCTCAATTGTGTTACTTTATTTTGTAGATGAAGAAAAAAGAAATTATTAGGGGCTGTTGACCTACTCTATTCACTCGTTTGACAAGCCGCACACCAACCATAAATGGTCAGTGAGTGGCTTGTCATTTTGAAATGCTCGCGCTTTGCAATCATGATTTGACGCGTTTCAATCACTTCATCCACAAATTCGAGTACTTTCCGACATTTTACGCAGATTAAATGATCGTGATGCTCACCCTCACTTAACTCAAACACCGAATGTCCGCCCTCAAAATGATGACGGTAGACTAAACCTGCAGCTTCAAACTGCGTTAACACACGATAAACCGTTGCAAGGCTTACTTCTTCACCCATATCAACCAAAGCACGATAAATATCTTCTGCACTTAAGTGTCGTGTCTGAGACTGTTCTAAAATTTGCAATACTTTCAAACGAGGTAAAGTGATTTTTAACCCCACTTTTTTCAACTGCTGACTTTCCCCCACCCATTTCTCCTCATCATAAAGCGTGTTCGACAAGCCACGCCAAGCCCGTTATACTTTGACCGCAACCAGTATGGCGAATTTTTTCATGGCAGGCAAAAAAATGCGAACCTTCTTAAAATGTTTTAGTATCACCCTTTTAACACTCTCACTTACGCATTGTGCTTCATATGATTTTGCTAAGCGTACCGTTCAACAAGGTAATTTACTGCCTGAAAAAAAGATTAAACAATTAAAACCAGGTATGACTAAAGAAGATGTGGCCATTATCATGGGAACAAGCTTACTCAGCCCAACCTTTAATAATAACCGCTGGGATTACGCCTATACCTGGCGCAAAGGCAGTGGTTCGGACACAACGCGCCATTTGAGTGTTTATTTTTCAAAAAACCATGTCACCCACATTCAAACCTAACGCTTTTTAGCACGTGCCCGCCGTTTTTCTTTCGGATTACCTAAAAGCGGTCGATACAGCTCAACCCTGTCTCCTGGCTTGAGCTGACTATCTTTTGTGACTACTGATGAAAAAATACCTACAGGCAGTTCAAGCACTTCAGGATAACGTAAAAAAATACCCGACAGCTCCAAAGCATCTTGCACTGTCATCCCTGAATGAAAAGCATGTGAAGTATGCCATACAACTTCTTCTTGCGGCACATATACGACCTCAACTAACGCCATATAAAGCCTCGGCCCGCTCACAAAAGGCATCAACCATTTTGTCTGTCACCTGTTCAAAAACAGGGCCTAAAAGCATTGCAAGCATTCGCCCTGAAAACTCAAACTCTAAATCAAATGAAATCAGCGATCCTTTATCTGTTGGGTCAAATCGCCAAAATCCTTCAAGGTGACTAAACGGACCATCTACCAAACGAATTTCAATCATTTTATTTGCCTGTAAACGATTGCGAGTGGTAAACGACTTACTCATACCTGCTGCTGTAATTTCAAGCGTTGCTTCTACTTCATCTTCATCCCGATGATGCACAACCCCACTCGAAAAATAAGGTAAAAATTCATGATAACTTTCAATATCATCCACCAATACATACATTTGCTCACATGAAAAAGGAATTTCACGCGTACGTTTAACCACTGTCATGATACACCTCCTGCAACAGATGCAGTCGATATCATCTGTTTTTCAAACCACATAGCCATCTCTTGCACTTCTTCAATACACACTGAATGCTCCATTGGATAATCTCGTACGGTTAATGCATCAAATCCACGCTCACGTAACCACGTCACTGTTTTTGTTGTCCATTGGGGCAAAACAACTTGATCAAGTCGACCTGAAGCAATAAACATCGGTGTTTTCTTCGAAAGTTTTACTTCACATTTTGACGCAAGGGGTAAATAAGCCGACAAAGAAATCACCCCGCCTAAAGCATGGTTTATCTGCAAAGCGGTGAACAATGCCATCGCACCACCTTGCGAAAATCCCGCTAAAAAAATCGTTTCTGGCAAAAAGCCATCTGAGATTTGCGCTTCAATCACTTTAAGAATATGTTGCTCTGAAGCAGAAATACCGGCTTCATCTTCGCGATCGGTCAGCGACATGCCCGTAATATCGTACCATGCTTGCATCGGCATGTGTTGATTCAAGGTAACAGGTCGAACCGGTGCATTTAATGCTACATGACGCACAGGTATGTTCAACGGCAATTGCTTTGCAAGACCTGCCATATCCTCCGCACTCGCTCCTAATCCATGCATCCAAATAATACATGCTTGTGCTTTTTGCTTTGGCTCAATTAAAACCGTATTCAAAATGTGCCACCCCAGACCTAAAAAAGAAGCCAATTATCCCGAATCAAGGCCAATATGGCAACCAAAGCACGCTTTATACTGTCATATGCTTTACGCTATACTGCTTTAACACTTCATCAACAGCGCTTCATTGCTATGCGACGACTGATAACAAGTATCGTTTTACTGTTTTTTTTAGCGGCTTGCGGACAAAAAGGTGCGCTATACCTTCCTGAAAAAAACACAAATAAAAACACAAACGCTACACACAACGGACAACCAAAACATGACGCTTCGTTTTACTAAAATGCACGGGCTTGGCAATGACTTTATGGTCATTGATGCCATTACTCAGTCAGTTCAATTAAGTGCTGCTGATATTCTACGACTCAGTTGTCGCAACACCGGCATCGGATTTGACCAGTGTTTATTGTTAGAAAAAAGTAACAAACCTCATATCGATTTTTTTTACCGTATTTTTAATGCCGATGGCACGCCTGTTGGTCAATGTGGTAACGGAGCTCGCTGCCTCGCACGCTTCATCCAGCACTATGGCTTTTCATCCCAATCCGAATTAACGGTTGCAACCACCACAACCGAACTCACATTACACCTTAATTCAGACAATACCGTCACGGTTAACATGGGCACCCCCGTGTGGGCTCCTAATCCCGACGTTATACCAGGCCTCACAACACACGCACTCACCCTTGGTAACCCACATGTTGTCATGATAGTCGATGACATCAACACAGCACTTGTTGACACCTTAGGCCCTCAAATTGAAACACACACCTTGTTTCCAGACCACACCAACGTCGGCTTTTTGGAATTAGATACACCTAGTCATATTAAACTGCGTGTACACGAACGTGGCGCTGGTGAAACCAACGCTTGCGGCAGTGGAGCCACAGCTGCTGCCGCCGTTGGGCGACGATTTTATAATTTAGATTCACGTGTAACCGTAAGCTTAGTAGGTGGTGATTTAACCATCGATTGGCCTGACATGGAGGGCCCCATTTCAATGACAGGTCCGGCAACGTTTGTTTATGAAGGCGTATTAATGACAGAGTAAAACAAGCTCGACCCAATATCTTCCCTTCTCCCGCGGGCGGGACGGATGGAGGTTGATCAGATCATGAGAAACCTTTGCCTGAACATAGATGAATTATTGCCGATGTCTCCGGTCATTTATGTTACCTATGTCCCGGTCACACAGAAGGGCGGATGGGGGTTGATCAAACCATGAGAAACCTTTGCCTGAACATAGATGAATTATTGCTGATGTCTCCGGTCTGTATCTTACATTCCCTTCTCCCGCGGGCGGGGGGAAGGTGCCCGAAGGGCGGATGGGGGTTGATCAGATAAAAATAAACTTAGAATGGAATCTAATTCAATGACAAAAATAAAAGCACGCTCACTTCGACAAACAAGCACACCCGCGGAACAAAAATTGTGGCAATATTTAAGAAATAAAAAATTTAACGGCTCAAAATTTAGAAGACAATTCCCAATAGGACCTTACATTGTAGATTTTGTTTGTCTCAATAAAAAGCTGATTATTGAATTAGATGGCAGTCAACATTTAGAACAAATAGATTACGATGCGGAACGTACAAGATATCTCATGCATTTTAACTTTCGTGTTCTGAGGTTTTGGAATAATGAAGTTTTCAATCAATTTCCTTCTGTACTTGAGAGAATTTTTAATGAGATAACACTTTAAATTTGATCAACCCCCATCCGCCCTTCGGGCACCTTCCCCCGCCCGCGGGAGAAGGGAATGTAAGAGGTCCGACCCGGATACATCGGTAACACAAGTGACCGGAGACATCGGTAATAATTCATCTACATCCAGACAAATATTGAGGTATTTCGAACTCACGGCTCTGTCATACCAGGGTCTTTTTTTAACTCGTCCCATTCTTTAGATAATGCATCTTGCTCCTGCCTCACTTCTTTCTGTGCTGAGAAAAAAGTGTGTGCTTGATATCCTGCTGTTACCGGTGAAACAATCAACCGCTCTAATCCTTGAATCGCCTTTTTCAGACACGTAATCGCTTGCGCTAATACAGCTGTGAACCATTTCGCTTTATCCCCGTTATAACTCACTAGTCGTAAATCTTGAAACCAATAACACGCTTCTTTTGCATTACCTGCAAGTGCCATCCCAAGGGTTTGAACCGTACTGTCATACGCTTCGCTCTCACCTTTCATCTCAAGCTCATTCCATGCCGTCTCAAACATAGCTCGCACAGATGCTGCTTTTGCTTGATCAAACACCTTCGGTTCATCTGGTGTTAAAAATGCTGTTAATGCGTCATAAACAAAGAAACCTGGCACAACCACAAGACAAGGCAAAATTAATAAAACCTTACACATATCTTTAGCAGCGTCTAAGGCCTCAAAAAACCACATTTTAAAACATAATGAAACCTGATTATCTTTTGCTAATAAAGAGGCCATGGCCTCATCTTCACGCGCTATGGCTTTTAAATAAGGTTCGTATTCTCCAGTTTTCAAATAATCTCTAACGGTTGTATCTAACCTTTCTCTCAAATCTTGAAGTGCTTCAAGTGATTTTAAATCATCTATTTCTTTTAAACGCGCCTCGAATGTATCCAACGCTTTCAGTAAAGCAGGATAACTACCATTTGCTATTTTTTTTCGACGCTTAAGAGACGTATTAAATTTATCAACTGCTCGAACCATCACCTTATTACTTGCTTCATTGGCTGGCAACGCCATAAAATCGGTCTTTTTTGCTTTTTCAAAGTCTTCATGTGTCAAAAAAGATTGTGCCGCCATGATTTAACCTCCTCAAAATAATACCTACTGCAGTTGAGGTCCTTCTTCTGGTTTATCATCCTCTTTTGTCTGATTTTTGGGTGCCTGATTTTCTTTATCCTGAATAAACTCCTGAACCTGTGCCTTATATTGATTCGACACATCCATATCTTTATTTTCTACTACACTATCCTCTTGTCTTGAAAAAACTGTAGCCAAAGCCTCACTCATACTTTTTATCATGTTATTAAAATACATTTTAAACTCAGCAAAGCGTCCTTTAGGTATGACCGCTTTTGCCTCAGATAATATCCTTGGCCCAAACGCGTCTAGTGCTTGACCACACCTTTTATGAAACAGATTAAACTCATTATCTTCTGGGACGTCATTCAACGAACCCGCAGGCTCTATTAAGCGTGCCAAATATATATCCCTTTGCGTATGCAAAGCAGATTCTAATCCCTCTAATTCTGACAATGCCTTTTGTAATACTTCTTCATGCGCGCCCAATTCTATTTGCAAGCAGCTTTTGATTGCTTTTAAAGCATTATCTACCGATTCAAAATACTTGTTCGCTTGTTCTCTTTTATGTGATACGGCCGCTTGTGTTCCCCCTTTCATCGGCCGATTTAACATCCGCAATCGAGCATCAATTTGTGCATCTAACTGATGCACTTGCTCTCTTAATTCATTTTCTACAATCCTTTTAGTCCCACTCAGAAAAGACCGGTTTTCACTTAAAGGTTTACGTTTATCCAAATAAAGGTCCAATGTCGTAGGGCTTGCCATATTCACAGCGCTCAAATAACTTTCTCGGCTATGAATCATTTGCAATAAACTATCAAACGCTTTTTTATCTTTTGCGCTACGAGAAATTTGGGGGTTCAATCTATCGATTTCAGCTCTTAACTGTGAGCGCTCTTGAATTTCACTTAAATAAAAAGCTTGTCTTCCTGATGCATCTCTTTCCTCTGTTATCCTCTGCATCTTACTTTCTAGTTCTTCTTTTTGCTGAACAAGATCATCAAGATTATCATCAATACTCGCTATACATCGTCCAATTCTCTCAGCCCTTAATGCTGCTATTTTTGCCTCAATTGCATCTTCTAAAACAATTAATTTGCCTTTTAACCTCACCTCTTGCGAACCTGCCCACGTATTTCCGTCAAATTGTAATACGACACGTGAAGGGGTCCTTTGATATTCAGCCGCAATTTTGTCAATATTCACATCTCTTGCATTCAACGCTTTTAAAATGCTTTCGCGATTTTTCACCAATGCCTTATTTTTTTCAAGCACGCGTTCTTCATCAACCAGAGCCACCTCATCAGCGCTGGCTTCCCGAACACCTAACACTGATTTTTTTAATAAAGCAATTTTTGCATCAATTTGCTTATCTAGTTTCGCAATATTTCCTCTTAACAATAGCTCGTCTCGGCCACCTTCTTCTCGGCCTAGTTTCAACGGACCTAGAAATGTTCTATCCCTTTTGTCTGGAATGGCGTCTACATCTGCATTATCTGCACTCAAGTCATGCAAGAGCATCTCGCGCTCACGCTGCATTGCTTTAAGCTTTGTTAATAATTGCTCTGGTGTCATCGCGCTTACTTCCCATAATGTCTATCAATGTCGATGCTTTATATCTTTGTCATTATCTTTATCGTTATCATCCCTATCTGCACCCGGTACATTGGGCTGAAAAAAACGGCCGAGCTTGACCATCGAATCACTAAACAAAGACCGTGTGGTTTCTTCTGGTTTTATCCAAGAAGATACTTTTGGCAACTCCCCTTTAGAAAATCCCATTTTTTGGCTGACAACAGAAAAGGCATTTTCAATGCTTTCTATGAGCCCTTTAACGAATACTTGAAGCTCACGATACATATCATGTGAAATATCATGATTCGCATGAATGGTTGCTGTATATTTATTCAGTGACTCACCCACATTTTGATTAAATTTCTTAAGACCTTCCGTAGTACTTCCTGATTGAAGGTAAGTTTCTCGTTCTTCTTGAATTTCTCTTTTCAGTTTTTCAACTGCATCTCTTGCTTCAACAAACCCTTTCTGATTAAAGGTAAACGTCTGTTCAGAAAGCACTTCAAACCATGATTCAATTTTATTAAAATGGTCTGTGACTTGTCTAAATAACAACTCATCTTGATGTGCATCCATTAAATTTTTATAAGAGCCTTCTCGTAATTGAATGGTTGCCTGTTCATCTTCTGTAAGTGCTGCTCTTTCCTCAGGAGTAACGGGCAAAATCGCTTCTATTTCTTCAAGACTCAGAGGTTCACGTATTAATGCGGCGAGCTTTGCATTCGCCGCCTCATAAGCCTCTTTTATCTCATCAAATGATCTCATTTCAAGCTCCATAATGTATTTAAAAAAGTCTTCGTGTTTTAATTGTAGACTATTATTGATGCTATCAAGCAATGGGTGATACACTATCTTCATCACCAGCTGACATGTCTTTAGATAAGCTCATCAAAGCATCAAGATTATTTAAAACATAATGTAATGATTTAGGTAGTCTTTTCCTATCCAACGCTTCAAGTGCATCCTTGAATTCTTCTAATTCTGTTGAACCTTCACCCCATGACTCAACTCCATCGCCTGCGCGTTCGCGCCAATTCACAATATCTGCTTTAAGGTCATGTTTGTCTGGCAGGCGACGTCCCAAAAGTTCAATTTGGAAAGCTAACTGCTCTTTTAAAAGTGCTTTAACATGCTCTTTATCCATAACCGATACAGTGTCATCAGCTAAACAATCCCGAGCAACCGAAATAAACGTTTCATCCATAATGTCATACAAACGACTGTATCCTTTTCGGTTTGAACCCCACCATGCTTTTTCATCTATCCTTTCATCACGATCTAATAAATTCATTTGTGAGCGCGCAATTCGCTCTAAGGCCACTTTATAATAGTTCGCTTTATTGTGAGCCCCATCATCCTTTTGCAGATCTGCTAAATCCTGAAATAAGGATTTCGCTTCTTTTCTGCGGTCTTTGTTAACCCACCACCGGCTCGCATAGGCTTTTTCTTGCTTCTCAAAATATGCTTCATGCTTTGTGTTTTTATATTTCACTTCATCAACTGGCCTGTCTGCCTGAGCATAAGGATGTGTACTCACCGCCTCAAATTCTTGTGTTAAAGTGATGATTGCAGCGTAATTTGCCCTAACCGCTTCTTGATGTGCTTTTTTATTTTGTTTGCTGGATGGCAATTCAAGCTTCAACATTTTTCCGACAAGATTTTTATACTCACGGTAACAACGTGTTTTAAACTGAGTACCTAACGAAATAAGACCATGCTCTAAATGCTGCATCAGGCTTTGTCTGTCTTTCTGACGTTTGCACCGTGCATGCCCAAAAAAGTCCTTCCAATTTTTATCTTTTTTAAGTTTTTCAGCCATTTCAGCAATCCGAATGGCTTCTTGTAAATCTTCTACTTCTACTATTTTGTTATTATCCCACGCGGCCTTTAAGGCCTCGTAGTTTTCGTCACTCAGTACAACTCCTTTGAGTGCTTTTGAGAATTGATTAAACCGTGACGTTGGTTTTAATTTCGCTTCCATCTCCTCATCATCACTCTCAGTATCTGTTAACGCTTCGGTTAATTGGTCATTCATAAACTTCTTAGCTTTGGTAGGGAGCGCTTGAATGGTACGCGCTGTTTCTACCGCGTGACTCAATGAGGTTCTATTTGCCGTTGTTCCATGTTCTATATAAGCCGTTAAAAGGCTATTCACCGTCTCCATTTCTAAATCAGGTGCCTTTGCAATTTCACTGAAAAAGGTTTGACCTTGTTCTGGTGACAATGTAGCAAAACCTTCGGATAATGCTTTAAATTCAGCTGCTTTCTTTTTAGGTGGCGCTTTAAACTCATCCATAGACCCAATCACCCCGCGGTCCATCATCAACTGACACCAGTCGGTGCCTGCTTTTTTAATGGTGGCAAGACGTGTTTTTCCTCCCTCTAAATCATATTTACCTGCTGTAAATTGAGCATGGGTTGTCACATAATCAAGCGGAACATACGCTGGAATTTCAAGTAATGGATCAATTAAGTGACTCATAACCTCTTCATCGTCTGCATACTCAAGCAGCGGTTGTACCAAAGCATGAACCGTCTCGCGTGTGACATTGGGTCTGTGACTAATAAAGTGCATGATTTTGGTTTGCACTTCTCCACCATTGTCCCACTCTTTTAATGGTACAAGCTCTTCGAGTAAATCGTCCTCTCCTGATAACCTATTGCCCTTTAGTTTCAGGTCAAACACACCTCGAATCAAACCTGGGTTTTCATTCAATTTGTCATACTGCGTGTCCAAATAAACTAACAGGTCTTTGCGCTCTGCCTCTTCTGCTGCATGATACAATTTAATAAAGTGCCCTAAGTCGCCCTGTTTTGTGAACTTCATTAAAAGGGTTGTAATCTTTTCATTCTCACAGAAAAGCGCACGAGTCGTTTTATAATACGCATCATCAAATTCTTCCCAGAGGTTTTCATGAATCACAACACTCAAATTTTCAACAAATGCTTTGGTTGCATTCTCTTCCGTCACATACGCGGTATAAACACTGTCCATGATTAGAAACAACAAGTTTTTAATTCTTTCAATATCTTTTAAAGAACGCTTATGCGGTGGGGTTTTATCGATTAACCAAGGTTGAGCAAAAAACGTTTCCATACAGGTTAAGTAATGCGGATAATTGGGATTTTCATTATGATCAACCAAATCATAAATCAACTGACGCCAGTTTGTCGCCGGAATCAAAAAACATGCATCTCGCGCCGTTTGCCTTTTTAAAGAAGTAAACATCTGTTCAATGCGCGCTTTGGGTTCACCATCTAACTTAACCGCATTATCACTTTGCTCCCGAAGCTTAGTATAGAGCTCTTTTAAACCATCTATATTTTCACTGTCTATTTCTTCTTCTTCTCCGTCCTCATTGATACGCACTTTCTTAACACCATAAATTCGTTTCAGTAATTCAGATGGTGCTTGCGTATGCTGCTCAAAATAAACCCTTTGTGCCCCTGCAACCCAGTTTTGATACCCTTCAACAATATCAGTAATATCAGGAGCATCTCCTTCCTCACGTGACGCACCTGGTACAGATGCCGTACCCGCTAACACCAGAGGTCTGCTTTTGAGTATGGTGTTTCGTGTTAATAAACCATGCCAAACCTTGTTTGCTTTCCTTGCAAACGTTCTAAACATTTCTTCTTCTCTTGTTAACGGTGCTTCGTCTTCTTCATCCTCTAAAGAGGGAGCGTCACTTGTTGTTGTGCCTATTGAATAAACAGACCCTTCTTCCTCTGAATCATAAAGGTCTTCATCCTCGTCATCCTCTTCTTCAACCCCTCTCATATCCCACAATCTATCAATCTCTTCTTTCGCTTTTATCCAGTCTTCACGTAACCGTGTAATGGACTGCTTGTATCTCGGTTGACCCAAGCCAAA
Source organism: Gammaproteobacteria bacterium (assembly GCA_022600575.1). Classification (GTDB taxonomy): domain Bacteria; phylum Pseudomonadota; class Gammaproteobacteria; order Legionellales; family Legionellaceae; genus JAALKW01. The sequence goes on along the minus strand of JAHZKF010000084.1, from coordinate 8,813 downwards.
ATCGAGGGCATCCATGACATTACCTGAATAATTGGCAATCACAGCCTCTTTTTTGCGTAGCGATACATTACTTTCTGCATCTTTCTCATGCTGGAATTGCACCAGGGTTCGCGCCATTAAATACGCGTTTTTTTGCCCTGGAACTTCAGCTAAATCTTGATAAAGCGGTTTAGCCCAGATACCGTCATTTTCCTCTGCACGTGTTTGATGTTTTCCAATTTTCTCATCTAAATGCGTTTCTTGCTCAACTAACATATCGGTGAATCTTGCTCTATCTTCACCCGTCAAGCGTCCCACTTTATGTTCAATGGCAGCGGAGTTGAGCACATCTCGGCAAACACCCGGTTTACCGTTACGTCCTTGCCGTCCTTTTTCTTGTTTAATTACCCGCGGAATGGCAGCGTAGGTTCTAAGCACCATTAATCCTGCTTCCGTTTTTGGCTTAATATCTGTACCACGGCCTAAGCGCGCACTTACTGTCACCGATGTTGCCTCACCTGCACCGGGTACAATTTCACTTTCGTGTTTACCACTGTCATTGGTGTCTTCTACAAAGGCATGACACCCTTTTTCTCGTAGTAATTTTGATATTCTCTTAACCGCAATATCGTCTTCACACGTCATTAAAATAGGGCCAGGTGTACGGTCTGGATTGTTAATAATGGCAAGTAATGCGTCAATTTGTGCGTCTTCAGATTCTGCGTAAATACCGGGTTGATAATCACTTTTTGATTCTTCATGAGTCGGTAACTTAATCACATGGGTTAGTTTATAATCTTTTTCATATTCCGCCATATCGGCCACATTACCCGCGGTTCCGGTACAACCCTCTAGTTTTTTATAATGTTTTTTAAGCAGATAATTTGCATTCTGAGACAAGGCAATTTGGCTTTCGGGCTCTACAAAAAAATCCGGTTTTTCGCCTTTTGCCCCAGCTTCTTTATTAAGCCTGACATGTAAAAATTGTTGGACCAAATCACTATAAGTTGACCCTTCTCGTATTTGATTATCAATCATCACTTTTGCAAAACGTGTCTCAACGTTTAAACCGCCAATTTCTTTATACTGTGACGCAACAGAGTAATGAACCCCTTCTCTTAATCCTCGTTTTTGTTCACTATCGTTTTCTCTTTGACTACCCACGGTATAAGCAGCCGTTAAGAGTTGTTTTAATTTTCCGTTTCGTTTAGCGATGGTGTCAGGGGTCTCTTTTAATGCTGGCAATAAATAATGCTGAACAAACGTTGATTGTTCAGGGGCATTCACTGCTTCTTGTTCTAGGCGTTCACATAAAACGCTTAGGTGCTCGTGAGCTGATACTTTAAGCGAGCCATCCTCACCCGCTATAAATGGAGGAGGCGCACCATCTGGTTGTTCCTGACACTCAAGATAAAAATCATACACCACACGATACACCCACTCATCCATGTTGTAGACGCCTTCATTACCACCACTGTCTGAAAAGTTGGCTTGTGTTTGTTCATCTCGCAAAATGTGGTCAGCCTCATCTAAAAAGGCAACCCGGTTTGCGCGAGGATATTCAACATGATGCTCTGGTTGACCTTCCCAAATATGTTTGGACTGGAACAAGCTGAAATTACAAATCGTCATGTAATTTACAGCCCCAATACCACCTTCCGGTGCGGCATTATACGTACTAAAATCAGAGTCAGGCATAATATAGGCATTACGAACACCCATGGCATCAAATACAGGACCCCACTCTTCGTGGTCACGTTTAGACAAACTATCTTTTGCGGTAAAGACATCAACAATATCACCATTTAAGGCAAGATATGCTGTACGCATGAGGGTGATGATACTTTTCCCCTGCCCTGTTTTAACCTGATGAATCAGGCCTTCCTGGTTATGTAAAGCGGCATAAATCAAATCAAGCATTTGTGTATGATTGGCCCATTTCCCAGATTGCCTCAACAGTATTTCACGCATGCAGGCAAGCATTTCTGCAGATGCTTGTGCTTTTTCTTCAGGACTTGCTGCATGACTAATCCGAACACGTGCTTGATGAAGCTCGCGAAGCAAATTCTCTTTACGTAAATGTCTTAATTGTTTCACTTGGCTGAATTGATTGGTGTAATACAGTAAATTCAGTAATTCATTGCGTTCTGGATTGCTAATCAATCCTTGACCTTTACGCTTAACCCCTTCTAAAACACGCATTAAGTCTTTACGTTCGGACTCTGTCACACTGTAATGACGTTTATTACCCCCTTGCATACCCGCCTCGAACGCATGAATAATATCATCAGCTAATGCAAAATCTTCGTCTGCCAATAATGTTTCTAACTGTGACAGTGAGGGTGTTGGTGTCGTTTTAAAATAATCCGATAACATCGTTAAATTCCACTCATCCCGAAGCAACCTATTAACCCGTTTAACCTGCTCTAATATCTCTCGACGGCCATCCTCCATCGCGCTATCTTGCTCTTCAGCTGAAAGCCCTTTCACACGAGCTTCTAGCGCTTTTAATGCAATGTCCATGGCTGTTACAACAATGTGTTTTACTTTGGGTTTTTTATTAAAGTGTGTTCCTATTTGACCTGCTGTAATGTGTTTTGCAATAAACATATCAATGAGTTTAATTTGTGTTGCTTCTGACTTAACTTTTTCAGGAACCAGCGCATCATACTCACCTTGTTTTAAAGCTTCTCGCGCATCCGCATCAAACGACTTAAGCAAACGACTCGCAGCATCAGAATAAGCAGAAGTGACTTCACCTTTCTCTTCTTGTTTCTTAACCTTAACAAGCAGTTGAGTTGCTTCTTTTGTGAATGCTCTATCATCTTCAGGATCATCTTCAAGTGCAAACTGAATCAACATCGGTTTATAGCGATTATCAATTTTAGCTTGCATGATTTTTTTAACCGTCCTTTTTAAACTATGATTATCTCCTGTCACCTCTGAGCGTAAATCATTTAAATCATGGTTTAATAAGCTAGACAAAACATCCGAATTTAAGAGGGTTTCTAGTAAATTCGTTGGATAATGTTGATTTGCATACTCCTCAGGTTTGACCAGTAAAGCATCTAACCATTCTACAAGTTGTGATGCTGCATAACGCTTGTTTTCTGCTTTTGCTTTGTTAATTAAAACCCCAAGCACTTGCCCAAGCTCATCAAAATGGAGTTTATTATCAATTTTGACAAAAACATCTCGCAGTCTCTCCATTTGCCGGGTTGAATTACTCTCGATATCAACCGCCACATAATCTTTTAAGAACTTCCTACATAGAGGTGTATTTTGACTCTTAAACGTTGCATGCAAACGGGGTTCAAATTGCTCTTTTGCCTGAGTGCGCTCTTGTGGGTTAAGTGCTCTGAACTGTGCATTTTGATAAGTCACTTGGCAATCCAGATGAATCAATTCTCGCACACATTGAAGTCTTTGACGTGCAGGATTAGCCGCATCGCGAATTTGCACAACCATCCCAACTAATTCGTCTGCACTTGGAAGATAGCCGCTGTTTCTAAAATCAATTGAGCGCAATTGTTTTTCAAAAAGGTCTATTTCAGCTTTTTTGTTAACAGGCATTGCATTTAATGTTCGAAATAAGTCGTGGTTCTCAGACGTGCCTAACAACCAAGGATACGTTGTAATAATCGGTGAATCTTTTGGTGTCACTATCAGTGACGTGAACCGACCAAACACACCCTGATTGGTTAATGCAGCTAAGTTGTTTAAATAGGTTTGGTTATCAGCTCCAAGATTAAGCCCGCATTTCTCTGCACACTCAAACGCTTCACACGCTCGACCAAAATGATTAAACATATCGAGTGCATCCGTACCTCTTTTTGCTTTAAATTGGCCTCTAAAGTCACTGTTTGACTCCAAAACACGCCCAAACAAGGCAATGTTTTCAAAGCGCATATGGAACTGACCATCACGCAATTTAGGTTCATCTAAATCGAGCTGTTCATTCATTAACGAAAGCGTGTCCGCTTGCAAATCATTTAAAGCATTAAAAGCATCTTCAAGCACACTTTGCTCTGGTAATGTGTCGAGCGTATCAACCCCTATTGCAAGAGATGCCATGAATAAACGAAGTGATTCGGACTCCATAACATCCGCTACATGAGCTAAAGTCTCTTTCATTTCATTAAAATCTTCTTGAGACCATTTCATACGCTGACTTGCAAACCTAAGAGCATGTGTATCAGCATCAACAAGTGTTGCATCTGGTGCCCACGACACGCCATATCGAGCAATGTCATCTTCTGAAGTTTGTTTAAATTGTTCTAAAACAAGCGCCGCATCCCAATACGTATACCCTTCATAAGCACTTGCATAATAAAATCCATTATGGAGCCAATCAATCTTATCAACATTATTTAAAATATCTTGCTGGATATCAGTTGCATCGGCGCGTTCTGCGCATTTTTTCAAGACCCCTTTTAAACGATCAAAAAAGGTTTGCCCATTAAAATTCGGTTCATCTTGATACTTACCAAGCAATTCAAGCATTGCAGCTTCATTGAATAACAAATCGTTTTCTTCTAAATAATTCAAAACATTTTCAAAGGCATGCCACAACTCTGCATAATGCATGTGATGTACAGCAGCCCCGTGGCGGTCAAGTAATGCCAACCAAAGTCGTTTTAATTCAGGACTTGTATTCAATCTTTTTATTGAACGCGCTGTTGCATCCATTTCAGGTTTATCAAGGCATTCTTTCCAATTCATTGATGGGTCAAGAATGCGTTGTTTCCAGGTAGCCAATCCTTGTGGCCCGAATGTGTCTAATACTTTAGTTGCTACCAATAGCCAACTTTTAACCCCCGATGCCTGATTCGAATCATAGGTATGAAACAATTGACCAAAAGCTTTAAGGTTTTCGGGCGTTAATACAGCATCGTCATCGCTATTAAATAAATGCGCCGCTACCGCTGCAAAACCTTCCCTCTCACACCACCCCTGCAATGCATCCAAACACATTGCATAGTCACCAGGCTCGACCGCGTCACCCTCCACATCAACGCGCTGCATCATCACTGATGCATCTTCTAGAGCAACATCCTCCCCTCTTTGATTAAGATACTGCTGAGCGTTTTGAACCCTTAAGGCATCTTTATCTTCTTCGGCAAGAAACTTCCAAAGGATTTGTTGTTCAAGAGCTGATAAATCTTTTAAAACTTCAAATTGGCGGTAATCCCCACCAAATATGGCTGTGGGTTTTGGCTCGTGCAAAACCACTGTAAATGGGTTACGAACAAGAAAAGCGGCTTGCTCTTTTTCTGCTTCAGTCAGATCGTCAGGTATAAATAAAGGTAATTGGGAACGTTCAAATAACTTCTCTTGCTCGCGAACCCTATCAAAACACAGTACTAAACCGGTTGAACCTGGCATATAAGCCAAATAAAACCCTGGGGGTAAATTGTCTTTTGCTATCCCAAACCTAAATTTGGAGGCATGTTTCATCATGCGTTCAATGGCTTCAGGCTCTATGTATTGAATGACTTGGCCTGCATCTTGGTCGCTCCCAACCCAACGTGAAAACAACAAACTCATGTCAGCTTCGTTTTCATCATAACCAGACAATGCTTTTTCTTCTGGTTTTAGCTTTTGCCACGCTTCTTCACTGGTGACATTTCCGTCCATGGTATCTCGCGTCACAAGCAACCATGCTTTTCCTGCATACACCGCAATTTCTTGCTCTTGCTCTTGCTCTTGCTCTTGCTGCTGTTCTTGTTGTTGCTCCTGCTGTTGCTGCTGTTGTTGTTGTTGTTGCTGTTGTTGTTGAACCCCTAAAGACGCCGTTTTTAAAGGATACAGTTTATCTTCAGGGTCCCAAGGTTGTTTTGACTTCAGCTGCTGACGATTCGCGGCTCTTTGAGATCTAAATTGCCCTGGAGCATTTCCCGTGATGCCTTGCATATTATCTTCAAGTAAATCGGCTTCATTCGCACGTTGATTCTCAAGTATTTGATTTTGAACGGCTCTGTAGTCTGCTTTAAGACTTTGATTTTGCGCTTTATCAAAAGCTAGGCGATCCCATTCAGGAACACGAATTAAAATACTTAAGTTGTTTTCTTCTGCGAGTCTTTTAACGGCTGCAATGAATTTTTTGCTGTCAGGGTTATTAATATCAAGCCCATGCAATAACACCTCTGTGGTTTCAGCTGAATTTTTTTTGCATCGTTCATCAAGTTTTATTAATAAGTGATTCAATTCGGTCTGACATTTGCCAATTTGTTTTGGCATCACGAGCGACAAGGGTTTAAATAGCGGTGCTACCCCTTTGTTTTCACGATCAAATCTCTCAATTTTATTTGATAAATGCCTAATATAGGCTTTGGGATCTTCATGCATGTGTCCATTTAAATCAAACATACAAGCAAGGGCGGGTGCAGGTTCCTGCATTAACTCTTCCCATCTATCCGCATAGGCTAATTGCAAAGCACTAAATAATTCATCTAAACCTTTGGTACCCATTTGAGCAATTTGCCTGTATTCCCAGGCAACCTTTTGCTCTGCTGTTGGCACAAAATCCTCTCTATCACACCCATCAGCAATCCAGTTATCAATGTCCTCTTGATTGGCTTGCACAAATTCTAAATCGAGTGAATCACCATGATTTTTATAAAAATCAATCAGCTTTTCGCCTGCATTTTGCCATAATAAATGACGGTCATTCGGACTTTTTCGAGCACCATTGGTCACACCTGGCGCATAGGTTTTTAAAAACCGGTTACGCGCGGCACAAGCAAGCGCATGATTAAATAAGGCTTCGTCCCCCATGTTCCCGCTAACACCTGGCCTACGTGTGAGAATTTCTAAATCACTGGCATAATCAAACCAAGTTTTTTCACCATCTAGCCTACTCACAACATATTTAGAAATATTGTGCTGATATAGCAAACTCAGCATATCAATACTTTGAACACGCGATGGATTATCCCTTCCCTCCCAAGTTAAAGTTTTTTGATGATTTGAAAAAACGACCGCTCGACTGTCTAATAACCGGAGGGTTTCATCAACATGTCCCTGCGTACGCAAACGCTGTGTGACACCGCTCGCTTTACCAAATAAAAAATGTTCATCATTCAGCTGCTCATACTTAGAGTCATACCATCCTCCAGAACTGAAAAATTGATTTGCTTCTTCCGTTGTAAAAGGCTTGCGTAAGCCAAATGCATCTCTTATTTTGCTCTGGTTTTTAGTATAACTTGGTGAATCATCCTGCAAACAATTCAGTAAAACATGTTCACTTAATACTGACAAAGGCACTGTGTTTCGATAAGTATTAGGGTTCTTGCCTTGTTGGCACGCAGGTAGTACACGGCCTAATAAAACGCTATCCCATTGCTCCCAAGAATCGATTCCTGCTAAATCGTCACCTGCCTTATTATCATCATAATCAACAGGTTTAATAGAGAGGTTTTCACCAACAACCGCTTTAATCGCTGCTAAATGAGGCACCAACCATCTTGCCGGACCATAAAGCGTCCACGCACCATTTTGCTTATGTAATAACCCCCTACGCGGATGCTGTTCTTCACCTAAATTCAACAAAATTGAATCACAATGGTTTAATTGCGCAGGGGTTAATTTGCTTAAATCGTTTAAATCAGCAGGCATGATTTTTGTAGACTGCACACCTCCACATGACTGCGCTGTCATCTCAGTTGGATAACGTTTTGCTAAAAAACGAAACAAATCAATGCGCTTTAATGAGCTATGAATTGTTGCAACGCTATATTGACTGTAATCGCTCCGATTAGATCTTAAGTAATTATTCTGTACTGCTTCAAGTGGATATCCCAAAATATCAGCTTCTAACTGCTGCGGATTTATTGCATGCCAATTAAAGTTAGCTACATCAAGCTGACGACGAGAAATCTTTTTCCATGAATTTTCAGGTAACGATGCCGTTAAACGTTGCTTAAAATGGTGTTCTAATCGTGTACGGAAAAATTGCCCCACCAAATTACTATAGCTATATTCTGCACCACGGTCATTCAACCATGAATGCCGTGTTAATAAATCTGCTCTAATCTTTTCGGTATTCAGTGCTGTAAACTGCGCCTCAAATTTGGGTAAAACATTGGCTCGCCAATGTGTATCAAAGTCATCGCCGCATTGTGTATCCTTAGGGGCCCTGATTTGAGTTTTTAGACGGGCTATTGCATAATCATACTGATACTTGCCGGTCGCCGACATCTCCACACCATCAACCATAGATGTACTCGTTGAATCGGGAACCATCACTGCCTGCCCATGTTCATTAAATGTTTGTCGCGGTGGTTGTCGTCTATATTGATGTCTTCGTGCAATCGCAGGTTTTTGGGGATTAAGCGCGTCCATGGTTGCCTGCTCTATCTCTGGCGCTCTATGCGTGCGCCATGCTTGTTTCAAGTCTATTTTAATATCGTCCAAAATACTGTTTTTAATAGATGTTATCCAGGCAGTCGTAGGCATAGTGCACTCCAAGAATAATTTAAATTTAACTCTTTATAGATATAATATTAGCAGTTAATTTAAATGGTGCACTTTTAATTTATTTTTCACCCACACTCATCCGCCCTTCGGGCACCTTCTGCTATGTGTTTTGTCAAGTTTTGGACAAAAAAATCCAGACATGACAACACATGCTCTTATTAAACAGTCGAATGAGAACCGTACTTTTTATTTCACCGAGTTTAAATATACCCATTGCCAATGAAGTTGCGAGTTTGAGAATGCTTTAAGCCCTGAGAATACCCCCTCTCCCTCAGCGGTAAACACGCTAAAACACTGAGGTTATGGCAGGGAGAGGGTTGGGGAGAGGGCGATGGAAAAAGCCACATTAAGAGAAT
>JAHZKF010000083.1 GCA_022600575.1 Gammaproteobacteria bacterium | reverse complement strand
CATTCTTAGTTTTTTATTAATTTGTACTATGGCACTTATTTTTGCTAACCGATGCCTTTCAATAAAAGCATTGATAACTTATCTCATTCTATTCGAGCTATCATTTATTAACCTTGCCTGGTTTGATGGTGATCAACAAATTGTTAAGATAGGCCTCTATCATCTCATCAATATTAGTACCATACTTTTAATGCTGGGCTTGCTAGCCAAGAAGAAATATCAAAATATAGATCTATCATACAAGAGGACTAAACGAGTTCCCAGCAGAGTATTTTATCTGACCTCAGGCTTATTACTGTTAATCGGAATTCCAGGCACTGCTAGCTTTATTTCAGAATTTTACCTGCTAAATGCACTTATTGATAATAATCCGTTTTTTATATTATTGTACGTGAGTTTAATTATTCTAATTGCAATTGTGATAATGCACAGTCTACAGCTTTATGTTTTCAATAAGCGTTATGTTGGCTTTTTATCCAGTCCAATTAGCAAAAAAAATCACGTTATTTTTCTGACCGTACTGGGTTTAAACATATTATCCGGGGTATACCCCAACCTTTTATTGAGCCACCTCTAATAATGGTTATTTATTATGAAAATTGATATAGCGATTAAAAAAAGCCAACAATGCTTGATGGAATATTGGCCATTGACTGCTTTTATTGCTACAAATCCTCTGTGGTCCTTGCGAGACGAACGCTTTTTTAGTGTGATATCTCATGCCAATGTACAAGGGCTCATGAACATCAACTATTATCATGAACGCTATAAACAAAACATAATCTCCAAGCAAGACCTACATCAAGCGATTCAGCTTGTTGAAAAAAAATCACTAGACGATGATGAACTTAACCAATGGATTGACGAGGCATCCAGTGAAACAACGCCGCCAGCAAAGAATACTTTATTAGCAGAACAAATCGATGAGTATCACTTTCAAAAAACCACAGTGTGGATCAAAGAACAGATTTTCAGCATACTTCGAGACTATTTCGGCCTAAAACTATACCAAAAAACAAATCTAATGAATTATTGGTATCAAAAAAACACAACCCAACACAACGACTTGTATGACCCCAACTCAATGTCGATCGTTGATGGCATAAGTGCTCTCGTCAAACAACTTAACCTGCCTGAAGCAGTACTAATAGAATATTTTGAAGCTATATACTTTCATATCTATGGCTGGTCAAGCTTGATGAACTGGCGAAACAACCGCCCCAACAACCCTTGGTTACCGGGAAATGATGCTTGTAAAACCATCTTACTCATATGGCTTAGCTATGAATATCAGATTGCTACAGAAACGGAAATAGGATATCAACTGCAAGACAATCCCTGCCAAGATAGCCTTCAACAATCGCTACATCGACGCTATATTTGGCACACCGCTTTCGAACTGCATTACTTTAATCAGCTAGAATCCAGATTCAATACTCATTTAACATCCAGCAAGATTCAACATGATGCACAATTTATCTTTTGTATTGATACCCGCTCAGAGGGCTTTAGGCGACACCTTGAAGCAGAAGGTAACTTTCAAACATACGGCTTTGCTGGTTTTTTTGGTGCAATTTTTAATTTAGATAATGAGGGATGCATTTCTTACCAAGCCCCAGCATTGGTAGAAACCAATCAGACAATAAAAATAAAAACAAAAAAAAATCCACTTCAAGCTTTGACGCATCATATCAAAAATATCATGGGCGAGACAAAAAAGCAGCTCACCGCTCCTTTTGCATTATTCGAACTATTAGGGTTGTGGTTTTTACCTTTTATGCTGTTTAAAGCAGTTCAACCTAAATTAAAAACAGTAACAAAAAAATCTGCTGCTACCATTAATAATACATTGCCGCGACAGGAGCAATTTCAAGCAGCCCACAACCTATTGCTCTCCATCGGTTTGGTAGATAACTTTTCGTCTAAAGTCATCATATGCTCCCATCAATCAGACAACATAAACAATCCCTTTATTTCTTCACTGAATTGCGGGGCGTGTGGCGGCAACTCGGGAATACCAAACGCCATATTGATGTGTAATATTTTAAATAGTCCAGCCATAAGAGAAAAACTTCAAGCAAATAAAATTTCCATCCCTGAAAGTACTCAATTCATTCCAGCCTGCCATCATACCGGAGCAGATAGACTGGAAATACTTGAAGGCGATATCCCATCACCTCTTCAAGCAGCGATTAATCGTGCCGCTATAAAACTGAGAAAAGAAAAACTCACGACATTACGAGGTACTGGGTCACTATCAGAAAGGGAGCGTAACTGGTCTGAACTTGTTCCCGAGTTAGGGTTAATTAACAACGCAAGTCTTATTATTGGCCCCAGAGCACTAACAACAGGGCAAAACTTAGAACGACGCGCCTTTCTGCATTCGTATGAACCATTGCTTGATACCAACGGAGAAATACTAACAAACATCCTATCAGCACCAGCTATTGTAGCTCATTGGATTAGTAGTCAGTATTATTTCTCTACGGTTAATCCAATTCAATTTGGTGCTGGCAATAAAGCAATACATAATGTTTTGACGGGAATTGGGGTGCTAGAAGGCAATCTAAGTGATCTTAAAATTGGTCTACCCTTGCAAAGCACACATCATAAATCAAGAGCCATTCATGAACCAAGAAGAATAACGGTAGTCGTTTACGCAAAGAAAAAAATACTCCATAAAGCAATAAAAAATTCGCCAGATTTTAAAAAATTACTCGACAACCAATGGATCTACCTAAAACATATTGAGGCTATTGAGTATGGAAGTTAACATCCAACAAGCTACCGAACTACTGCAAAAAGAAAGCATAGTAGCCATCCCTACAGAAACTGTTTATGGACTAGCAGCAAGATACGACTCAGAATCTGCTATTAAAAAAATATTTCATCTTAAGAAAAGGCCCCTCAGCCATCCCTTAATTGTGCACATCAACAAACCAGAATGGTTAAATACCCTAACAAATCACCACCCAGAGTATGTCAAAAAATTAATTAGAAAATTTTGGCCTGGCCCTCTAACACTCGTACTACCAAAATCAAAAAACGTTAACGATTTAATTACCGCTGGGCAGCCCACAGTGGCCATTCGTATTCCAAGCCACCCAACCTGCTTACAACTACTAACAAAACTTAATGTGCCAATTGTAGCACCTTCAGCTAATCCATACTGCCGAATCAGCCCAACTAACGCACAACATGTTGTGAAATATTTTCCTGACAATGCGCCCATTCTTGACGGTGGTCCTTGCAGCATTGGAATTGAATCAACCATCGTTCTTGCAACAAACGACCAACACATCCAAATTTTAAGACCGGGTATAATTTCACAGTCTGATATTGAGTCAACTGCTAACGTTCAATGTATAGAAACTGACAAATCCATAAAAGCACCTGGAAACAAAAAAAAACATTACGCCCCAGATGTGCCATTATTATCCTTTTCTAATACGTCAGATATTAAAAAATACCTAGATGACGAAGACCACAGCTATTTTTTTAT
>JAHZKF010000082.1 GCA_022600575.1 Gammaproteobacteria bacterium | reverse complement strand
GTCGCTTAAATTTATGTCCTAACCGATTAGCCCGAAGATAATACCAAAGATGCTTTTCTGTATCCGTGCTATTGCGACGTAAATCACGTGCGTATTCTCTTAATGTGGCTTTTTCCATCACCCTCTCCCCAACCCTCTCCCTGCCATAACCTCAGTGTTTTAGCGTGTTTACCGCTGAGGGAGAGGGGGTATGCCCTATAAATTGTTCAAGTAAATACCAAGCGTTGAAAATTATCCGTGATTCTCGAAAGCATGGTGTTTTTATGAAGTTCGATGTTTTCAAAAAATTTTAAAATCCCTTCGGCAAAATCAGAAAATTTAGAGTAATAACGATTGTAAGTTAAGTCCGCACGTTCTTGTGCTGTAAGTCTTCTGTCCATGCGCGTATTTGATCATAACCAGCTTAAATTCGCAACTTGATTGGCGATGGGTATATACAGCAATGACGGCATTTTATGTGTTATTCGAATAAAATCATTCTCATGAAAAAAATGACCATCTTTCAGACTTTATGCGCGGTATCCAGGAAACAATCAAATTAAAGGTGTCTTTTAAATGACTCATTCCTATTGCAAAAACAAAAAATAGGCTTTAACTTAGTAGCAAAATTAAACACCTCCTTTATAGCTCATATGATAAATCCTCTAAAAAAGCACCCCATCACACAATCCAACGGTGAGGCATGGCCTCATACCCTGTTTCTTAAAGCGTGTATTGATCAACCCAATATAACCATTGGAGAATACAGCTATTACAATGATTTTGACGTTGATTTAACCGATGTACGACAAAAATTAATGCCCTATATGCACCCCTCGGCACCAGAACAACTTATCATCGGGAAGTTTGTTCAAATCGCACATGGCGTCCAAATTATAACTTCTAGTGCAAATCATCAAATGGATGGATTTAGTACTTATCCTTTTTATGTATTTGGTGAACCTTGGCAAAGTGCTTATCAACCTACATGGCCTAATAAAGGCAATACAGTCATTGGAGATGATGTATGGATAGGTCATCAAGCATTGATTATGCCAGGGGTAACCATTGGTCCTGGTGCGATTATTGGTGCTGGTAGTGTCGTCACTAAAGATGTAGCGCCTTATACGATTGTTGCTGGTAATCCTGCCAAAATGATTCGGCAGCGTTTTGATGAAAGTACTACCAGCGCGTTATTAGAGATTCAATGGTGGCATTGGCCCATTGACATTATTACCAACCACCTTAAACAGATTGTTGAATGCGACATTGAACAACTCAAAAAGATTTTTAAAAACGAAAGCTAGTCTATTCTATAAGATTAAGAAGCAATATTAATCATGAGTATTCAATGGAGAATTAATATGAAGGCAAAAACCATTTCAACGGCCATTTTAGGGTTTACTTGTTTTACGTTAACAAGCGCTGCCTTTGCGATGAATGATCCTTGTATGAAACAAGTCTCCATGCGCTTTTCTGCAGAAAATTGGGTCAATTCACAAACGGCCTTGGTTAGTATTGCTTTAAGCGCATCAGTCCCTGCAAATCAAGTAGATACACTCACTGAAACCATTAAAACCAAATTAGCTGCTAATTCAAACGTCAAAGATTGGCAACTGATTAATCTCACACGCAATGAAAGTGATTCGGGTCTTATGGCTATAACAGGCCAAGCTGTTGCGCGTTTAAATAATAATGAACTCTCAGCATTACAAGCCAAACTTAAAGCACTTAATAAGCCAGGTGAAAAATATACGATTGATAATATTGATTACCAACCTGATTTAGAAACAATAAATAAGGCGAAGTCTCTATTAAGAACAAACTTATATACGCAAATAATCAATGGCGAAAAAGAGCTAAACACCGCCCTGCCCAAAGCTAATTCACCCTACCAAATTTACACAATCATGTTTAATGATGCGAGTATGTCAGAGCCTGTCGCCTTTGTTGCAAGCAAAGTCCGTACCGCAAGAAGTAATAATGCTATAAAAAACACAAGCCTTTCTGGAAAAATGCGCATGTCTGCATCTGTGACTTACGGCACGCAAATGCCTAACTGTAATGTAGATAACGACGCTAAACACTAACGCTGCTGAGATTTAAAATGCACGAAAAACATGAAATTAATCATATTTCAAATATAAAGACTGCTTTAAAGCATATTAATCATCATACTTGGCTTGTGCTTGACCTTGATAATACCGTCATGGAGTCAGTCTTTGAGTTAAGCAGTGATCAATGGTTTGTAAGTTTATTAAGGCATACAACCACCATGGTTTCCGACTCAAACGAAGCGATGCAATTAGTCCTTTTAATTGCTTGTGCTGTTCAAGAGCACGTACGCACAAAAGCTGTAGAATCAGACACTGTCAAAATTATTAGAGCGCTACAAGATATTGGGGTCCCTGTCTTTGCCCTAACCTCTCGCGACATGGCTATGAAACAAGCTACGGTTCGTCAACTAGATGCCATTGGCATTGATTTTTCTAAAAACTGCATACCCAACATTGATGGCTTATCTCATGAAAGAGGCATTATTTTTTGCAATGGAAAAAGCAAAGGAGAGACGTGGCAAATTTTTATAGAACAATGTTCGACACTGCCACAACATATCGTCATGTTAGATGATAAAAAATGGCATTTAAAACGGATGCTAGTCGTCGCCCAACAATTCAACATTAACTTTACAGGCTTACGATATGGGTTTCTTGATGAAAAAATTAGCCTGTTTGATATGAGACCCGCTAATCATCAATTGGCCCATTTAAAAGAACACTTACCACCCGATGCTCAGAAAGCAATCGACGATTTACAACTTATTCCTGATGATTTCGATCCTGTCTCAGCTGCTATAACTTTTTCAGATGGATTTTTTAATCACGCGCATACTACCAATTCATTACCTACACACCATACAGACCCAAGATATCAGGCTTAACCATAATAGTGTATTAATAATAAACGACTATACTTATTGAATAAGCTTAGAAAATGGTGTGTGTTGTGGCAAAAAATGATGGGGCAGATAAATACGATAAATTATTTGAGAACGTTCCTCCCGTTCCAACCCACGATGTTGTGCCTGGACAAAAACCTAAAACGCCTACAACAGCCAAAAGAGCACCTAAACGGCGAGCACAACCTCAGCAGGCTCAACAAGCTCAAAAACAGCTACAAACACGTCCTATAACCCCTGTCAGGCAACAACAGCAGCAACAGCAACTACAGAAAAGAAACATGCAACCCGTAAAAAAACGCACAAAACAAAATAAGAAAAAGGGCCTTCTTCAAGCCATTAGTGAATCCTTTCAGTCTGAGTCTAAAAAAATGCTGGATAGATTTGTTAAAAGAGTAAAAAAACTCCGGCAAGACGCTGCTACAAAATCAGCTCAGAAAAAAGCAGCAAAGGCCACTGAAAAAGAAAGAGCAGCTGTACGTCGTGACTTACTCGAACTCACAGACAAAAACCGATCACTCGAAAAAAGACTACAAAGCGCTGAAGGCCTCATGGATACAACCGAAAATATTTTAAATGCAGATGAAAAAACCACGCAAGATAAGTTAGACAGTACTTCTTCTACAGAAACATCCTCAAAAAGTTGGCTTGAATCAATACTCGATAAAGTACTCTCCGTACTCACAGCTTTATCAAATGCATTACTCTCAGGGCCTAAACAAGGTTTACTAGAGAACAAGCAAGCAAATACCTCTGAAGAAAAAAAATTAGATGACCAAACACCCTCTCAAAGCATGTAAAACAACAAATGACTTCTTTTTAGTTAGGACATATTAATAATGAGTTAAAAAGTCCAACTAGAGGTTACGTCATTCGTTGATAAAGTACAGTACAATTTTGAATCCGTCGTTGCGAAAACTGCAAGCGTAGCGCCGCAAGATGAAGCATTCTAGCGACCTTATAAAGGTTAATCATTACGTTAATTCTTAATAAAGATCTTCTCAATAAAAATTTGGTTTCTCAATTAAAGCTAATGTCTTTTTCCTTCTGCCGCCTTTCAATTGTTTCTCTCGAGCTATGACACTGACTATATCTTCAATAAGATCATAATATATGAGGCGTTCACCACAAAAGAAAAGGTCACTAGATTGCTTCATCCTGCGGCGCTACGCTTGCAGTTTTCGCAACGACGGTAAAATAAAAACCTCTAGATAAAGTGAAGAATGCTCAGGCATAAAGCGCAGTACGTAGAGAATGGTCAACTATCCCTATTATATTGCTTTGCAAGTGCTTGCAGTGCACGTGCTCTATGACTAAATGTGTTTTTTATATCAAGCGGTAACTCAGCCAAAGTACACTCCTGATCTGGTAAGTAAAAAATGGGATCATACCCAAAACCATGCGTCCCTTTAGGAGTAGACACAATTTGTCCCTTTAAAATCCCTGTTCCAAACAAAGGCGTTGGATCATCGGCATGTTGTATGAGTACAACAGCAGAATAAAAGAAGGCTTCTATACCTGTATCCTGCTGTGATACATCTTCTAACAAATGAAGTACACGTTTTATATTATCTCCATCCGTTGCATGAACGCCTGCAAACCGTGAAGAATAAATACCCGGCTTTCCCTTAAGCGCTGGAATAACCAAACCGGAATCATCAGCCATCGCTGGCATATTTGAAATATGACTGGCATGACGTGCTTTTAACAGTGCATTTTCAATAAATGTGCTGCCGGTTTCGTCAGCATCGCTAATATTTAACTCTTTTTGTGGAATGCACTCTCTGGGGGATAAAAGTGCACGAAATTCCTTAATTTTCCCTGCATTACTCGTTGCAAGAATGATAGAACTTTTCATAATCAATCAATTCACCCCTTTGATCTTATTAAAGCTTAAGCAAAGAGGTAACAGCTTCCGATTCCTCAGCTGCAGCCTCGCAATAAGTGGTAATATCGTTAAAATCGCCACCATGTATTTGAAAACGCATGCTACAGCCAAGTAAAGTTGTAGCATAACCAGGAACTAGGGTATCAAATCCAACCATAACCTCTACCGCATTATCCAGATCCCGTATTTGCGATTCAGCTACATTCCTCTCCTTGCTAAAAGATGTAGGTGCCGAGATAGCAGTAATTTCTGCTCCATAAGTGTGAAATGGCACACAGCTCCATGTTGCTGAAGCAAGCATTCCTCCACACATGGATACGGTATTACCTTGTGCCAGCAGCATATACTCATCCCCAGCCCTGCGATCAGCTTTAAGTATCGTCGCATCACGCTCTTCTCTAAGAGCATGCTGCTGCCATACCGACGGCTGATTAAAAATTTGAGGTTGAACTGTCAAAACATCTGTCGATAAGCCTGTTAATTCTATATCTTGAATAGTAGCAACCCCAGGATTGTTGCTATCTGGTATCTGTATCATATAAACTCTCGAGCGTGAGGCAGCATAAAATATGTCTGTTTCTGCAGAAGCAGAAAATGCCCAGCTAAACTCCTCATGAACTCGACCATCTGAAAACACAACCTTCTCTAAACTCGGCGATGAAGGAAGACCGGTATTAGCATCCAACATTACGTAATAAAGCGCTGATGTACCTGTGGCAGCATCAACTGCCGTAACATAAACAGCATTACTATACGGTACAAACATGACACTCTTGATTTCAGAAAAGGCTTCTAAATCAAGTGCTGTGTCAGTACAATCCGGTTTTGCTGTTTGAGAGTTTGCTATACATCTTAAAATATGAGGAGGAGAAGTGGACGTGCCTTTTTCTGCTATCCACTCAAATGTTCGTAGTAAATTAGTTTGAATCACATTCGTGTTTTCAGATGCACGCGTCATTGAAGCAAGTGCCCCCAGAGTATGACTACCTGTTTGGGGGGCAGTTTTGACGTAGCCATCGGCGGTTGACCATTCAATCATTGGATTCGTGTGAATATACACCCTTTCTTTCGTAGCAGGTGCAAGAGCTAATGTTGCCCAAAACGCAATCTGCGGCCCATCAAGTACCATAATAACAGGGGTATGACTCGCTCGATAAGCGCGATAATACGGGTTAGAAACCACTCGATAAATAGGCTCCCATACATCAAATGTCAATGATTGGCGCGTAGTACCAGATGCTATCCTGTTTGCAGCAAAAGGGGCAAACGTTGCTCCTCCATTGGTAAATCCAAGAGCAACCTCAGAAATAGATTCAGGAATATCCATAAACGCTTGATCATAGACAAATGAATTGGACAAGCTAGCACTAGGTGTGATGCTGACGACAGAAAAATGATTCTCAATTTCAAATATACTTGTATCGACAGCTGCATAAGCCGTTAAAGCACCTGTCAGTAAAACCGTGGATAAACAAAAGGGTATTGCTTTTTTCATCATTTTAATCAACCAGTCCATTTGGTAATTAAATTAATCTAAAGTAAACGCCCTCTTTTTGCAAACCTTTTGTCGCCTTTTCAAGCCGTAGACGCAGTCCTTGCCGTCGTTGCGAAAACTGCAAGCGTAGCGAGTGGTGTGGCAATCCAGCTTCTTTTGTTTTAATATTTAAAGCCTCTAGATTACCACGTCACTGTCCTTCTTAATTAAAGCCTAAACAAAGCGGTAACAGCTTCTGATTCCGCAGCTGCAGGTTCGCAATGAACCACAGTATCGGCCTCCTCATCTATCGGTAAAAACATGCTACAGCCAAGCAAAGTTGTATCATGACCAGGAACTGGCGTCCCAAAGCCAAACACAAAATCTGCCGTAGGCCATATTTGTGCGCTTCCTACATTCCACTCCCAGCTAAAAGATGTAGGTGCCGAGATGGCAGTAATTGCTGCTCCAAAGGTTGTAGCTGGCACACAGCGCCATGTTGATGAAGTAAGCGTTCCTCCACACATAGATACGGTATTACCTTGTCCCACCATCGCAACATAGTCGTAACTAGTCCACAGCCTATAATTATCCTCATTTTTAAGTATCGGCGCGGCACGTTCTTCTCTAAGAGCAGTAGGATCCTGCCATACCGACGGCCGAGTAAAAATCTGTGGTTGAACTGTCAAAGCATCTGCCGATAAACCTGTTAATTCTATATCCCGGATAATAACAACCATCCCAGGATTACTGATATCTCTTACTTTTACATAATACATATTCGTACTACTACTTGAGGCAGCATAAAAACTGTCTGTTTCTGCAGGAGCAGAAAATACCCAGTCCAACGAATGTTGAAGACCATCTGAAAACTGAACCATACTTAAACTCGACGATGAAGGAAGACCGGTATTAGCATCCAACATTACGTAATAAAGCGCTGATGTACCTGTGGCAGCATCAACTGCCGTAACATAAACAGCATTACTATACGGTACAAACATGACACTCTTAATTTCAGAAAAGAGCGCTAAATCAAGACCTGTTTCAGTACAATCCGGTTTTGCTGTTTCTGCGTTTGCTATACATCTTAAAATATGAGGAGGAGAAGTGGACGTGCCTTTTTCTGCTAT
>JAHZKF010000081.1 GCA_022600575.1 Gammaproteobacteria bacterium | reverse complement strand
GTTGAGCATGCCTATTTCACGACAAGCGAGTATATCATTGGCTTATCAAGGCGTTTATGGCGGCGGCACAACGTTAACGGTTAACGGCACACCTCCAGATGCGACAGGGCGGATTAATTCTATTCCGACACAAAATGGCGGCCTTTTAATGTTTACGTGGAATGCATAAAGACTCACTTATTAATAAGGATATAACACGATGAAAAAAATATTAGCTTTAATGATAGGCTGTGCCCTTTCAGGAAGTTTGTTTGCTGCGCATAAACCTGGAAAGGGAGGAGGAAACCCTGTAGATGGTAGTTATGTTGACGAGGTGGCTGCAGAGGTAAGGACTCAACTGCTTGCGCGTACAAACGGAGCAGGGCCTGTTGGCCCGAGTTATGGTAAGGCGTCTACTTGTGCGGCTGAGGGTGGGAATTGTTTGGTTTTTCCTACGCACCTTAGGGTTGCTGGAGACATGACCATTTTGAGTAGCAATGTATATGGGATTGCACAGCCAACAGTAAGCGGTATTGCGGCAGCAAATGAACTATGTGCGGGAGAAGGGCGCGCGCGGTTTGGTACACCCTACTTTCAAGCATGGCTTTCTACTGATACTCATGAGGCTAGATATATACTTAGGAGGGGTGTGGTGTATGTAACTTATCTAAGAAGCTTATTTGCACGATATGACTGGCTAGTTACAAATGTAGGATTTCGAGGTGAGCAGGTTCTTGAGACGCCACTGATGTTTAATGATATTTATGCATGGACAGGAACCAGTCAAGGAGGCACGCCGTCAGGAGAAATGTGTAATAACTGGACCTCTGCAGCGGCTGCGGCCAGTGGAACGGTTGGACTTACAAGTGCTGTGGATGAACAGTGGACGGCTGCTGCGACGATGCCGTGTGATGGTATGGTAGCAGGGGTTCTCGTAGGTCTCGCCTTGATATGTCACGAGGTGTCACCTTAGTTTTCTGTATTGTAAAAGTAATTTTTTGTTAACGCCTGCATGAGCAGGCGTTTTTTATGTGATTAAGGATGATTGATGAAAAAAACATTGTTGACCACAATGCTATTAGGGAGCATGAATGTAACAGCCGGAACAATGGAGTCTCCGCCATCACAAGCACTACCATGGCATTTTTATGCAACACTTGGGTATGTGAGTTATAAAGATATGGTCGATAAGAATGTTGCAGTTGAGCGGATTGCAGCGTCGCGTGATATTTTTGATTATCATGATGCTGCGTTTGGCATTGAGCTTGGTGTACAAACCGGATTAAGTTCTCGTCTTTTAACTTCGCAAGAGAAGCTTGATGCGATGGGAGGGCCTGCAATTCAGGCAGTGATTGCTACTTTTCTTGATGTGTTAGGGACTGCCTCGGTACCGCTTAGCGTGTTACCTGCTGTTCGCAATCATATGACACAGGTACCTCATTCGGGGCTGATAGTTGATTTTGTCGAGCATACGGAACTGTTTGCGAAAGTAGGTATGGCATATCGGCAGATGCATTTTGATAGGAACAGCATTAACCCCAAAGTTAAGATAAGTCCCGAGGTGCAAGTGGGGTTCAGTAAAGCGCTTTCATCGCATGCAAGCATTGCTTTAGCGTATCAAGGGATTTATGCGAGTGGCGTTGGCCTGACTGTGAATGGTACGAACCCACGCCTCTCAACAGGCGCCGTTAAATCGATACCAACCCAAAATGGGGCATTGTTAATTCTTGGTTGGAATGCTGCTTAAATAGATAGAGGTTTTGTAAAGAAGACAATATGGTGTTTTGAGCGAAGTTAGACGCATTTATGGGAGGTGCATTGCTAAAACTTATTCGCTTCGATATAATCAGCGCCTGTCAATGCAGGCGCGTAGCTCAGTGGTAGAGCACCACCTTGACATGGTGGTGGTCGGTGGTTCGATCCCACTCGCGCCTACCATCAGATTTGATGAGAACACAACATGTTAACAATCACCTTACCAGACGGAAAGCAACTATCGTTTGATGCACCTGTTACAGCGCTGAATGTAGCTGAGGCCATAGGGCCTGGTCTTGCAAAAGCGGCCATTGCAGCTTATGTGAATGATGTATTGGTGGATATGAGCTTTAAGATAACGCAAGATGCAAAAATAGCGTTGTTAACAGAAAAGTCTCCTGAAGCTGTGGATGTGATTCGGCATTCGACAGCACATTTACTGGCCCAAGCAGTACAGTCCCTTTTTCCTAAAGCACAGGTGACCATTGGTCCTGTGATTGATGACGGCTTTTTTTATGACTTTGCGTTTGATAGACCCTTTACGCCTGATGATTTAGTGCGAATTGAAGAAAAAATGCAAGCGCTCGCGAAAGAAAATATTCCACTGGTGCGTCGTGAATTGCCACGAGATGAGGCGATTGCTTATTTTGAAGGCCTAGGTGAAACCTATAAAGCAGAAATTATTCGGGATATCCCAGAAGGTGAAGTCTTATCGCTGTATAAGCAAGGCGAGTTTGAAGATTTATGCCGTGGTCCACATGTGCCGTCTACTGGATTTTTAAAAGCATTTAAACTCACAAAATTGGCAGGCGCTTATTGGCGCGGTGATTCTAATAATGCCATGTTGCAGCGCGTATATGGTACCGCATGGGCTGATAAAAAAGCACTTAAAGCCTATTTGTTTCGGATTGAAGAAGCCGAAAAGCGCGATCATCGTAAAATTGGAAAAGCACTCGATTTATTTCATTTTCAAGATATAGCGCCTGGCATGGTTTTTTGGCATGCAAAAGGCTGGACAATTTATTGCATTTTGCAGCATTACATTCGTGAGCGTTTAGCTGAATTTAATTATCAAGAAATTAAAACCCCTCAATTGGTCGATAAAATATTGTGGGAAAAATCAGGGCACTGGGATAACTTCCGTGAGAACATGTTTTTGACCGAAACAGAAAATCGCAGTTATGCAGTGAAACCCATGAACTGCCCGTGTCATGTGCAAGTTTATAATCAGGGGCTAAAAAGTTACCGTGATTTACCGCTGCGGTATGCTGAATTTGGAAATTGTCATCGGTGTGAGCCTTCAGGTGCTCTGCATGGTTTGATGCGCGTTCGAAATTTTGTGCAAGATGATGGTCATATTTTTTGCTCTGAAGATCAAATTCAATCAGAAGTAGCCGCACTTTTAAGTTTGGTGCAATCTGTTTATGCTGATTTTGGTTTTGATAACATGACCTATCGCCTAGCACTGAGACCTGAAAAGCGTGTAGGCAGTGATGCGGTGTGGGATAAAGCAGAATCAGCCCTTGCTGATGCAATGCGTGAGCAGGGTGTTCAGTGGGAAGATGCACCCGGTGAAGGGGCTTTTTATGGTCCTAAAATTGAATGCTCATTAGCCGACTCATTAGGGCGAATTTGGCAGTGCGGCACGTTCCAGATTGATTTTTCGATGCCTGAGCGGTTAGATGCACAATTTATTGCTGAAGATGGTTCCAAGCAATCGCCTGTGATGATTCATCGTGCCATTTTGGGTACGTTTGAACGATTTATGGGAATTTTAATTGAGCATTATGCAGGTAAGTTTCCGCTTTGGTTAGCGCCCACACAAGTGATTTTAATGACGATTAGTGAAAAACAACACGAATATGGTGCAAAAATGCATGAAATTTTGCAAAAAAATCACATTCGTGCAAATTTTGACTTGAGAAATGAGAAAATAGGCTTTAAAATTCGCGAGCATACTTTACAAAAGGTTCCTTACCTATTAATCGTAGGGGATAAAGAAGTTGATGAAAACCTTGTGAGTGTTCGTTCTTGTGATGGCACTGATTTGGGTCAAATGACCATCGACGCCTTTTGTATGAAGCTTTTGGAAGAAATTAACACGAAAAGTCGTGTGAAACCAATTGGAGGAACAAACCATTAGTGCACCAATCAAGCGTGATAGTGATCGCGCGAGAATCAATGAGCAAATCAAGGTCCCAGAAGTTCGTTTAATCGATGCAGAGGGCGAGCAAGCAGGTATTCTTTCTTTGAGAGAGGCTTTGCATATGGCCGATGAAAGTGGGCTTGATCTTGTTGAAATTTCGCCAACGGCTAAACCGCCTGTTTGTCGCGTGATGGATTATGGAAAATTTTTGTTTGAAGCGAGCAAAAAACAAGCTGAAGCACGTAAAAAACAAAAGCATGTGCAAATTAAAGAAGTGAAATTTCGTCCGGCAACGGAGGAAGGGGATTATCAGGTCAAGCTACGCAACCTGACACGTTTCCTGGAGAATGGTGATAAGGTCAAAGTAACCCTTCGATTCAGAGGGCGTGAAATGGCGCATCAAGATCTTGGTATGCGCATTCTTGAGCGCGTGAAAGGAGACACAGCAGATTTTGCTGTGGTTGAACAGCACGCAAAACGAGAAGGCCGACAATTGTTGATGGTATTATCGCCTAAGAAAAAATAATTGATTAATATTATGTTGATATTATATTGAATGCGGAGTTACAAACGTTATGCCAAAGTTAAAAACACATCGCGGAGCAGCTAAACGCTTCCGCAAAATGGCCAGTGGTGCGGTAAAACGCCGAGGGGCTAATCGAAATCATATTCTCACCAAGCACACGACCAAGAAAAAACGTGATGCGCGTGTTGAAGCAACGAGGCTTAAACCGTGCGATGCACGTTTAGCGAAACGTATGTTGCAAGGTAGTTAAGGGGAGAATAAATTATGCCAAGAGTTAAACGCGGTGTGACAGCGAAAGCACGTCACAAAAAGGTTTTAAAACAAGCTAAAGGCTATTACGGTGCGCGCAGTCGCGTTTATCGTGTTGCAAAACAAGCGGTAATTAAAGCAGGTCAATACGCATACCGTGATCGTCGTCAGAAAAAACGTCAGTTTCGTGCACTTTGGATTACCCGAATTAATGCAGAAGCGCGTATGAGCGGTTTATCATATAGCCGATTGATTGATGGCCTTAAGAAAGCTGAGATTGAGTTGGACAGAAAAGTACTTGCCGATATGGCTGTACATGATAAAGCAGCATTCGCAGTGCTTGCAACGCGTGCTAAAGAGGCATTGGGCCTGTAGCGCATGTTGGATGACATTACGAGACTAGAAAACGAGGCGCTTAATGCCATTGAGTTGGCAGAGCGCCTTGATACGCTTGAAGCTATCAGAGTTGATTTCCTAGGTAAAAAAGGAAGGCTTACCGATATTTTAAAAGGCGTTTCTTCACTGCCTGTTGCTGAAAAGCCTAAAGTGGGGCAAGCCGTTAATCAGGTGAAGCGTGCAATTATGGCGCGCCTGGATGAAAAAAACGAGCATTTGAAAGCACTTGAATTACAGGCAAAGCTTAAACGTGAGCGAATTGATGTTACTTTGCCAGGACGTGCTGCAAGCACAGGTACCTTGCATCCTATTACACAAGTTCGTGACAGAATAACAGACTACTTTAGTCGGCTTGGGTTTGATGTACTGGATGGCCCTGAAGTTGAAACAGAGCATCATAATTTTGAAGCGCTTAATATTCCAGCGCACCATCCAGCACGTGCCATGCACGATACGTTTTATTTTGGAGATGGACGGCTTTTAAGAACCCATACCTCTCCTGTTCAGATTCGATCAATGCAAGCAGGTGGCAAACCGCCTTTTCGCTTGATTGCACCGGGACGTGTTTATCGCCGTGATTCTGATGTCACACATACGCCGATGTTTCATCAACTAGAAGGCTTATTGATTGATGAAATTAGTCAAAAAGTTACTTTGGCCAGCCTAAAAGGTGTATTGCACGACTTTTTTACTTTTTTCTTTGAAAAATCTGTGGATGTGCGCTTTAGACCTTCTTACTTTCCATTCACAGAGCCTTCTGCTGAAGTCGATATTGCTTGCACTGCATGTGATGGCAAAGGATGTCGTGTATGTAGCCATACCGGATGGCTTGAAGTGTTAGGTTGTGGCATGGTGCATCCAAATGTGCTGAATTCGGTCGATTTATCACCTGACTTGTATCAGGGCTGGGCTTTTGGACTGGGTATCGATAGGCTCGCCATGCTTTACTTCGGGATTGATGATTTGCGTATGATGTTTGAGCATGACTTAAATTTTTTAAAGCAATTTTAAATTAGGATACGCCAATGAAAGTGAGTGAATCCTGGCTCTCCGAGTGGGTTAATACACCATTAAAAACAGACATGCTTGCCGAGAAGCTAACGATGGCAGGGCTTGAGGTCGATGAGATTAGTCGCGCTTCAGGAGCCTTTACGCATGTCACAGTTGCCCATGTGCTTGAGACATACGCGCATCCCAAGGCCGATAAGCTCACGGTGTGTAAAGTAGATGTTGGTGAACAAGAGCCTGTTCAAATTGTATGTGGTGCCTCTAATGTTCGGGCAAACCTTAAAGTGGCTTTAGCCCGCCCAGGTGCTGATTTACCGGGTGATATCCATATTACAGAAACGTCATTACGCGGCGAATTATCACAAGGGATGATTTGCTCTTCTCCTGAACTTGGCTTAGAAGAGTCGGCCGAAGGTATTTTAGAACTTCCAGAAGATGCGCCTATTGGTACATCATTGCAAGATTATTTGTCGCTCAATGATAATATTTTAATGATTGAGCTTACCCCTAATCGTGCAGATTGTTTTAGTATGCGAGGGGTTGCGCGCGAAGTATCAGCCTTAACCGATACCGATTTAAATGTGCCGGCAGTTGAACCGGTAGCGCAAAATATTGATGATAGTATTGGTGCACACATTATTGAGAAAACCGCTTGTCCCGGTTACGCACTCCGCCTGATTAAAGGGGTGGATACAACAGCGGTAACCCCACTTTGGATGAAAGAGCGTTTGCGCCGGGGTGGTATTCGACCGATTCACCCAGCAGTTGATGTGACACAGTACGTCATGCTTGAATTTGGTCAGCCGATGCATGCCTTTGACGCGTCAAAAATATCAGGAAAAATTCAGGTTCGATTAAGCCAAAAAGGCGAAAAGCTGGTATTGCTTGATGGACAAGAAGTAACGTTTGATGCCGATGTATTACTGATTGCGGATGATAATAAGCCACTTGCCATTGCAGGTGTAATGGGGGGCGAGACAAGTGCCGTTGGGACCGATACAACGGATGTGTTATTTGAAAGTGCTTTTTTTGAGCCGCGGCAAATTGCAGGCGTTGCCCGAAAACATGGTTTATGCACCGATGCCTCTCAGCGCTATGAGCGAGGTGTTGATCCTGCCCTTCACCGAGATATTATCGAACGTGCAACCGCATTATTGCTTGATATAGTAGGTGGTCAACCAGGTCCTGTTGTATGGGAGCATACCCCTGACTATTTGCCTCACATCAAGATTACATTCAACCCCACACGCGTGCATGAATTAACAGGCCTTGATGTGCCTGAAGCACGTATGCAAACCATGCTAGAAGCACTCGGGATGACCGTATCAGTTGAAGGCGATGTGTGGCAGGTGCAAGTGCCGTCTTATCGTTTTGATTTATCATTAGATGTTGATTTGGTCGAAGAAATTGCTCGGCTTTATGGCTATGATGCGCTTGCACCAGAAGATTCATTTGGCGTACTTCGTCGTGGCACATTAAGTGCTTTTCACGAAACAAGTCGTGCGGTTTCAACGTGTTTGATGCATCGAGGTTATCACGAAATTATCAGTTATAGTTTTGTCGATCCGACTGTGCAAGCCGTATTTTATCCAGAAGCAGAAAAGTTTGCTTTGTTAAATCCTTTATCAGCCGAACTCTCAGAGATGCGCGTGAGCCTTTGGCCAGGTTTAATCGCCGCCCTCATCCAAAATGTTTCACGCCAACAAGACGTGATGCGATGTTTTGAAACAGGTGTGGTATTTGGCATGCAAGATGGGGTGCTTCATGAACGTGCGTCGCTTGCAGGGTTGATGATGGGTGAGACAGGTGCACTGAACTGGAGCGAGACCACACATCAATATGATTTCTACGATATGAAAGGAGATGTAGAGGCTTTATTTGCTGAGGTGAGTGAGCCACTTCGTTTTGTACCTGAGGTTATGCCTGCATTACATCCTGGAAAATCAGCGCGCTTGTATCAAGGTGAGCGAGCCATTGGTTGGATGGGCGTATTACACCCAGCGCTTGTTGAAACATTTGATTTAGATGCAGAGGTGATGCTGTTTGAGGTTGACTTAGATGCGCTTAGTAACACCAGGCATGTGCGTTATCAGACCATTTCAAAATACCCACAAGTGCGTCGCGATTTATCGTTATTAGTGGATGAGGCCGTGACAGCGGGGCAAATTGAAGACACCGTGCGGGCCGAAATCCTTAAAGTATCTAATACTTTGAAAGCTTTTCATTTGTTTGATCAATATACCGGTGAGCAAGTGCCAGAAGGTAAAAAGAGCTTAGCCATTGCATTAACGTTTCAGGATGCAGCACGAACGCTGACCGAGCAAGATATTACACCACTGATTCAGGGTGTGATTGAGGTACTCGAACAGCAGCTCTCTATTCAAGTACGAGATGGCGCATAATGAATACACATGCAAAAGATTTGCATTATCAGCAGCATATTTTTGTGTGTACCAATCAAAAAAAGCCAGGCAAAACCTGTTGTGCGAATACAGGTGGCGAAGCTTATTTTGATTATTTAAAAAAAGCACTTAAACAACGTGGTTTAAGTGGTCCTGGAAAAATACGTGTTAGCAAGTCAGGTTGTTTGGGGCGCTGTAGTCTTGGACCTTGTCTTGTGGTTTACCCTGAAGGGGTTTGGTATACGTACACTTCAACAGATGATCTAGATGAAATGATTAAAACGCATTTTATAGAGGGTGAGATATGTACGCAGCACTTGATTTCGGAAGCGCTGCGCGAGGAGTGAATCTATTTCTTTTGACTGCCGAGACTATCCCTATCTGTTTCTGCTTCGTCATCGGGTCTTAACTTTTCTCGAAAGCCTTTAATGTCATCTGAATATTTAACGGTTGTGGGTTGTTCTTTTATCCAAGGTTTTCGGTCTGGGTTTTCTTTTTCTAGTTTGGAAAGTCCTATTTTTTGTAGTTGAAATTGTGCCCACCTTAAGAAGGTTTGTATGGCTTTATGGACGTTATGATAAGCAACATCAGCAGGGTCATGGAGCTTATCGAGGGTGTCCATATGAGTCGTAATAGCGTCTTCCCACTGCGTTTTGAGTGTCTCTAAATTAATTTTTTTCTTGATATATGACTCTCGTGTTGCACTTAACGCTTTTTTTAATTCTCTGATAGGCTCATCAATGTTTATTGTTTTCTCTCTCGTCTTCATGTCTGTATCTGCCCAAAGCCTATGCAGCATGTCATCTAAGTTATTGGTAATGTCGATAAAAGCACGATGAACACGTTCTGCTTCTGTGTCTTGCTCTTGTTTTTTGATTGCTGCAGACTCTTGGTGTTTTTTCCATGCTGCCCAGGGCGTTTTCATGTTAATTCTCCTAAATAATTAAAGAAGGTGATTTTTGTTATAGGGGTGGTGGGCCGCTAGTTCCTCCATCTTCTTTTTTAGGTGGTTCAGACATATCCAGACCTTCTTCAAACCCTCTGATGTCTTTGATGTTTTTAGGTGAATTTTCTTGTTCTTGTATCCAAGGTTTTTTGTTTTGACTTTCCTCAGATGGTTCGGACAATACGCCGAGTTTTTGCATGGTACTTTGAAACCATTTAAAAAAGCTTTGTATTGCTTCATGCACGTGGTGATAAACCCTGCTGGAGGTTTTAAGGTAATTCTCTACAGTTTTAAGTCCTGTTTCTTCATCATCAATGATGCCGGCCCATTTCTTTTTGAGGTCTTCTAAGCTAATGGGGTTCTCTTTGTTTTCATAATCTGCTTTGGCTGCAAGTAGTTTTAGTTTTAACTGATCGATGGGTTGGGAGATTTTTTCTATTCCATCAGTCTTTTCTGGGAAAGTTGTTTGTAGATCTGTCTTAATAAAATCTAGTTTTTTTAGCATTTGACTACATACTTCCTCAACCAGTCGCTGTTCTTTTTGTTCCGGTGTTTCATTTTTAGGTGCTTGTTTTTTAAAAAACGTATTAGTAAACCAATTCATTTTATTCTCCAAGAAATAACACTCTACTATTAATTGTAGATTAAAATGCAATTTAGTCAAAAATTAAACTAATGTGAGCTATTAATCGTATCGCACCTTTTTAGCATGGTGTACATCATGACTGTCAGGATCTGAGCTTAACTCGAGAACATCATCATCTTGTAGGCTATAGGCTTTAATCAGTAGACATGCGTTTAAAACAGGTAGAGTGGAGGCTTCCATTAAGCAGTAAATTTCTATTAGCGCATTTTTGAGTTCGGGTATGGTTTTGGCAAGGCTAAAGCTTGAGCCACTATTGATTAAGTTCTGTTCTGTTGGTGCTGTTTTAAAAAAACGGTGAGTTGTTAATGAAGGGGGAAAGAATGAAACAATGGCTTGTTTTAAAGCATCAATATCAGATAAAGAGGTGCTTGCAACTAAAGAGGTGTGTGCATCGACACTTGCCTCTGTTAAGAGCTGTTGATAAAGACTTTCTTGAAACGTTTCGGATAGGTGTTCAATGAGCTCATTGGCCCTTATACGCCCAAATACACTTTCTTTAAAGAGGGCTTGGACGAGTTCCCTTAGGTGACTGGGTTGTTTGAATAGTTCGTGCCATTCTTCAAGTGAAAGCGTTTTCCAATAGAGTATCAGCATGGACGTGGTTGCTCTTAACAGTAGGTTAGCTTGCGCTTCACGCGTTTTGCGTTGTACAAGTGCGGTGATTCGGTAGGGTGCGGGAATAGCATTAAGGAGCGCAAGTACCTTTTGCTTGGGGCGATAAGTCAGTGCTTGCAAACCTAAGAATGCTTTGAATTGTTTAGGGGTTTGTATCCAATGGCGTAAAGCAGAGGAGGGAATATGAGATAACAACAGTTGTAACTGATAAAGATTGATATGAGGAAATAGTGAAATGATTTTGTCATCAGAATCTGTGATATGTGCAATACGTGTAGCATGTGCTTTAAAAAATTGACTTTTTGCTGGCATGCTTAATGCCCAGCAGAATTGACGCAAATCGTTAAAAGAGAGAAGGAGTGCACCCCAGGCAGCGGGTGTGCGTTTTTTAAATAAATATTGAGCGCTTTTTGCAGTGAGCGGAATAGCGATAAGATTGAGGTCATGTGTGTTTTGAAGGTATGGGCATGTAGGGTCTTCTAAGTGGAGCGCATCGAGCAAGTAGTGTTTCCGTTCAGTGGTTTTAAGTTTAGAAAGCATAAAATTGAGATCTTGCGTCGTTTTTAAAAGAGGGAGCAGGGATTGTATGAGCGCTTCATCATTTGAGTTTGATTCAATACATGCATCAGCAGCTTTTGTAAGGGCCTTTGCATATGCAATGCGCGTCTGAGCGAGCAATAACATCAATGAAGGGGAAAGTGAACGCGATGGATATTGTGCTTCAAATTGCTCCTCTAATACGTCATATATTTTCGTATAAGTAGTGTCCTGATTAGACAGCATTTGCAGCGTATGATTGAGCTCACGCAGTTTGTCTAGGTTTTTATTCAGCGTGTCTTGTTTTGTGATGAGAAGAAAAATCTCTGTTGCAATGGTGTTGATTAATTCAGGAGAAAACAGCTGTGCACGAGCATGTTCTTCGCATGCTGCTTCATAATCGAGTTTTTTTTTGTTTGTGAGCGCTAAAAGCGCATCGCTTTGTTGTTGGGTTTGATAGGTTTTTAGTTCTGTAATGAGAAGATTTTGAATGATCATAAAAAAAGCTTCAGTAAGCGGCTGAATGTCTTCTTTATAAAGGGTTGAATCAATCAGGTAGCGTCTTAAGGTGTTTGCAGATTCAGCAGTGTCTGTATCAAGGTGTGCAAGGGCTGGTTTTTTATCAACGTGGATAACAGCTATTAATGCGTAGCAATACATGAGTGGATCAGTCGAGGTTGCTTTAAGATCATGCCAAGCCAGTAAAAAACCGTTTTGAGTTAAAGGGTTTTTAATGGCTTCTGCGAGTGTTGCCGCTTGTGTTATTTCATCTCGCTCTATTTGCCAGGTTGAGGGTGTTTGTGTGGCTTGGTATTGTTTTTTTATGACGGCTTCAAGGGTTAAGGGGGGTGCTTCGGTGCTTGAAGTGGCGATTTCTTGAAGCGTTCTATAAATGGCTTCATAACCATTTTGAGTGACTTCTAAAGGGGCGGGTCTTAGTGGTCGCACTGGTGTCCAGCCAGAAGTTGTGTACTGTTCTGCCGGAAGTGCGGTAAAATTATGAGGTAAATGCGCGGGCCTGAATCGAAGTAGCTCATGTTCTTCTGTGGTTATAAGCGAAAAATAGCGAGTTGATTCAGGGTCAAATGCATGTATGTTCAAGAAAGGTGAGGCGGGATACAGTGCAAATGTATCAAGCGTTGGGGGTGTTTTATCGGCTGGATTAAAGGGGGCGAGGTTAATGGACCAAACGGTTTGATTGGCGGCTCCCCCTAAAGTAATGTTGCACCAACAAAGTGGTTCTGAGGCGGGCTGGATTAAGAAAGGGCCTAAAGTGATCATAAAAAAGGTGTTAAGTGAAAAAGGTGTGTTATTTTAGCGCATATTACAAAAAAAAGATATAGGATTTGCGTAATTTTCAACCTAAAAAGATGAGTGATATCTTGATGGATTGAGTTTTTTCAGGGCTCATGTGCTCCTACAAGAGAGGTGCTGGCTCATATTTTAATTTGTGTTATACTAAAAAAGGTTAAAAATCAATCGACTATCATGATGAGGGACAAATCGTGAGTGCATTAAGCAAAGCGCATTTAGTGGATGTTTTATGTGAACAGCTCGCATTAACCAGGCCTGACGCAAAAGTGCTTGTTGAGCAGTTTTTCGAGAACATACGTGATGAATTGGAGCATGGTCATCATGTTAAGCTATCTGGGTTTGGTAATTTTATTCTGCGGGATAAAACAGAGCGGCCAGGGCGTAACCCTAAAACAGGAGAAGTTGTTCCTGTAACCGCTCGTCGAGTGGTGACCTTTAAGCCGGGTAGTAAGTTAAAAGCCAGGGTTGAAGCAAAAAAAGAGAACGATTAATGTAGTTTTCGGTTTGGATACTTTTTTTGCAGTGGGTTTGTGACAGGTGTTCTCTGTGATTCGGGAGCGGGTAGTAAAAGCGGTTCTTCCACGTAAGTCATTTGGCTGGTTTTATCAACAAGCAGGCGATACCACGGATTTTGATGTGCAAAAGCACGCTTTTGTGCTTGAGGGTTGTATTGGCCTGATGCTTGAAAGAGGGGGTCGATGTCGACAATGACAGCGCGATACCCCTGTTGCTTATGCAAAACCACATCTCCAATATTAAACTTCGCAAGACGACTCATAAATGACTCTCTGCTTAAATGTATGTTAATTAAATATATAGTTAGAGTTAAAAATAATCAAATTAATAAATGGAGGCCCAGCTGTTTTTTGAGAAACTAAAAACAGACAAGGCCTCTTAAAGCGCTTGATGATTAAGATTCAGCTGGGGTTCGGCGACAAATTTTATCAGCCAAATAGCCGACAGCTCCCGCATAATAAATCGAGTTATTATATCTTAAAATCATTTTGTAATTAGGATAGGCTAAGAAGACAGGGCCACCATGTGGTTGGATGATACTGGCTTTCAGATCAGGGTAAGGGAGTTTGTCACCGTTTGTCATACGAACGCCCATGGCTTCCCATTCATGCACGGATTTAACCGTTCTTTTACCTTCGAGCGCTCGGTCAAAGTCTTTAGGTAACTTAACATGAACTGCCCAAGGCTCACCTTCGTGCCAACCTTTACCCTTCATGTAATTTGCAATAGATGCGAGTGCATCGGGTTTCGAGGTCCAAATATCTCGTCGTCCGTCACCATCATAATCGACAGCATACTCGACCCAGCTGGATGGAAGAAATTGTGGATGGCCTGAAGCGCCGGCCCACTCGCCTTTAAAGTGCTTAAGAGAGACATGACCATCGTTTAAGATGTGTAGTGCCGTAAATAATTCATGTCTAAAAAAGTCGGCACGTTTGGAATCATAGGCAAGGGTTGTGAGTGATTGAATCACAGGGAAGTTACCCATGTATCCGCCATAGCTGGTTTCAATCCCCCAGAAGGATACAA
The DNA here is from genome assembly GCA_022600575.1 of Gammaproteobacteria bacterium. Taxonomy (GTDB): domain Bacteria; phylum Pseudomonadota; class Gammaproteobacteria; order Legionellales; family Legionellaceae; genus JAALKW01. The sequence goes on along the minus strand of JAHZKF010000081.1, from coordinate 4,634 downwards.
TAAAGCAAGGGTCCACCCCATATTGGCGCCCGATGGCTTCAAGTGTGTCGTGATATTGTTTGTATTTTTTTCGGCCTAAGGCGATACGGTAGTTATCAATGCGTGAGTTACGATACTTGGTGTAGCTTAAGCGTTTTTCAGGTTGTGATTTGGAGAGGTTTTTAATTCGGCGACTGGGCTCATGTACATTAGCAAAAGCATCATGAATGACATCATCTGAAATGCCTTGGCTACGTGCTTCTTGTTTTACATCACTAAGCCAGCTAGACCAGCTTTGTTTTGCCGAAAAGGCAATAGATGAACTAAAGCAGGCAATGCAGGTCGATAGAAAAAGGATGGTTTTTTTCATGTCACTCTCCTAGAGTCATTCTTCTTATTATTAGAATTAAGTGTGGTAGAGGATATGAATAAATTCAAATGAAGGCAGAAATGGCTATAGCCCAGGTACTGAGAAGCGCTTTTTATCTTGTAGGCGAAGGGCTGAAAGTGGCCCGCCCCAAACGCAACCTGTATCAATCGCATGTATATGTGGCGTGGGGCACATGCCTTGTAGTGCTGCCCAGTGGCCAAAGACCAAGTCGGCTTGAATGGGTTTGCGTGTGGGGAGTGCATACCAAGGGTAGCAGTTTTGGGGTGCTTGCTCAGGCTTGGTTTTAGCCGTAAGTTCTAGGTGTCCGGCTGTGTCGCAAAAACGCATGCGAGTGAAGCTATTACAAATCACACGTAGACGCTCCGTTTCAGTATCATTTTCTGAAAGATAATTGGGTGTGTTGCCATACATGTGTGTTAAAAAATCAAGATAATCTGCGCCACATAATACGGTTTCTAGTTGTGCTGCATAAGTTTTTGCTTGTTCAAGTGTCCATGTGGGGGCAATGCCTGCATGTGTCATCACGACGTTTAGTGTTTGATCGTGTTGTAAAAGGGGTTGTTGTCTGAGCCAGTCGCCCAGTGATTTTTTATCGGGTGCATTTAAAATGGCACTTAATGTGTCATCAGGTTGTGGCGATTGATGCGGTAGAAAAATTTGACAGAGTAGGTGTAAATCATGATTGCCAAGGCTGATGCGAGGGGGGATTGGGAGTGCTTGAATAAAACGCAGGACTTTAAGAGAGTCAGGCCCACGATTGACTAAGTCGCCAACCAACCAGAGTGTGTCTTTGTGCGCATCAAATTCAATGTGTGTGAGTAAGCGCATGAGGGGGTCGTAACAGCCCTGTATATCCCCAATTGCATAATCAGTCATAGGGAGTGTTCTTTGGGCTAAGAGACGAGGTTTGTTTTTTCTCGATGGTTTTCCAATGACCATCTGCTGAGAGTTTTTTTAGGCTGCCTGGGTGGCGTGCCTCAATGGCATTGGTTTCTGTGGGGGCGGCGTTTTTACTAGCTTGATGCTGAAATTTTGCAGGCAGTGCGATAGAGCCTTTAAGAATCAGGCTCTTATCATCGGTAATGCCTGGTGTTTTATCGTGTAGGTCGAGCGACATAACGCCTTGTTTGACAGCAAGCCAATTTTTAAACATAGGGCTTTCACGAACAAACAGTTTAAAAGCATCAGGGCCAATAAGTGTGCCACCTGCAACATTGATTAATGGGTGTTGATTAAATGTGAGCTTGCTTGCTTCAAGGTTTGCAAGGAGCCACTTCACAAACTCAGCGCCCACGAATTGTTCACGCTCAATCAGTGAGTCGCCAGGCGTATCAATAAATGAGTTGGTACGTCCACCGGTTTTTTTAGGGTTATATATGCCAGGGGGGAGGTTAATTAAGTCTTCTTGAATGGCAATGGCATCTGCACGATCAAGAATTAAGCCAAGTGATCCGGATGAGGCGCTGTCTTCATGTAGCAGAGCGAGCCATACTTCAAATACATTGAGGTTTGTGGTGAGCCAAGTAAAGCCTTCTTTGGGCATGAGTTGCTGTGCCAGTATAATATTGAGCCGTTGGCGAAACGTTTCGTCTTGATTGTTATTAACCGTATCAAATTTATAAGCGTAACCGGTATTGATCAATGGTTCGAGTAGAGGCTCCCAGGTTTTAATGAGATGTCCGTGGGGATTATAAAGCTCGATGGCATAATCGAGGGGTAATTTTCCAATGCCACGTAATAAACCGGCGGAAAAGAGTGCATACCACCAGAGTTGTTGTTCTTCAGAGAGCTCTGCATGAGGTTCTTGTAATAAGAAAGTTTGGAATAGATCGCTTGCCGCTTTGGTTCGGCTGAGAGCATGATCAAATGCACCGCCAGGGCTTGAAAAATAACTATTGGTTGTCTCAGGGAGTTGTTGCGTATAGTTGAGTAAATGATAAAAAAGGGTTTGGCAGAGGGTTGTGAAGCGGGGTGGTTTAAATTGGCAGGTTTCGGCAAGTGCTGTAATTTGTTCGGGGCGTTTGTGTTTTAAAATCAGTTGGTTTGCAGGAACAATGGTGGTTAATCCATGTAAGTGCGCGTTATGGTTGACTTTTTTACGTGGTCGTTCAAACACAATGCCTCCGGGACAGCAACTAAATTAGTTTATTTTACGCGATTTGGTGAGATATTTCTCTATTTTAGTTTTTTTTTAGTTAAAAAAAATTTTTCAAAACAGATATGGTTCTTAAGTATGCATAATGATTTACTTGTTATCACTTGTATGTTATAATTTCCCCCATTCTTATGAGCGAGGTGTACTTTGATGTCTGCAACTACACAAGAAGAACGAGAACATGTAATTATTCAAGCAAATAGAGAAAGGCTTCGTCCTGTGGTTGAACAAGTGATGCATGACCTTAATAGTCATGTGGCAGTTGTTGCTGGTGACTTTCAAGGTGCGCTAGCCGCAAGTAAACATTTGTTCTTGCATGAAGCTCAAGCAGTCAAGCAGAAGTTGACTGGGTTTACAACTGATTCTGCTACACGCTCTAAAGCCGCAACAGAGCGCTCATATATCTATTCTAAATTTCTTTTAGGTCGAGATCCAACCTTATCCAAAGATGTTGAAGCTTTCCTTCAAAAATATAAAGACCAGCCTTTGTTTGTTGAATTTTTCCGAGAGTTTTACGCGTACACTTTGCCAAGGCTTGTGCATGCTGATTATATACAAAAAAAGAGCGATGCACATGGGCTTCCATTTAATCTTGCTACAGGCTTTGGTGCGGTTTCTTGGGCACTAGGAGAGGCTGATATTGAAAAGTATCTTCGGGTAGCACAGGCTGACTTTTTAAAACAGCAAGTAAGAGAAATATTTGAAAAAATGTATGATAATAGCTCTGCTGAGGATAAAAAGCTTTTGTATAAAGAAATAAGCCGAAGACTTTTACCTGAGAGGCCTCGTTTTAAAAAAGAAGCGTTTTACTCATTTTTAAAGGTCGAAAATCCGTTGGTAAAATTAGATTTGATGCAAGAAGTCTTGTATGACGTGAATAACACGCATCAGTCATTTAGATTATTTCTCTTTGGAGGAAAGGATACTCTAGCTGAAACAAGGGCTGATTCTGAGATAAAGCTGTATAAGCGCTTAAACAGCTTTAAGTTCATGATGAAACATCATGAATATCCTGATGTTATCAATACACTGGTTTCGTGGATAGCAGCAAGTATCTCTTTAGCGCTGATTGCATCTGCTATTGCTGTTGCAATCTCCTATGATGTGTTATCTGCCGCTTTGGGATTACTTGAGCGAACCTTAATATCCTCGCTGGATAATTATCAACTGATTTTGCGTAGACAAAAACAAAGAGAGTGGATAAAAGAAGAGCTTGATGAGAAAGAGCCCACTTCAAACTCGGATTTAGATGCGTCTTTTGAGAAGATGGATGCCCCTAATCAGGATACTGTTAAGTCCACCCCTTTATCGACAGAGAGGCGATTAAGGGCGATTCGTGAACTTTATCAAGTGCTTTTGGCAGCCCCTGAAGATTTATCAAAACAGGATATGATGAGTCGGTTCTTTTTTCATGTGAAGCGCGCATTAAAATTATTGGCTGCCTCTTTTGTGGTGGCGACATTAACATTGCCACTGATTGCCTTAGATGCTTTATTCATTCAATTGCTCGAGAGAGTGTTAACACCCTTATTGTTGGCAATTAAACTGCTGACAGTTTATACCTTATCAGCGCCACTTTATCTGTGGGATGGCCTTTCTTATATTGGAAAAGCTTGTTTTTCTAAGCAAGATGAAACGCCACAGCCTAAAGAAGTTGAACTAAAAAATGCGATGAAAGGGTTAGGGTTATTTGATAATTCTAGTGCAGGTGATGGGCAACCTTCAGGTGAGCCGAGCAATGTTGCTTCAGGCGGACCTGACCTTGGCATAGATTAATTGTTCCTCATCGCCTACGTGCCCCGGTGTGCTCCTGAGAGATGGTCACTTTTTCTATAAGAATAATTTTATTCAAATAACACACAAAATGTTGTCGTTGCTGTATAGGTTACGTCATTCGTTGATAAAGTACGGTACAATTTTGAAACCGTCGTTGCGAAAACTGCAAGCGTAGCGCCGCAGGATGAAGCAATCTATACCCATTGCCAATGAAGTTGCGAGTTTGAGAATGCTTTAAGCCCTGAGAATACCCCCTCTCCCTCAGCGGAAAAATACATTAAAACACAGTGTTTTCGGCAGGGAGAGGGTTGGGGAGAGGGCGATGGAAAAAGC
>JAHZKF010000080.1 GCA_022600575.1 Gammaproteobacteria bacterium | reverse complement strand
CTTCTATGCTTCTGTACGGTGTTAGACTCCCAAATTATATCAAGGATGCCCACTCAGTTTGTTTCTTCAATTGCCAATGAACTTCGCCTCAAAGCGTGTCGTGCATTGTACGGATTTACGGAGAACTGTCAACTGCTAATTATAAACTTTCTCTGTACATGACAAAAAAGTCTGTCATGCCCGCGAAAAACCTGTCATGCCCGCGCAAACGGGCAACCATTCATCAAAATAATTTAACTCCCAAGTCAAGCCACTGAGGGCTGTTCTGCTCGATAAGGTTTATTCTCCATTGCCGACGCCATCCCCACCTACGTGAGGACAAGCTTTTGATACGTTTTTCTCTGGTTATTACTTCATCAACATCAGAATGAATTTCATAATAAACCAAGTGATGAACATCATATTTTTCTGTAAATCCTTCTGCTACACCCTTTTTGTGCTGATATACCCCATATCATTCAAAATGAGAGTTTTACTTCTCCACCAAAAAAGTGCCTCCGTCCCGTGCTTTATGCACGGGATCCAGGACTAAACGAGTATAACACCTGGATCCTTCGAACAAGTCGAGGGACGTAGAGAAAAATTTACAAAGCAAAAAAACATGCACTTTCAAAGATTACGGGTACATTGACACAAAAGACAAAATAATGTACACTATGCGCGATTTTATTCTCATCGGATGTTACAATCATGTTTAGTGTTCAAGAAAAAGCTTTTTTATCTGATAAGCATTGGTACTATCACGCGCAAACATGGTTAAAAGACACCTATTTACAACCGTTTAGTTTTACATCTAACGGTAGTGAAAAATCTAAAAGAAATCCTAAAAAGAACACACGTAATGGGTATATTGAGCGTGAAGTTCATGGTGCAATGCATGCATCTCGCGTTGCTTTAAGCACAACAATGTTACATCGATTATGTGCACAACAATATCCAAGTGTGGTGGCACAAAAATTTAATACGGTAGCACAATTTTTTAATCTTACCGAAGAAGAGCTCTTGTGTTTAATTCGTTATGTTGCGTTAGGGCATGATGCTGCGCGTGAAGGAGATGGATACGACCGATGGGAAACACAGAGCGGATTATCCATTCAACATTTCCTAGAATCACATGGCATTGCATCAGAAAAAGCGATACTGTTCTCGTCTCTTGCGGTGTTTAAAGATAAGCCTGAAGTATTGAACGTTCAAGCGCAAGGCATGCCTCAAGAGGTCATCGAGGGATTACAGTATGCACGACTACTCATCAGCCTTTCTGACTGTTTCGATATTATTCGCTGCAACGGTCAGTTTAACTTCAAATATATTGAAAAGATGCTATCAACCGTTTTTGATTATCAAAAAGAACGAGATGGTGCTATCTTTTTCGAATATGCCAAGCAATTATTGAGCGTCATCAAAGCGCAGCAAGATTTATATTTCCCGACAAAACTCATTGGACCAGATGATGAAGTTTTTCAGCTGGAGGAAGGCGAGGCTGATTTCTCAGTACGTTCGAAAGTAAAATTAGAGCACGCACCAAATGCGATTGTTGCCATGCAGACTGCTTTTCAGCATCATCCTTACTTTTCTCTTTTACTTTTTTTGGACGCACCTCCTGCTCATCTAGAAGAAGCTACGGTGAATGCGGCTTTTAATCCCTATATTCATGGCAGCAATAGTTCAACATTGGCTTTAATGACGATGACAGATTTTCAACTGATGTCGTCGGTTGATATACTCGAGCAGTATCAAGTAGCACCTTTCTGTGGCGAGCTCACAGCTGGTGGACTGTCACATGCTCAATCAGATGGAAGGCCTTGTTTTGCACGCCTTAATGGTGATGAAGCAAATGGAAATGAATATACATTAAAAAAGGTTATTCAAAATTATGCTAAAGCCAAAACAGCTGCTTCACAAGAAAAATGCCAAGAAGAATTATTGGTATGCTACAAAACCACAAAAGAAACCTTATTTTCAAGCATTAACGTTCTCAATATTTACCTTACTCGACTGAAACAACTTGGTGTAGATTTAAAAACCATACCTGAAATCCAAACTATGGAGGAAGATTTTAGGCAAGCAAGCGACATTTTCTATCTATATTTACTCTTTTCAACGCATATTTTGGCTAAGAAGAACGATTTGACAGATCCTCAGCTATGGGACCTAGAAGATAATCATTTGATACAAGATAAAATATTGGGCAAGTTGAAGCATGCTGATATTTCGGTTAAAGCCGTTTACCATAATCCAACGCAAGAAAATTGCCAGAAAATTATTGATATTTTAAACGTACCTGAAGCTGGTTTTTCAGCACTATTTGAATATACAACTACGCCGAATACAAATCGGGGCGAATCGCCTAACTTGAAAACATCATCATATACGTACGTATTTAAAGGAGCATCCTCTTGGTCTTTCGAAAGTTTATGTTGTCGCTATATTTCAGGGGATAATGGCATGGGCGCTTTTCAAGGTTTAGCACACCATTTATTTGATTACATTACTATCTTAGAAAATCGATTTGAGGTCACTAGAAAATTACTTGATACACCTATAATGTCAAGCAACTTATGCACAGAAGATGCTGAATTAGTACATCATTCTTTTCCAATTATTTTTGCATATGATCAAGATCAACATATGCGCATTGTAGACATGCACACTCAAGAATATCGTGCACAACAACCGCTTAAACTAGGACAAAATATTCAAGTTATCGCTACTGACTCCGAAGAAAATCAACGACGCTTACAAGCTTACAGTGATAGATATGGATTAAATCTAAGTATTATAACTTTTAACGATTTAAAATACATTCAACGGTCACTTTCAACTGAATATCCGCTTTCTCTTGAGCAGGCGATAGAATCATATATAGGTCTTAGTGCATTTGGATTGTTTTCATCAGTTGAGCCACAACAACTGGTTGAAAATAACACAGCATTAGTCCATACGATAGAATATACTTGAGGTTTTTGGTATCTAAACTTCGACACAAGAATAGGGGCTGTTAACATTTGTTTCCCCCGTCTACGTGGCCCGATTTATTCCTGGGGGATGGTCACTTTTTTTAGATGCTTTTATTTTACCGTCATTTTGTGTGTTATCCGAACAAAATAATTTTTTTGAATAAAGTGACCATCTTTCAGGATTTATTCGGGCCATCCAGTGGTTTTAAACAGCCTAGATCTGCCCATTGAAAACGACTCGGTTACCGCTGAAACAAAGCCTCCGTTATTCTAAAATGACTTTAGCAATCCTTCGTTTTCCAACTTGAATTAAATATTCCAGTCCTAAATCCAAAACCAAACCAACATCAGCTACTTTTTCTCCATCCATTTTTACAGCCCCACTACGAATAAGACGCATTGCCTCAGAAGTGCTTACCGTCAGCTCCGCTTGTTTTAATACTTGTGGTAATCCCAAAGGCGCATCGACTTGAATCACCTTTAATGGAACATCCTCTGGAATTATTTTTTTCTGAAACCGATTAACAAACGCTTCTCGCGCTTGTTTGGCTGCTTCATCCGAATGAAAACGTGCCACAATTTCTTCAGAAAATTCAAATTTTACATCTCGTGGGTTTCCACCAGCCTCAACAGACTTTTTCCAAGTATCAATTTCGGCATTGGTTTTAAAACTCAAACAATCAATATAACGCCACATTAAATCATCTGACGCGGACATCAATTTACCAAACATAATATCTGGCGGTTCATCAATACCAATATAATTATCCAATGACTTAGACATTTTCTTAACGCCATCTAAACCTTCAATCAAAGGCATTAAAAACACAACTTGTGGTTCATGACCAAAATGCTTTTGAAGCTCTCGTCCCATCAATAAATTAAATTTTTGATCAGTCCCACCACACTCAACATCAGCTTCTAATGCCACCGAATCATAGCCTTGTATTAATGGATATAAAAATTCATGTAGTGCTATTGGCTGATTTGCCTCATACCGTTTACTAAAATCATCACGTTCAAGCATTTGAGCAACCGTCACTTTACCTGCAAGCTGAATCAGTTCAGCAGCATTTAATTGACCAAGCCATTCCGAATTGAACATAATTTTTGTTTTGTCTTTATCTAAAATTTTAAACACTTGGGTTTCATAACTTTTAGCATTTTCTATCACTTGTTCAGGCGTTAAGGGTACACGTGTGACTGATTTTCCTGTTGGATCTCCAATGGTTGCCGTAAAATCGCCAATAAGAAAAATAACTTCATGCCCTAGTTTTTGAAACTGACGCAACTGATTTAAGAGCACGGTATGCCCTAAATGTAAATCAGGTGCCGTCGGATCAAATCCCGCTTTAATTTTAAGCGGCCTGCCTTTTTTTAACTTATCAGCCAAAGCATCCAGCGGAAGCACTTCTTCAACACCGCGCAATAATTCTTCTGGCATAACACTCTCATCATTCATGACCCAATTACCCTCTAAATATTGACCTTACTGTTTACAACCGGTATCTTATCTCGGATATTCGTCCCAGGCTATCCCTTATTTGTTTCGATAATCGCGGTCAAGGCTCTAAATGAAATACCCTTTTAAGTCAAAATTGACACAATTCACCCGTCTGCAAAAAGCACTTGTACTTTTTGATATCGTATTGATCCTTTTTTTAATTTCATGGGTTCTTAAGCCACAAACACCACCTATTGTATCTACCTCACTCACTGAGCAACCTATTGCCTTACCCAATGCGCTAACCGAATCCAATACAACCACCGAGCAACTTATTACTTTGCCTAACGAAACAACTTTACCTAACGAGATAGCACAACCCATCGTAGATGAAACGCCTCCCCCTCCTTCATGGCAAGAAATCAAAACAAAACCCGGGGATTCACTCGCAACACTCTTTAAAAACATGGGACTTAGTGCTCAAAGCCTACACACCATCATGCACAACAACCCTCATGCCAAAGCCCTTTCCCGAATCAAACCGAACCAAACCATACAATTTCTGATGCATGATACAGAGTTAGAACAACTCGTTTTGCCCCTGTCAAAAAGCCAGTCCCTCATCGTAAAAAGACACGAAGATCGCTTTGAAACCACAATTAAAAATCACAAAACCTATACAAAATCTGAAACCGTTACAGGAACCATTCATCGTTCACTCTATGTAACAGCAAAAAACACAAAAATTCCTTACGCTCTCATCCAGCAAATGGCAGATATTTTAGCCTGGCAAATCAACTTTGCTCGCGATCTGAGAGAGGGAGATCAATTCACCATTCATTACGAAGTTCATTACATTAAAAATGAGCGTATCCGTACCGGTGATATCCTCGCTGTTTCCTACACCAACCAAGGCAAACTATATCAAGCCATCCGACATCAAACAGCAACCGGTAGCCTTGATTACTTTACACCTGAAGGAAAAAGCGTTCGAAAAGCTTTTTCGCGTTACCCTGTTCAATTTAGCCATATTAGCTCAAGTTTTAACTTAGCACGCATGCACCCCATTTTAAAAAGACGACGACCACATCGTGGTATTGATTTAGCAGCTCCCATCGGCACCCCCATTCGCGCAACAAGCGATGGACGCATTACAACTATTGGTTATGACAATGGTTATGGTAATAAGATTAAGATTCGTCACGCAGGACCTTATGAGTCGCTTTACGCACATCTCTTGAAATTTAAAAAAGGACTAAAACGCGGAGACTTCGTTAATCGTGGTGATATCATCGGATACGTAGGCCAAACTGGCCTTGCAGATGGCCCACATTGTCATTATGAGTTTCATATCAATAATCAAGCTCATAATCCAGCCACTGTAAAACTACCCGAAGCGTTATCCATTCCTGAATCTGAACTTGCAGCATTCAAATTACACGCAGGAACAGAGATTGCCAAGTTAACGGAACAAGCCACAAAACACATTACGTAAAAAAATAACGGCAAACATAAACTGACGCAAGAATACCCGCCAAATCAGCTAATAATCCAGCCGGAATTGCGTGTCTCGTTCGCCGAATACTCACCGCACCAAAATAAACAGCAACCACATAAAAGGTCGTTTCTGTACTTCCCATCATGGTTGCAGCAATTTTAGAAACCAATGCATCACCGCCATTTGCATGAATAATTTCAGCAGTTACCCCCATCGACGCACTACCCGAAAAAGGCCGAACCAAAGCAAGGGGTAAAATCTCAGCCGGAACACCCAATTTTCCTAAGTAAGGTGCTAACACACCATAAATTAAATCAAAAAAGCCAGACGCTCTCAGCATGCCAATTGCAACCATCATTGCAACCAAATAAGGAATAAGGGTCACACTCAATTCAAAGCCTTGTTTTGCGCCTGTAATAAACGCATCAAACACATCCACCTTTTTAACTGAGGCATATAACGGAATTCCAACGACAAATGAAAGCATCACCCAATTCATTAATTGCGATAAGAAAGGTCCCATGCTATTCATCCTCCGGCTTAATACGATAACACGGCAATTTCGCAAGCTGTTTCACTGCCACAATCCCCACAAACGTCGAAACACTGGTTGCAATCATCGCTGTTAAAATAATACTACTCGGTTGCACACTACCATTGGCAGCCAAAAGTGCCATCGCTGTTGCTGGAATAAGCTGCACACTTGAAGTGTTAATTGCTAAAAAAGTACACATAGCATTACTCGCCGTATGAACATGTGTATTCAGACGTTGCAATTCTTTCATCGCTTGCAAACCAAAAGGAGTCGCTGCATTCGATAATCCCAGCATATTGGCTGATAGATTCAAAATCATCGCTCCCATTGCAGGGTGATCGTGTGGTACTTCAGGAAATAACCATCGCATCACAGGTCTTAATACACGTGCAACTTTATGAATTAAGCCAGAAGATGAAGCAATGCCCATAATACCAAGCCAGAGCGCCATGATACCGGCTAAACCAAGCGCCATTTCAAACCCAAATTTAGCCGAATCCGTAATCGCTTGCACCACAAATCCAAGCCGGCCTTCTATTGCCCCTACCAATACCGACAGTACCATCATCGATAACCAAATGGCATTTAACATATATGTTCCTCAATCACATAACGCGCTATGCTATACCATATAGTTTCTTATAAAATATTACTCATGAGCAACATAACGCGTTATTTAAATACAATCACATGGATTTCATGCCTGTTTCTTTTATCTCACTCTACGTTTGCAAACCCTAGCAAGCAAACACCCTCATATACTGAAGCCAACAAAACCATTCAGAAACTATATCATACGCTCAATACCAAGCCGACACCTATGTCTACACGCCTTAATCAAGTGAGCCGATATTTTTTAAACAAACCGTACAAATATAACGCCCTTGGCGAAGGTCCTAATGCATGTTACGACCAAGGTCCTTTATACCGCACAGATATTTTTGATTGCGAAACGTATATAGACACCGTGGTTGCTATCGCCCTCTCCTCGAACCTTGACACCTTTACGCAATGCATTAGACACATTCGTTATCAAGACGGACACGTCTCTTTTGTCACCCGAAATCATTTTGCCTCCATTGATTGGAACTTTAATAATCAAAAAGCGGGCATTTTCAAAGATATCACCCCAAATTTGGTTGATGAAGATAACAAACCCGTTGCCAAAATAGCAACTACCGTCATTAATAAACCCAATTGGTACACTAAGCTACCAAGAGGACGCATCCGTCTCCCCGAAGCATCCGCCAAAGAGCAAATTAAAAAGTTTGAAGCCTTAAAAAACGAAGGAAAAGCACTCAAAGCTGAAACGGTATCAACCCCTTATATTCCTCTAACCGCCTTATTTGATAGTAAAGGCCGCCCCAACTACACGCTCTTTAATCAAATTCCAAATGGTGCCATCGTTGAAATTGTTCGTCCCAATTGGAATCTTGAGACTCAAGTCGGTTCACACCTTAATATTTCACATATGGGTTTTGTCTTTCGAAAGAATGGTGAGTTGCGCTTCCGTCATGCCTCTTTGCTTAAGAAAAAAGTCAGCGACATGTCACTCATTAGTTACCTGAAAAAAACCTTATCAAGCCCCACGATTCGAGGCATTAATATTCAAGTAGTTGTACCTAATGAGCCAAGTATTGATAATTGTGGGTAAAAAACAAACCGCATCAGAACCGCTTCATTTGCCAGGCCTAAATTCCGCGTCTAGCTTTTTCGCATATAACTCATCTAGTTCTATTTGTTCTTTTTCTGACACTGTTTTTTTAATTGTATTACCCTCTAAGTCTTCAGCTTCATATTCAACGGCTCTATCCTGAGAGGCACCTTCATCATCAGCAACATACGGCGAACAGGCAGACAACGCATCGCATGCCTCGCTCCATGCCTCATTAGGCGTGATATCTTCTCTTTCATTTAATTTAACTAAGGTTGACTCAAGCTCGCGCTCTTTCTCTTCTAATTGTCTCTCACTACTATCTTGTAAAGAACGACCTTTCATCAGCGTTTCTTTCATAGATGTTTGATGCGAACGCACAGCATCCAAAATAGAATTCATTTTTTGCTGTAACACATCATTTTGCACTTGGATACGCTCTAAAACTAAATCTCTCTCAACATCATCTTGAAGACTATCCACGCTACTTCTCATCTCATTCAGGACATCAACTGCATTTAGCAACATATCTAATGCTTTCTCAGAATGCGCCTCAACTTCGCTTAAGAACAATTTCATTGATGTATCTATATTCACCGGATTATGCTGCAAGTCATCTATCACTTGATCTAATAATAAGTGCCCTTTCTCTTCAGGAACGTCCTGCTCTTGGTGAGACATGATTGAATCAGCCAGCGTTTGCTCAACTTCGATTGGGACAGGCTGCACTTGAAACTGCTGTATGGCCGCATATTGCTCGTTTGAGTAAAGCAAATCATAATGACCTGGTTTTAAAAGAATATTAACCTCAATCGGCGGATCTAAATCACCTTGAAGTGGCTCTCTTTTACGAACATTTTTAGCGCCCTGTTGACTGCCTTCTGCCATTTCAACGCGCACAAGTTCACCTGAAACACCAAGCGCATTAAACAAAACCGATGTCTCAACAGCTGCGCCCTCAGCATCTTCACCAAACGTCAAAATGTGCTCTACATCACTATCCTCAATAAATCCTGATTGTCCTAAACTAGCCTCGAGTTCATGTGCTGTAAGCACACGTGCTGCACGCACCAGCAAAGCGTCTGTTGCTGATTTAGGATTCCGCATATCCGCTTCTAAATCTTGTAAAGTGTTCCATTTAAGATTGTCTCGTGCCTCACGAAATATACTCGCTAAAGCCATGAGCTCAGCATCATACTCACCCTCATAGGCGCCCACACGAAGCTCTATTCTCTGTGCTAACTGCTCAAAGAGTATGTGTCGTTCAGGTGATGCAATCGCTTGCTCAATCACACCATACATCACCGAACGGTAATAACAGTTTCCATCGCCACGAATGCGACGACAACCCGGATAAGTTGCTTGCAACGCTTCAAATGCTGCTTTTAATGTAGGTTCGGCATAATCCATCACAATATTTAAATCATCGAAAGGTTCAACTTGAGTATCATTGGGCGGAGTCTCTCCTCGAACACGCTCTTCTTGGCTCGAGAGACTCATGCTCATCCCTAACTCAAGGTCTTCATCTTCTGAGTTAAAACGTTGCTGTTCTAATTCTCGTAAGATTTCTTCTCTTTTTGCAAGGTAGCTCATGTAAAGCTCAGCCTTTCTTTCTTCAGACTCAGCCCACCCCACGCTCGATGCATTAAAAGCTTTCTCCCAGGCATCAAATGTAGTCGCGGTCGCCAGTGGATTTTTCTCATCAAGTAACTGAGCCCGCATTGCTTCAAAAGTTGGCATATCAAACCTCCCTTATATTAAAATATGCTGTCATTAGGACAGCTGAATGCTACAAAAAAATAACACGACTACTGACTTGATATCGGATCAGAACCTAAACCAGTTCTAAATGAGACACAAGAAAAGCCAACAAGCACTCAATATAATTAAATAATAGACTATTTTAGGGCGATTTCAGCCTTTCCATCCTCTAAGCAAAGCATAGGTACGTGATGACTCGCAGAAGCTACCTTAAAAAAACGATTAGAGGTTTCAAACATATAACGGCAATATTGTGAGTATCCTGTTGATTCGGATAATTGCTTCTTAAAAAATGCTTGTGTCGGTAGATTACGACCAAGATTTTCTGCAGCTTTATAGACAGAAGGTAAAAAGGCCTCTTCAAATAATAAATCAGTCAACCATGCTCGACAATAAGGATGCTGAGATAAAGCATTAAAAGACTGCTCATATGCTACTTCGATATCCCGTTGTATTTGACCTTGACCTTGAAGCAATAAAGTTATCTCAAAAAAAGCAGTGATTGTATTCGGACGACTTGAAGCAATTAAATAAAAACAAATCTTGCCATAAATCAGTGCATCAATCTGATCAACCACTGCTAAAAATTGATGCGCTTGCTTCCCTTGTGCTTTAAAATTATTTTGCGCATAGAGAATGCTAAGAATAAATTGTTTAATCTGTAAAGACGACCATTCTATTTTGTAGCCTAATTCATCGACTAAAGCACTAAGGTACGCTTTTTTAGAATAAGCCGTCACTTTATCACAATATGCTTGCGCCAATGCTGCTGAAATCATGCTGTCATCGCCAACAAGCATCATCAAAAGGTTCCCCGTTATGTCAGGCGTCGCCCTATCTTTAAGTACTGTCTTCAAAAAAATAAGCCCAACTTCTGATAAAGGTTGGTTTATATATGAACACTCATCTATAAACTCAAGACCTTCAGCAAGCTCAAATTGGCGCGGATGCGCAAACACCATACTCATTAAGTCTAACTGATCCTGTAAACATAACTCGGAATCTCTTAATAAACGACTCAACATGGTTAATGCACAAACCAATTCAAGTTCTGTGCCATACGCAATGTTGGCTATCTGAGCTAAAAAAATACGTGCTCTATTTAAGTTAGCTGCAATATCGGGGCTATTAGCAGACGTTTGTGTCCAAGCAATAAGGTCCAGCATGCTTTCTATATAGATTTGCGATAACTCAAAAGTAAAGTCAAAACAGTTTAATAAAGAAAAAGCACATCGCAATGCTGATTTATTCGGATGTTTCCCTATAGCTCTTAAATAAAGTTTCGCCCGTTCGATTACACGCACAGCTTGTGCCCGCTCCATGGTAAACAGGGCTTCCACCAGTTCTAATTCACAAATAATAGATGCCGTTATTTTAGGTGTTTCTTTATCCGCTAGGAGTGCATCCACACACATTAATACAAACTCTGTAGGCAACATGTTTATCATGCCATGCCCTTTAAGTTTTCTAAGCCCCTCATAGAATGCTAATCTTTGAGGATGCTTAACCACTTCATCCCACTGCTTTTGTGTAAATGAAATATTTAACGAACGTAAAACTTTTTCTAATTCATTCAAGATCAACAATCCCTAATAAAATTAATGCCGAGTAAACAAGCGTTTAATTTCATCTTCGTTAAATTCAAAGTGGTTATTACAATATTCGCAAACCACCTCAATAAAACGATTAACTGTTAGCATGTTTAATGCTTCTTGCTCTCCTAGCGTTGTAATCGCATTAAGCATTTTATCTGCACTACAAGGACAATAAAATTGAACCGGATGAGGCTCAAATAACTGAATGGTTTCTTCATGAAACAAGTTATGTAGCAGCACTTCGTTATTCCAGTTGAATAACGCTTTATCCGTAATGGTATTGGCTAACGTCTGAATATGTTGCCATTGATTGTCTGCATCAGAGCCATCACTGGTTGCTTCATCAGGTAATTTTTGCAGCAATAAACCAACTGCTTCTTGCCTATTGCTATCATAAGCAAGCCATAGTCTGGTTTCTAGCTGCTCTGATTGTAAAAAATAACCTTCTAGAGATTGACTAATCGATTGATGATTAATCTTAACAATACTTTGATAACGCTGATTTGGTTTATTCTTTTGAATGGTAATCACCAACTGGCCATTCTCAAAGTCAGCTTTCAAGCTATTTGGCAGGCTTTCCTCATCCCACTTGGCAGTACCACGAATTCTATATTGGTTATCACATTTAGCGACGAGTATTTTTAATGGACCATTTCCTTCAAATTGCATTGTCAGTTGGCCATCATATTTCAATGTTGCTGAAAGCAAAGCAGTCGCACAAAGTGTTTGGCTCAGTAAATCGCATATTTCTGTAGCATACGGCTTTTGCTGCAAAATAACCTTAAGCGTGCTATCTAACCTGATGATTTCACCTCGTACACAGGTGTCTTTGAAAACAAATCGTTGTAATGTATCCGTCATATATTCCCACATATAAACTTAAAAACACTGGAGGTGCATCTTAACGGAATTAAAGAAGAGATCAACGATAACGTCTATTTAGAACGACTCGCTAATTTATGGCTAACATATCGATTCAGTGATACATGTGACTCCTGAGCTTCAAGCACTAGCTTTCTATGTAACTCAGCAGGCACACGAACCACAAATTTTCCGCTAAATGTTTTAGTGGAAATAGCTTCAGGAATAGGCTCATTTTGCGATTTCAAATCAACTATCACCTCTTTTACAAGCTGCCGAATCCCTTTAAATGCTTTATCCTGTGATTTATCAAGCCAACTTAAACTAGGGAACTCCGCACATAACCCAACATATTCAGCATCATCTTCTGACCACATCACACGATAAGCATATCTATCGCTCATAACTAGCCCCCTTTAATTTTCCTATTGCTTGTAACACTTGTTTCACCTGATAAGCTTTTGCCTTTCCTTGGCTATTTTGTATATTTACTCTTGGATCACCTGACCAAGGCATTTTATAAATGCAATGACTCCCGCCACTTTTTCTTGGTGCTCCAAAATAATGTTCACAAACCTTTTCTAACTCTACAAAACGAACTCCTTTAGGATTATGCTTCATCTTTTCAATTAAAGTATTAATACGATCTTCCATGTTATAAATATCCGTATAAAACACACCATAATAATACTATTAATAGTACTAAATATCAAGCTTTGCTTTCCTTTTAATCCAACCTATACTTTTTATAATAATCACAATCGAGATGACTCATAAGCCAATTAAAAGCAAGACAAGAGGTAATATTGAATAGAATTCAAGCATTAGCAAAAGAATATGTTACCGATGAAGAAGGAAAAACTAGCATGGATGAGTTTTGAACAATTTCTCGTGAAATAGCAAATCGCTTCGAACGATTATTCCTCGGTATATACCCATTGCCAATGAAGTTGCAAGATCATAATTGCCTTTAAAGGTTGAAAGGCAATTTAAATCTTGAGGGAATGCAAAGACATGAGGGTATTTAAAATACTTGGAATGCTCCCTCTCCCTCAGCGTAAAACACACTAAAAAACTGAGGTTATGGCAGGGAGAGGGTTGGGGAGAGGGCATTATGAATGCTTGTTATAACAGCTTCTGTAGATTGTAGAACCTCATGATTCCAAAACCGAAGCACTCGAAAACCACGTGCTTCTAACATTACTGTTCGCTGATTATCTTTTTCTTGGTCGACTACATGTTGTCCACCATCAAGCTCGATGATGAGCCG
>JAHZKF010000079.1 GCA_022600575.1 Gammaproteobacteria bacterium | reverse complement strand
GTGTGTTTTCCGCTGAGGGAGAGGGAGCATTCCAAGTGTTTTAAATACCCTCATGTCTTTGCATTCCCTCAAGATTTAAATTGCCTTTCAACCTTTAAAGGCAATTATGATCTCGCAACTTCATTGGCAATGGGTATAGAAAAGCTGCTAAAAAATAACAAAAAGTGGCCACCGGTTGTCTTATCAATACAGATAAAAACCCTGCGTATAATGCTGCAATTGCTAAGTTAAAGACTGTATGAAAACCGTAATAAGATCTCTTTTATTAACCAGGGTGTGTTGCTGCAATCCTAACATTTTTTACAACGAAGCCTTTCTTACTATCTACAATACATCACCTAAATAATAACGTTTGCTTAAAGTTAGTATGTGCTCTTCGGCCATATTCACAAATGGCCAACGAGCCTAATCCAATGAAGGCCCCTAGCATGTAATAATATGCAGGGGCTGTAAAATCACCTGTTTTATTTACAAGCCACATCAAAACCAACGGTGCTGTGCTCCCAAACAGTGAAATCCCAATATGAAATGAAACGCCAAACCCACTATATCTACAATTGTCTGGAAATAACGCCAACATATATGCATTAATCGGCGCAAAAGCTGTCGCAATTAAAATAGACATTACAATCATGCCAAGCATCACCGAGCCCACATGACCTGAGGTGATTAAATAAAAAACAGGGAAACTCAAACAAAACATACTAAACATCCCAACAACCAATTGCTTTAAATGCCCTATTTTATCGGCTAAGATCGCCATTAAAGGCTCAAGCACTGCAACCACAGCAAGAGACGCTGTGGTGATAAGGGTAGCCGTACTCAATGAAAAATTAAAATACCGATGCAAGTAACTTGCTGTAAAAACATATGTCCCAAACGTCATAATACCAATCAAACTTCCCAAACCAATCACGCCAATCACAGCATAAGGGACTGTTTTAATCGCCATTAAAAAAGGACGTTTTAATTTATCTTCATGATTTATTTTTGCATACACTGGGGTTTCTGAAACGTCTCGACGCAAATAAAAAATGATAAATCCTGCAATAGATGCCATACCAAAACCGATTCGCCACCCCCAATTTGGCATAAAAGAAGCTGTCAAAAACGAAGTGGTTAACCCTGCAAAAATCACCCCTACACTATAAGCTGAACTTGTTAAACAACCATAAAATGCGCGTCTTCCAGGTTTTGCGTGCTCAACTAAAAAAACAGCTGACCCCGTAAACTCTGAACTTGCCGCAAACCCTTGCGTCATCCGAAGCAAGGTAATCAAAATAGGAGCTACAATCCCTATAGTCTTAAAACCAGGTAAAAGCGCTATCATCGCCGTTGGAATAGCCATTGAAAAGATACTGAGCATGAGTGCTCGTTTGCGTCCATACCGGTCACCAATATAACCAAAAAACATTGAGCCAACGGGCGCTAAAACATATCCAACTGCAAACACAGCAAATACATGTAATAAAGATGCCATAGCACTGTCTTTAGGGAAGTAAATGGCTGCAATAATTGGCGCAAAGTACCCAAAAATAGCAAAGTCATACCACTGAATCGCAGTACCTGAAATACCGGCAAGCATCGCTTTCTTAGACGATGAAATACGCATAAGCTATTTTTAACCTATTTTTAAACCATTTGCTTTTAAAGCGGGCTACATTAACATATATTAAAAATTTAATAAAATAACCTTCAATTGATTTAAGCCATCAAAACCCATTACATTAGCGATATCATCAACTGAAAGCTTTAAATATGAATAAATTTGAACTAGATACTCCCTGTCTTGTCATTGATAAACCCGCATTAATGCATAACCTAGAACACATGCAAAACCAGGTGAACCTGGCTGGGAAAAACCTAAGACCTCACATCAAAACACATAAATGTTCAACCCTTGCAAAATTACAAATAAAACAGGGTGCTAAAGGTGTCAGTGCCGCTAAAGTCTCCGAAGCTTTAGTGCTTGCAAATAGTGGTGTAAAAAATACTTTAATTACCTCTCCTGTTGTGACTCCTGAAAAACTTAAAAACCTTGTGCTCTGTCGAGAGCAGGATGAACAGCTTACGGTGGTTTGTGATTCAATCGAGAATGCATCAAAACTCAATCAAATCATGCAAACACATCAACTCACGCTCAATATATTGGTAGATGTTGATGCAGGCGTTGAAAGAACCGGGGTGAGTTACGACAATGCTTTGCCTTTAAGTGAGCATATACACAAACACTGCGAACACCTTCATTTGCTCGGCATACAATGCTATGCAGGCAATTTACAACATGTTCATGATTTTCAAGCAAGAGAGGCTGCCTCTGCTTCAGTGATGAAGAAAGCATCTCTTGTAAAACAAGCACTGATTAAAAATAACCTGCCTTGTGACATATTAAGCGGCTCAGGAACAGGAACTTACGATATTGATATGACCCTTCCTGAAACCACCGAAGTTCAACCAGGTTCCTATACTGTCATGGACATGGAGTATCACAATATTACTTCGCGAAATAACACCGAGGCATTCACCACGTTCATGCCTGCCATGACCATGCTGGTCACAGTGATCAGTGCAAATCATGCAACACACGTAACGGTTGATGCAGGCACAAAAAGTATTTATGTTGACGCACATACCAAACCACGTGTGATATCGCACCCAGGACTTCATTACGACTGGAATGGTTTTGGAGATGAGCATGGAAAAATCACAGCAGATACGGGTGTTACTTTACCCAAAGTAGGCGACGTATTAGAGCTGATTGTGCCGCACTGTGATCCCACCATTAATCTTCACTCACAATTTGCTATTACAGAAAGCAATCAAGTCCAAGAATACTGGGCTATTGATATGCAAGGATGTGTTAAATAATTAAATTATGTTATCTTAATCAA
The DNA here is from genome assembly GCA_022600575.1 of Gammaproteobacteria bacterium. Lineage (GTDB taxonomy): Bacteria > Pseudomonadota > Gammaproteobacteria > Legionellales > Legionellaceae > JAALKW01. The sequence goes on along the minus strand of JAHZKF010000079.1, from coordinate 2,977 downwards.
GTCAATTACCATAATAAGGACATTACGGCCATGTTAAATCATAAAGTTTGCTCGTATCTTCTTTTGTCAGCGCTTATCAATCCCGCTTACAGTGGCTCTATGGGGCCTGTTGAAAATGAGAAAACTTATGCCCCACTTATTATTTTAAGCGGTGGTCCTGCATGGGCATCAAACCCAAAAGCACAAACCCTGACCTTACAACCGGTGGTTCAAAACAGATATGTTCCTAGTAACAACACCGCAGCCCTTGGCAGTGGCGCCATCTTTTTAGGCGTACATGGACCTTTCTATAAATCTATAAAAGCTGATGTAGGGGTTGCATTCACAGGTAGTGGCACCGCAAAATTCTCAGGCGAGGTTTGGCAAGATGCGAGCCCTAACTTTAGTAACTTTACTTATAACTATGAAGTAGACCAATTTCGTATTGCCTTTAAAGCAAGGCTTGTTGAAACAGAGCCTATGTACCTTAAAACTGTTAAACCTTATGTATCAGGTGAAATCGGTGGCGGTGCTAATCATTCCTCGGGCTATTCAACAACCAGAACCATTGATACAGCTGTCTTACAACCTCCTTTTGTAAATAATACCGAAACTGCTCTCACCTATGCCTTTGGTATTGGTCTGCAAGGTGAAGTAAGACCTCATGTACAAGTTGCCGTAGGGTATGAATTTGCCGACTGGGGCAAAAATAACCTAGGCCTTGCAAATGGTCAAACTACTCGAAACAAGCTCGGTTCAAGTAACCTTTATGTCAACGAACTCCAATTTAGCATTCTTTATACCGTCTAAGAGAAAACTTGATCATAAAAAAGAGGGCCTAGGCCCTCTTTTTTATGGATGATAACAGTTATTTCACCATTATTGACCCGCACCTGTCACAGTATAAATCGCGGTATAAACCGTTTCATCCTTACTCATTTGCAGAGTACAAGCAGTTTCTGTACCATTTCCAGCTGCTGCTGTATCAGCTGCAAGATTATATGTGTTTTTTATTGCAGCCCCTGCTTTTCCTAAGGTTAAAGGCGGTGTAACTGATGCCGCAACATCTGAACACTTAACGACTTTAATACACTTACCTGCCGTCACTGTATTACCCAATGCCGCGCATCCTGCATAATTAATTGAACTTGCAGTCGCAAGTGAGCCTGCAATACCATCAACAGCGGCTTGCTCAGCATTCGTTTTTAAATCAATAAAGCGAGGAATGGCAACAGCAGCTAAAATGCCTAAAATAACAATCACCATCAGTAACTCAATCAGACTAAAACCTTTTTGAATACGCATAAGATTCAAGCTCCTTTTATTGTTCCTTCAACGTCTATAGTCTAGTCAATCAAGGGATAAATACAAATCCCTTTCAAAGCTTATAACTCTTCAGATAAATCAAATGTTTTAAGCATAACCGTTCTCACTTTTCCAAATCGGTTAATATGTAACACAATTTCTTCTCCAATCGGAATATTAGATAAGAAATTATATAAATCACTATAACTTGCTATTTTTTTATTATTAATTGCGACAATTGCATCTCCAAGCATTAACCTACCCAATGAATCAACGCGTACCCCCCTTAAACCTGCCTTATTAGCTGGTGTATTTTTTAACACTTTTGAAATAAACACACCTTGTTTATCTGCAAAATGGCTGGCAATATTGCGCTCTAGGGGCACTATTCCTATCCCTGACATTTTGACGCGTCCATACTGAATAAGCTGAGGTACAACACGCTCAATGGTCTCGGCAGGAACAGCAAAACCAACTCCTGATGCAGCGCCCGTTTTTGAGTAAATCATGGTATTTAGCCCAATTAAACACCCCTGACTATTCAATAATGGCCCTCCTGAGTTTCCAGGATTAATCGATGCGTCTGTTTGTATCATATCTCTAATATTGACCCCACCTGCTCCTGGTACCTCTCGACCCAAAGCAGAAATGACCCCAGTCGTTAAACTATGATCAAGTCCAAAAGGATTGCCAATTGCAATTGTTTTTTGTCCAACAACCAATGATTGTGTTGAGCAAATATTAAAAGGGGTTACTTGTTTCAATAAAGGAAAATCAGCCGCAGAATCTACTTTTAAAACAGCAATATCTTTTCTGGGCTCAGCTCCAACCAATTTGGCTGAAACCGTTTTATCACCAAAACTCACCATCACATGGTCAGCCCCATGCACAACATGATAATTGGTTATAATATGCCCTTTTTTATCCCAGATAATGCCCGACCCCGTTCCCGATGAAACTTCAAACTGCTCAAAATAAGGTGTTTGAAAGCGATTCATTTTATGAACATAAACAACGTTAGGAGATGCATGCTGAAATACAGAAATCGTATTTTTTTCATCAGGTGATAAGTGAGCAGCCGCTGATGCGAAACTTCCTTCAACTAAACAGAAAAATCCAAACATCATTAATAAAATTAACTTTCTCATAACATCCCCCTTTAACAAGCCACTTTCAAAAAATATTTTATTTAGCGTTTTATTGACGACAACTTTCTATGATAAATCGCACCCGATTGAATAAATGGGCACCCCATCCATAATTCTTTTTTATCGTTGTATAAACCAGCACAAACATTTGATTGTGGTGCCATTGCTTTAAAAGCTAGTTGATCAAATCCAGCACTTGTCGCCGTGCAATAACCTGAAAACTGCATAATTGATTGAGGGGCATCTTTAAATACATAATCACCTTTAAAATAACCCTCATCATCTATATTAGTAAAAGTAACATATGTTAACTTTTCCGGTTTATTAGGTTCATACCAAGCACCTTCCCATGTTCCAATCAAATCCGCACAATGATTTGTCGCGTGAACCAAATTAAACTGACCGATTAACCCGATTAATAAAATCCATTTTTTCATTAAAACATACACCTTTTGACTCAAGAAACACAACTCTACCAACCTATCAATAAGCCTTCAACACGACAAAGCACTTTGTAGTTATGCTATAGTAACGGGGAGATACAT
>JAHZKF010000078.1 GCA_022600575.1 Gammaproteobacteria bacterium | reverse complement strand
TCAGTTTGAACTGCTCTATACTTCTATGCTTCTGTACGGTGTTAGACTCCCAAATTATATCAAGGATGCCCACTCAGTTTGTTTCTTCAATTGCCAATGAACTTCGCCTCAAAGCGTGTCGTGCATTGTACGGATTTACGGGGAACTGTCAACCGCTAATTTCGTTTTTTTACTTCGTTATTCAATACACTCCTTATATATACCCTGTATTAAAAATAAAATTTATGTTCTACTCATCTTTAATAGATTATTTATTTTTTAACTTAAGACAGCGATGCCTTTATTTGATAATAAAAAAGTTTATTTTGCTCTCCTGCCTTTTTTATTACTGCTCTGCTGCTCTTCATCTCTCTTATCTGCCAGCACGATTACGCCAACTTATGTCTTAGGACTCGATGTTGGTCCCTCAATAACGCAACCTCTTGGAAATCAAACAACTTTTACCGCAGGTTATAGCACATTCAATTACTCTAAGAATCCAAACGCTTCTTATCCACTCCAATATGGTATATCCCTTTATAAAAGCACCCCTATTAATATGCTCAATACCTTACAATGGGGTATCAGCTATCAACGATTCACAAAAATGCTAGCTAATGGCATATTTTCTCAGGGTATCTCACCTCCTTATTCACCTTTTACTTATACTTACTCAGTCAAAAACGCTCAACTTTTAGCTGAAGCAAAATGGTTACATCAATGGCGCCATGTGTATTACCCTTATTTTCTAGGAGGTATTGGACCCGGATTTAATACCCTAAAAGGGTATAAAACAAACGTACCCGATTATTTAACCGTCACACCGGTTTATCAAAACAAAACTACTTATGCTTTTAGCTATAACCTTGGATTAGGTATTGATAAATTAATTGCTTCCAATATGACTATCGGTATTGGCTACCGCTTTTCAAATTTAGGCCATCTCGGACTGGGTAATGGATACATCCGCAACACCAATATATCCAATCAATTAAAACAAACTTCTCTTTCTATTAACGCGCTTTTAATACAATTAAATTACTTTTGGGAAGGTTAAGTACTGATGCAAAAATATAATTATATAATAACGCTCATCATCTATATGCTTATAACATCAATCTCTGTAACTGCCTCTCCAACACATACAATCCCTAATAAAACTTTACCTTTTACTATTACCGAGAAAAACAACACGATTCTACCCACAGAAGTAGTCCTTGGTCGCACGGTTCATGCAATCTATACTGTTACAAATCACAATAAAATAGCCGCCAAAGGAGCATCTATTGTTTCTTTACCGCCTAACACCAGTATTGAACGAACCGGATGTTATACCAATAACACTTTTAGTTTAGCACCCAATGAAAGCTGCACATTAACTTTAATCATTTCATCCAAAGGACTATCACCCGGACATATTATCAGTGCAGCTAAAAATCCGAATGTACTCATGCTATGTTGGAATGATGGTATCAGTTGTGCCGGGGTTTCGACCCCTAAAGATATACTTCATATCACTGTATTAGCAGCACCTAATGCTGTCTACCAAAGTTTAATGCAAGATACTTTAATTAATGCTGATTTATGGGGAGGAGACACCCCTCAAATACTATCGGCAACCGCTGGTTTTACAAATATAAGCGGTGTACCAGGAAATGAAGCTGCTGTGATTGCTGCCGGTGGTGCCTGGCAAATATTAACTACACCTAATCCCCCCTATAACGCATTAACCAGCTCTGTAACACCCGAAACAATGGCTGAAACTTATGGCTATCCCTTTACTTATGCCGACACGATACCTGTTTGTTTTAACTGGCCCGTTCTACCCTCATCGGTCCTTGCTTCAGATTTTCGTGTCACACTCAGTAATGGCGTCACAGTACAACCGAAAGGAGCTTCTATTGCTCCAAACCTTTTATACAACAAGCGTAACTGCGTAACCCTTGTGGGAAAATTTGGTAATCGTCTCCCGGCAACAAATCCTAACGCTTTGCACCCTACTAAAGTAACTGTTGTTGATAATGGTACAACTTTAATGCTTGTTGGACCGAACGGACTTGCCAGTGCGGTTGGATTATTCCATAAGGATATCATCGATTCATACAACAGCCCGCGGGCCGGACCAAAGCTCATTGGCGCGAAGCTCAGTGTCATGTCCGAGCTCGGACAAGATGCACCTATCGCTTTTACAGAAAACCTCCCTAATGGCGGTACAGCACTTTATGGTTATGATGCTCAATATAGACTCAGACTACTGACAAGCCAAGGCACTTCTATCAATGGTGTTTCTTCAATACAACCCATTTGGTTCAATCATTTTTTTCGCATCCAAGTCATAAGCCAAGGAAAAACATTTTGGTTAACTGAGACAAATAGATTCTACATATTTCCTGAAGGCATCATAGAAATCATTGGGTTAGCCGATCTTGGTAGAGCAGGTGAACCACTCAACGATGCTTACGTGGATGATAATGATGGTTGTATTGACATTATTTTAAAAGGTGAGGAAGCTGCCATGAAATTAATTACAGCCGTTGAAGTACCTGCAACCGCTCCCTACCTTCCTTTTTACGACCCAGGTGGCCCAGGCAATAACCCAACGCCTGGCGTTCGATATACAAGCCCTGGCCCTCCATCAATACAAAGTGTCACCATCGCACTGGATGATCCAATGACGGTAAACTATCCATTGTCATAAAGCATGCTTTAAACCAATAATATGCGCGTATATACACGTATGAAACGTTTTAGCTGAATGCAAATTTACAGCTGTTTTCAGATTCAGTTTGACTTGCAGGTGTTATTGAGTGCAACTCAAAAGCCGCTAGTAAAGGAATAATGCCAACCAACCCAACAGGATTTAAATTGATTAATCCAAACAATAACACACCAATACCCACAGCCATTAGCACTAGACTACTTAGCGCACAAAAATCAAATGAAGATGAAGTGCCCGAAGCTGTTTTATGTTCTTGTTTTTGTTTTTGTTTTTGTTTTTGTCTATTACTCTGATCAATCGAACTGTCCTTTGAACCAAAAAATTGCCACGGGGTTGATGCTGCAGGTCTTCTTTGTTCATCAAGCCAACTCATAATGGCTTCACTGTTATCTATTCCCTGAGCACTTATTTTGATTGTTCGACTTATCGCTGTCATATAACGATGATTAAGCGTATTAGCCTTTCTACTCTTATACTCTGTATCTTCCTGGCATCTAAAACCAACCTCTTTTAAGTCATCTTTATCGCCAATATAGCTTTTAAGTTTAGTAATCGCTTCGTGGTTTAATTTTCCAAGATGTGCTTTGTAAAAATGCACATCTTTGGGGAATCCTCTAGAATCTGAGCTGCGTTTTGTTTCAATGAGATCAAAAGCAACAGTATTTAGCGTTCTTAAGTCAATTCCTGTTTCTTCTGCTAATTCACGCTTAGCGGCATAGAGATAAGCCTCGCCTTCATTTCCATTCACTATCTGCAGATCGCCTCTATCTACTTGTCCTCCAGGAAATAAAAACTTCTGACTTCTATTTTGATCCTTGTTTACCCCCAAAAGGAAAAAAACAGCGCCACTTTCAGCATCTTGATAAGATAGCGCAAGAGCAGCACTTTGGGGAATATTCTCTTTATTTCTATACTGAATTGGCATACATCACACCTCATAAAAAAGCAAAGCTTTTGTTGGGCTTAAATAATACAGTAAGACCTTATTTGTGTCAATTTTATTTTCTCAACTTCTCATCAAAGAATAAATGAAAATCACGTTTTTATATAATTAAACAAACATACACTAGTAGTTTTAAACGTCTTCTGTTAAAATTTCCGGCTCACGATGGTGGTCTTTAGGGTCTCCTCGCATCGATACACTGTGAATCCCGTCAGGTCCGGAAGGAAGCAGCGGTAACGGTCGATTCGAGTGCCGGGGTACGGCTCTTAAGACTGCCGCCATTATATCTAATGTATATGTACCTACAAATTTCTATATAAACGAACAGTGAGCGTGTGTTTATGAGTCATGTTGCACTTGCACGAAAATACCGACCAAAAACCTTTACCGAGCTCCTAGGCCAAGATCATGTTACCAAAGCGCTGACCAACTCGCTTACACGTAATCGATTACATCACGCCTATTTATTTACCGGGACTCGCGGTGTAGGTAAAACCAGTATTGCACGCTTATTTGCTAAAGCACTTAATTGCGAATCAGGCGTCTCTGCAACCCCTTGTCTCACCTGTGACGCATGCCTTGCTATTGAGCAAGCACGTTATATTGATTTAATTGAAATCGATGCAGCCTCTAAAACGCGCGTCGAAGACACCCGTGAATTATTAGAAAATGTTACTTACGCACCTACTCAGGGCCGCTTTAAAGTCTACCTAATTGATGAAGTTCATATGCTCTCGACGCATAGCTTCAACGCTTTATTGAAAACGCTCGAAGAACCACCAGCGCATGTTGTTTTTTTACTGGCTACAACCGAAGCAGAAAAACTTCCTATGACTGTTTTATCACGGTGTCTGCAATTTCATTTAAATGCTTTAAGCCCCGAAGATATCCAAAAACAACTTGAATTTATTCTGACAGAAGAAAAAATAACATTTGACACGCAAGCACTCGCACTCATTGCAAAGGCCGCTGACGGCAGCGTACGTGATGCCTTAAGCTTACTTGATCAAATCATCGCAACAGCTGGTAACACGATTCAAGAAGCGGATGTCAAAAAAACATTAGGACATACACAACATGATTACGCCTTAGATATTTTAAATGCACTCGCACATAACCAACCCGAGTCATTGCTAACGCTTAGTCAAAGCATTGCAAAAGAAGGCGGACAATATGCTTATGTCCTCAACGAACTCTTAAGCGCCCTGCATCAATTAACACGCTTACACATTCTTCCTGAAAAAACACCACTACAAGCATTAACCCAAGCCTTAACCCCTGAAGACACGCAGCTACTGTATCAAATTGCATTAAAAGGCCAAGAAGAGCTACCGCTTGCACCCACACGAGCTATTGGCTTTGAGATGACATTACTTCGCATGCATGCCTTTAAGCCTGCAAGTACAGCATCGACACCTCCATTATCCTATCAAACGCCCAATCCAGCTCCAGCTTCAAAAATAAAAGAAAGTCCAAACGCGAACACTATTACAGCACCTGTTGCAGCACCTGTTGTAACGCCCGCCCCCCCACCATCCACAGACAACCGTGATGATAGCTGGGATGCACTTATCCCTAAACTTAAACTAACAGGTCTTGCTCTCAATGCAGCAAAACAAGCTGACTTAATATTACAAGAAGACGGCACCGCCAACTTACAGTTTGATAAAAAACACCGCCCTTTATTTACAGCAGGGGTCATCCAAAAAATAGAACAGAAACTCTCCGACCATTATGATAAATCCGTCAAACTCAACTTACAAAGCGATTCCAAAACCCCAAACACGCCTGCAGAGAAACAACGCGCCCACAAAAAAGCAGAACAAAAAGCACATCAAGAAATACTTGATGCTGATCCCGCTTTTCAATCACTTAAAGAAACCTTTGCATCAGAATAATGTGAAATTACTTGCAAGATGTTTTATAATATTAAAAGCTTTACTACTTTATTATTTAACAGAGGAAACATCATGGCCATTGGTGGAAATATTGGAGAAAACATCGGCGATTTAGTTAAAGAAGCCCAAAAAATGCAACAACGAATGCAAGCTGCCCAACAAGAATTAGGTGATTTAAGGGTTGAAGGCCGTTCAGGTGGTGACATGATCATGCTCGTTTTAAATGGCCGTCATCAAATCTTAGATTTAAAAATTAAACCTTCAGCACTCGATGAAGATGCTGAATTCTTAAGTGAGCTGATTATTGCTGCTTACAACGATGCGTTGAAAAAAATCGAAGAAGCCTCTAAACGCAAAATTACCAATTTAACAGAAGGGTTAAACCTCCCAACTGATCTCATGGACAAAATGCGCGAAGAAGGCGAGAAAGACGGCGACAAAGAATAATAGCTTGCCTGTGGATACCCTGTCTCGTTTAATCGATGCATTGCGATGCCTTCCTGGTGTTGGGCCGAAATCGGCCCAGCGCATGGCGTTTCATCTATTGCAACATCAACGTCCTCGAGGACTTAACCTTGCCAACAGCTTAGAAGCTGCCATGCAAACCATTCGTCATTGCTCTCAATGCAATAACTACACGGATGATCCTTTATGCAAACTGTGTCAAAACACCGAACGCGAACAACATACGCTTTGTGTCGTTGAAGGCCCTGCCGATGTGTATGCTATTGAACAAAGTCATGCTTATAGCGGCCAATATTACATCCTCATGGGAAAAATCTCTCCACTTGATGGTGTTGGACCCGATGACATTGCTCTTGAAGGCTTAAAAGCACGTGTTGGAACAGGTGAGATTACAGAAGTTATTTTAGCCTTAAGTCCAACCGTTGAAGGTCAAACTACCATTCATTTTATTCAAAACCTACTCTCACCTTTAGGTATTAAAATAAGCCAACCCGCGCACGGTATTCCTGTCGGTGGTGAACTTGAGTATCTAGATGGCAATACCATTAGTCGGGCCTTATCCAATCGAGGCGCCCTGCATGGTACTAAGACGTCACTTTAAAACCTCTCTTCTTCGTCGATTGAATCATGCGAACACTCTTAACCTTATTTGCCCCTACTTTGAGTATTTCTATCTGATAGCTTTCAATCATCAAACAACACTCAGAAGGTGGTATATAACCAAGATGCTCTATAATTAACCCGCTTAAGGTCCGCGGTCCAACTGCTGGCAGATGCCAACCTAAAGCACGATTCAAATGCCGTAAAGTAATACTTGCATCAATAATACTTGAGCCATCTATTTGGGGGGAGATATCTTTACTCAATGCGGCAATGTCTGTTGTAAATTCTCCGACAACTTCTTCCAAAATATCTTCCATCGTCACAAGCCCTTGCAAATCACCATACTCATCTACAACAAACCCACTTCGACGTTTCATTTTTTGGAAGTTTAATATTTGAACATTCAATGGCGTTGCTTCTGGAATAAAATAAGGGGTATCTATGGCCTCAAGTAAACTGTTTTCATCTAATACATCTTCAAGCATTAAATTAAGTAATCGACGAAGATGTACCACACCTAATAAATTTTCAATATTATCTCGATAAACTGGAAGGCGTGTGTGCTGTGCTGTTTCTAACGACTCAAGCACTGTTTGCCATGGTAAATCTAAATCAAGCCCCGTCACCTCACTTTTAGGGATCATAATATCTTCAACACAGGCTTGTTCTAAATCAAGCAAACTAATCAACATACTTTTATGCTCGACAGGAAGCAGTCCTCCTGCCTCATGTACAACTGAACGGAGCTCATCACTCGATAAAGATTCTTTCTGTGTATAATTTAAAGAAATCCCAAAGCATTTTAAAATCGTATTCGCCATCCAACCAATTAAATGTACCAACGGTGAAAGAACCGCTTGCAATGTAATCAAAGGCCACGCACATGCAAATGCAACGCGTTCAGTATAAAGTGCGGCCAACGTTTTAGGGGTCATTTCCGCAAAGACTAGAATCACAAGGGTTAATAACCCTGTGGCAACAGCAGCACCAAGATTGCCATAAACCTGCTGACCAATCAGCGTGCTCACCATAGATGCAACAATATTGGATACAGTACTTCCAATAAGGACGACACCGAGTAATCTATCTGGATGCTTAAGCAACCGACTCACGCGCTTTGCTTGTTTATGGTTATTTTTAACTAAATAGCGCAGACGATAGCGATTAATTGACATCATGCCGATTTCTGCTGCCGAAAAAAAAGCCGCTAATAAAATCAATAAAATTAAGATAATCACCAAAGTAGAGAGAGGGGTAGGCACAAAGGCATCCTTTTATTTTTAAAATTTCAATACGCTTTCTTCCACTCATTCATGGTATAGTATGAAACCATTTTGATCCATCAAGATAGCCGAGGATACTGATGTTTGAGAATTTAACAAAACATTTAACCGAGTCCATTAAATACTTAGGCGGACAAAGACGCTTTACTGAAGACAGTATGAAGCCTGTCTTAAAAGAAGTCCGTCTTGCTTTACTTGAGGCTGATGTTGCCCTGCCTGTTGTTAAAGATTTTGCTGAAAAAGTTCGAGAAAAAGCGGTTGGCCAAGTAGTTGAAAAACACCTGAGCCCTGAACAAGCACTGATTAAAATTGTACATGACGAACTCGTTGAGCTCATGGGCAGTGAACGCTCTGAATTGAACTTAAAAACCGAGCCTCCTGCTGTTTTTCTCATGGCAGGTCTACAGGGTTCAGGAAAAACAACCAGCTCTGCAAAACTTGCAAAGCACCTTAAAGAAGTTGAAAAGAAAAAAATAATGCTGGTCAGTGTTGATGTGTATCGTCCTGCTGCTATTCAACAATTAGCATTACTTGCCAAAGAATTAGACATTGATTTTTTTGATGCAGATGCTAAAGAATCTCCTATTAAAATTGCAAAAAAAGCACTTTCTTATGCTAAGAAGCAATTCGTTGACGTTTTAATTATTGATACGGCCGGACGCCTGCACGTTGATAATGCAATGATGGATGAAATCAAATCATTGCATAAAGTGGCCTCACCTACTGAAACCTTATTTGTCGTTGACAGCATGACAGGACAAGATGCTGTGAATACAGCCGAAGCCTTCCATAAAGCCTTACCTTTAACAGGTATTATTTTAACAAAGACGGATGGTGATGCGCGAGGTGGGGCTGCCCTTTCCATGCGACAAATCACAGGCCAGCCCATTAAATTTATGGGCTCCGGTGAAAAAGTAGACGCACTCGAACCTTTTCACCCTGAACGTGTTGCATCTCGTATCATTGGTATGGGAGACATGCTTACCCTTATCGAAGAAGTAGAGCAAAAAGCAGACAAAAAAACACAAGACAAACTTACTAAAAAACTCAAAAAAGGCCGAGGGTTTGATTTAAACGACTTTAAACAGCAATTACTTCAGATGAATCAAATGGGCGGCATTTCCGGCATGATGTCAAAACTGCCTGGCATGAAAATGCCTAATGATGCAGGTACGACCCAGCAAGCTGAAAAAAGCATGTCTCAAACCGTTGCCATTATTAATTCGATGACACCAAAAGAGCGCCGTATTCCAAAAATCATTATCGGCTCACGTAAGCGACGCATTGCCATGGGTTCGGGCACACAAATACAAGACGTCAACCGCCTTCTCAAACAATTTGAACAAATGCAAAAAATGATGAAAAAGATGAACAAGCCTGGTGCTATGAAACAAATGATGCGCGGAATGGGTGGCATGCCTAATATGGGCGGCGGCTTCCCTGGGGATTTTGGTTAAAATGTGTAGCCTAGATGGCCCATCTCTCAGAACTTGTTCGGGCCATCTGGTGTTTTAAATGTGAATTTGACTGAATACCCTGCATAAATTTATACCCCGGCTTGTCCCTGAGAGATCCTCACTTTTTTCAAGAGGATTATTTTGTTCGTATAACATACAAAATGCCGGCATTGCGAGCGTAGCGAAGCAAACCAGGGTCATTATTTACATGAGAATGTCTCTGGTTTGCTTCGCTACGCTCGCAACGACGGTAAAATAGAGGCTGCCAATTAAAAGCAATCTTAAAAATAACAGCATCTAAAAAAGTGACCATCCCTCAGG
>JAHZKF010000006.1 GCA_022600575.1 Gammaproteobacteria bacterium | reverse complement strand
GTCCTAATCGATTAGCCCGAAGATAATACCAAAGATGCTTTTCTGTATCCGTGCTATTGCGACGTAAATCACGCGCGTATTCTCTTAATGTGGCTTTTTCCATCGCCCTCTCCCCAACCCTCTCCCTGCCATAAACTCAGTTTTTTAGCGTGTTTACCGCTGAGGGAGAGGGGGTATTCTCAGGGCTTAAAGCATTCTTAAATTCGCAACTTGATTGGCGATGGGTATAGTTCTAACAATTAACTTTGAGATGTCATCGTTAATCTCAGGGTTCACTTCAAAGTTTTATCTTTTTCAAATCCAGCAAAAACACCTGCACGGCGCATTAAAATCAAAAACGGCACAAAACTTAACGTCAACACAAACGTCACTTCATACAACCCAACCCAACCTAAGTAATGTTGTAATCCTCCACCTATTGGGCCAGAAAACACACGCGGCAAAGACGAAACACCAACAAGAATCGAAAATTGTGTCGCTGTAAACCGTTTATCGACCCAGCGCATAAAAAACGCAACTAAAGTTGTCGTACCCATCCCTGCTGCTAAATTGTTAAAGACAACAGCAATCGCAAATAAAACGGTATTTTTCCCTGATATCGCAAGCACAACAAATAACAAATGACTTAAGGTTTGAAATAATCCAAATACCCACAGCGAACGATAAAGTGACCAACGTGTCAGCAAAAGACCTGCTAGGAGCCCCCCAACTAAAATTGCACCTACCCCTACTACTTTATTTACATAACCAATCACATCAAGCGAAAAACCCATCCCTTGAATTAAAAATGGCATAATGATGCCACTATAGTTTGTCGTAAATGCTTCTGCTAATTTATAAAATAAAATAAAAAACAACATCACGATGATGCCTGGCCTTTTCACCAGAGCTTTGGCTGGCGCAACGAACGACTCAAACACGCCCGTGTGTTGCTCAAGTGCTGCACTTGAGGGCTCAGGACTCCACACAATCACAAACATACCCACACACATCAAAAAACCCATCAGCCGATAGGTTGCCGCCCATCCCAGGTGATACGCCATAATAAGTGCCAAACCACCCGACAATAACATGGCCAATTGATAACCACACACAGCAAACGAAGCGCCTAGACCATGTTCTTCAGGTTTTAAATACTCTGTTCTATGGGCATCAATACCAATATCTTGTGTTGCCGAACAAACAGCAAGACATAAACCAATAAAAGCCATTAATCCAGGAGAGGTAACCGGTGAACACCAAGCGAGCAGATTAAATCCAACTAACAAACACACTTGCATGGAAAGCACCCAGCTACGACGCTTTCCAAGTTTAAACAATGAGAATCTATCGAGCAGTGGACTCCACAAAAAACGATAGATATAGGGGAAACCAATCAAACTCAGCAGACCGGTGGTCATCACAGACGCACCAGATGCTGCAAACCATGCCTGAAGGGTTCCTCCCAAAAGTGCCAAAGGCAAGCCTGAAGAGAAACCCAACAAAAAAACAATTAACAACCTTTTATACATGATAAAAAACCATGTTCATTATTTTTTAACGGCTTGTTTATCATCTTTTTTAACATCAATCAGATGTACATTAAAAATTAAGGTTTCATTCGGACCAATCGCGCCACCTACGTTACGTGAACCGTACGCGAGTTTAGCTGGGATATAAACTTCCCAAGTAGACCCTGCAGGCATTAATTGTAATGCTTCGGTCCAACCTGGAATCACTTGTGTCAACTTAAAGCTAACGGGTTTACCTGCTTTTTCGGTGCTATCAAATACTTCACCATTCAATAAACGCCCAGTATATTCAACTGTCACCATGTCTTCTTTGGTTGGCTTAACACCTGTACCTTCTTTAATGATTTTATATTGCAAACCACTTGGCAAACTCACAACACCTGACTTGGCTTTGTTTTCTTTTAGAAAGGTCTCGCCTTTTACTTTGTTGTCTTCTGCTTTTTGATTAAACTCAGAAGCACGTTTGTTCATCATTTCTTTTTCAAAATCACTTAAAACTTGTTTCATTTCTTCTTCGCTCATTAAAAGCTTGCCACCACGCATGCCATCTTCCATGCCTTTTGCGAAAACTGTTGGATTAATCGTAATCCCTTGCCGTTTTAAATTTTTTCCTAAATCAGAGCCAATGCTATAAGAAACTTTGTCTTCCGTTGTAGCCAAAGCCGGAGCAGTTGCGTCAGCCGCAAACAAAGGAGCAGACATCGCAACACTCAGCGCGCCTACCATCCATTTCATTTTCATCATCAGTAATCCTCTCATTGTCTTTGATATAGGCGCAACAGCACGCCCGATACATTCCGGCATTTATTTTGCCTAAAATTAACTTGAATTACCAGCCCATTTCATTAACATAGGGCTCATGATAATAAATGCTCCCAAAGCGCTCACTGTAAGCCAACTAAACCGTCGCGTACGTCGTTGGCTTGAAGAAGATATCGGCCCTATTGCAGTCGAAGGCGAAGTCTCAAACCTAAGCCGCCCTGCCTCGGGGCATGCTTATTTTTCACTGAAAGACACCTCAGCCCAATTGCGCTGCGTGTTTTTTAAAAACAGACACCGTCAAAATACCAATGACATCTTGCAACACGGACAAGCACTCATTCTGCAAGGTACATTAAGTGTTTATGAGGCACGAGGGGACTATCAACTCATTGTTGAACACATTGAAGCCGCAGGAGCCGGAACGCTCTCTCAGCAATTTGAAGCGCTCAAGCTAAAATTGAAAAGCCTCGGTCTGTTTGACCTTGACCGAAAAAAAACCTGGCCTAAATATCCAAATACCATCGGCCTGATTACCTCGCCTACAGGTGCTGCCATACGCGATATGCAAAGCACCCTCTTAAGGCGCTTTCCGCTCACCAAAGTTCAGATTTACCCAAGCGATGTCCAAGGCGCACAGGCACCCGCCCAACTTATTTGCGCCATACAAAAAGCAAATCTTGATGCAAACTGTGATGTATTACTGCTTGCACGAGGTGGCGGAAGCTTAGAAGATCTATGGGCCTTTAACGACGAAGCACTCGCCCATGCAATTGCTGCGAGTACCATCCCCATTATTTCAGGTGTGGGTCACGAAACAGACTTTACCATTGCAGATTTTGTAGCAGACTTAAGAGCCGCGACCCCAACCGCTGCGGCCGAAGCTGCAACACCTGATCAACACCAACTTAATGAGCGTTTGAATCGTTTAAATCTACGTCTAGAAACAGCCCTTAATCGCATTATTGCTCACCAGGTTGAGCGCCTTAACTATTTATCAGAACGCATTAAATCACCTAAACGCATGCTTGAAGCGCACTGGCAAACACTCGACTATTTAACCCGTCAATTACAAAGCTACATGAGCCATAAACTCACCCAAAAACAGCACGCGCTCGAACAACTCACAACCACTTTAAATGCCTTAAGTCCTCTCTCCACCCTCAATCGAGGCTACGCTATCGCAAGCACTAAAACACAGATTATTCGCGAACCACTTGATGCCCCTATTGGCAGTGAAATTAAACTTAAACTGGCCAAAGGTGCCCTTACTTGTAAGGTAACTCAACATGGCTAATGCACTTTTTAACAGCATTCTATTTATCACACACCAAATTCAACTGAACTTAACAACCCTTGCCTGGATTACAATGATTTTATGGGCTGTTTTTTTTCTAAATAAAGCGCTCGGTGGCGTGCTCCTTCTGCTAGGTATTGTGCCCCGAAAAATATACGGCCTACCGGGTATTGTATGCTCGCCTTTTTTACATGCCAATTTTAACCATCTTTTTTTTAACACTGTCCCATTACTGGTTTTAAGCGCTTTTATTCTTGTTAATGGTCTTCCTTACTTTTTACTCGCAACAGCTAGTATTACCCTTTTAAGTGGCACGCTGATTTGGCTTTTTGCAAAATCAGGCCGCCATGTTGGCGCAAGTGGCGTCATTACAGGCTATTGGGGATTATTAATTGTTGATATTTATCAAGAAGGCAGTGCTACTGCTATTTTACTTGGTATTGTGAGCTTGTATTATTTTGCTGGTATTTTCTTTGGGATTTTTCCAGGAAAAAAAGGCGTGTCGTGGGAAGGTCACCTTTTTGGTTTACTCGCAGGCATTGCAACCTCTTTTTTACTCAATTAATCCAACTTAAGCCTATCATCCTCACTTACGTCTTCTCTACCGCTTTCACCCTCACCTTCATCAGCATCACCCAGCTTACCTTCTAACATCATCAGCTCTTCCTTGATGTGTTGGCTTGCACTCTCAAATTTTTGAGGTGTTACTGTCTGTTGTAATGGACGCAGACTTTCTTCTACGACACCCTGTACTGAGTGAAGTAAAGCTTGCTGATCATGCTTTTTTTCAGAATCGACAGATACTTCTGCAATTTCAATTAAAGTATCTAGGTATTCTTGACCTGTTTTTACATTATCTGAGATATGAATCACTTCTAAGGCATGTATAGCGGTCAGTGCATGAATACCTGCAAGAACCGGGACAACACCCCCATAGGTCGCTACATTAGCAAAAATCACAAACCCGACCACAACAGAGATAATTGTGGCCTCTAAGCACTTTCTAGCGTTATAGGCGAGATTCGAGCATTTCTCATAACACTTGGATTGATAGACTGCTTTTCTTTTTTCATCAGGCTCATAAGCTGCTCTATATAAGAAAAATAAGGCCTCACCTACATTAAAAAACATTCGTCCTCCTGCTGCTAATGCCTCAGCAGGTTTTTTAATCGCATAAGAAGCCAATTTAAGATTCGCTTTAATCGCAAATGTAATCAAATCAAATAAAGCTTCTAAGCTTTGGGTGACCAGTAAACTTGTCATGTTAAATGCTTTATGAATAGCACTTAAATCATTATTTTTATAAATTATTTCAAAAGGCTCACTCACCGCACCAATGAGCTTTACCAACGCTTCTTCAAACGTTATTTTTTGTAAAAAAAGCTGATTTAAAACCGCCGGTATTTGTTTTGCTTCACGTGCTAATTGCAATCGATGCTGTTCCAATAAATGGCGTTCGATTTTTTGAAAATCTTCTGCTTTTTTATGATCACTCGCTTCAATCAAATCAAATAGCGCGTTTACCGACTCTCGCTCTTCTTTGCTGATAACAAGTTTATTCTCAATACCCTCAAAAAAAACCGTGCTTGCATGATATTTAATATGTCTTATGGTGGTATCAGCCAAGGTGCTCAGTGAATGGCTCGCTTCACTCGCAAGAGGAAGCCTACTTTCATCATGAAGTGTTGCTTTAAAGGCTTCAAGGCTTGCTTCTGTCAGTGGGTGACCTCTTTGAATATGAACGAGAAAATCTAAATATTTTTTTAAATCCCCATCCATTTTTTCATCATCAGCAATCCATTGATTCACTTGCTCGCGTCTAGACGCTTCACGTTGTAGCCTATTCTGCTTTGCCTCTGACTGTTCACCCACAAAAAGCGGGGCTATCAACGCTTTAAATAAAGCCATTGCTTCTGTCATACTCAAATAAGGTTCGGGGAGTTCATTTGGCTTTAAGGTATGAACAAGCTTTGTGTATAACTTATTTCGAGCACCCTGTTCATCTTGTATTGGCGCAATTAATAATTTGTCTTTGACAACAAAGAAAAAGATAGCTCGAACCAGGTTAAAGTCTTCATCTGGAAACGCAAGCAATGTATGGTCAATTACCTCTTCAAGCATTTCAGGCGTCATAAATTGCATGCCTGATGAGACTATGCGCGCCTCCCATTGCGTATCCAATGTTTTCTTTAAACGAACACTCAAGGCTGATATATCAGACTGACTGATAACCAAAAAATCATGATTAGCATCATGCATATCTACGAAATCTCCTATACGTTTTCCTTATTACAGCATTGCTATAACTATACCCATTGCCAATGAAGTTGCGAGATCATAATTGCCTTTAAAGGTTGAAAGGCAATTTAAATCTTGAGGGAATGCAAAGACATGAGGGTATTTAAAACACTTGGAATGCTCCCTCTCCCTCAGCGGAAAACACACT
>JAHZKF010000077.1 GCA_022600575.1 Gammaproteobacteria bacterium | reverse complement strand
CCCATTGAAGTAAAAGCTTATATCAACTATCCCTATGCGCCAGAAGAAGTGGCCAGTTTTAGTTTAGAGCTCTCCTTAAAAGTAATATAAAAAACCAACCCATCTACTTACTCACAATTCTACTTATCCACAATATTCGTGGATAAGTGTGTGAGTTACTTGAAGATGAAATTTGAATGACTAAAAAAACCAGGTTTCATAAAGTCTTCTGATTATTTATCCACGCGTCCAAATTTGAGTTCGTCCTAAAAGTGGTAATCCAACATATCCTCTTACGTATAATTTATTTCTTTTTTGAGTCATTTTAACGTGATAAATTTTTCCAGTTTTAGGATCAAGAATTTCACCACCAACCCAACTGCCATCTTGATGCTCTTTAAGCCCCCACAAAAAAGTGAGGTCTTTAATAGGCTTATCTTTAAACTTTCCAGGACATAACTTGCAAATACCTGTATCTCCCTTTTCGGCATAAACGCGTACAATTTTTCCAGATAATTCGTTGTCATTTAAACTTAAATAAACTTCAGAACGTTTTTTACCTGTTTTGTCATCAATCGTTATCCAGGTGCCTACCGGTGCCTTTGCAATAGCTGTTGAAATATAAAAAAAAGCTAATATAGATAACAACCAAGCCTGTTTTCTTTTCATCACAACACTCCTTATCCTCAAAAAGTAAACACAAATAAAGTGTGAGCATAAGCGATACAGTAAATCCTGTCGAGCGCTTTTTAATGAAGCAGATGATTTAACAAAATAATTGTGTTAGGGTCTAAGCTAGAAGCATAGGACGGCGTCTATCTTAATGACTCGTGATACCATCACTTTTCAGCTAGGAGCTCACTACTTATCGCGCGTCTCACTACGCGTTGAGCGGCTATTACTCACAATTCAAGAAGCAAGCCTTAAACAACATCCTGTGATTCACCACGCAGCATTAAATGATTTATTTGAAATTATTAAACTCACAGAAAAACCCGAATTAAAAGGCCGTTTTTTACAAGAATTCATGCGTATTGAGCATGCACTTAATAAATCAGATAACGTGTCCTTAAACCCATACACTTCAAAAATTGCCGACCAAATTCAAATACTAAGTCAATTAGCCGGCCGATTTGGCGGAGATATTTATAGCGATCCTTTTTTACATGCAACAGGACTCACATCAACCGGACCTGTTGCTGAAAGCGAACTTTATGCCCCTCAACTGCTATTTTGGCTCGAATCCGAAGCGTCTATACGCCAAAATGACTTGAGCCATTGGCTCTCACAACTCAAACCCTTACAAGATACTGTTCAAGTTTACTTATCATTGCTCCGAGCAACAGCACACTTTGAAAAAGTTACCCCTACAAACGGATTTTATCAATGCTCGTTATCACAAAGCAAAGCTGTGTGTCATTTAATTCTGGTTCGTCTTGATAAAAAAGATGCTCAAATACCCAAAATGCAAATTGGCCGTCATGGATTAAGTTTACGATTATGTGAGGCAAAATCCATGCGGGAAATTCATGATCAAAACACCCCGCTGGAATTATCGATTTGTAAACTGTAAATCAACTTAAGGTGCATCTGTTAATTTATTTTCGGTTGGTAAAAAGTCTTTTCTATCAAGGCCCATAACAACAGCAAGTGCGCCCGCAACATAAATAGACGAATACGTTCCAACCACAATACCAATAATTAAAGCCAGAGAAAAAGCATGAATGGCTTCCCCTCCATACACAAACAAAGCCACCACAACAAACAAAGTTAAAACAGACGTCATAATGGTTCGAGAAAGGGTCTGATTAATTGAGGTATTCATAATCTCAATCGGCGTTGCACGTCTTAGTTTCACAAAATTTTCACGAACCCTATCAAATACAACAATCGTATCATTCAATGAATATCCAATCACAGCAAGTAACCCTGCAAGTGCCTTCAGATCAAAGTCAATTTTGAAAAATGCAAACACTCCCAAAATAAGTACCGGATCGTGTACTAAAGCCACAGCTGAACTAAAAGCCAAACGATACTCAAAACGCAACGCAATATAAATCATGGTCGCAAGCAGTGAAACGAAAATAGCCAAAGCCCCTTTGGTTGCAAGCTCTTTTCCAACTTGAGGCCCCACAAACTCAACCCGTTGCTTTTGTGCACCTGGTAAAACATGCATTACATGCTCAACCAAAGTTGTTGCATCTTGACCTGCTCGTGGTGCAATACTGATTAAAACATCTTTGGATGTGCCATAACGCACCACCTGTGCTTCTTTAAATCCAATTTCAGATAATTCATGACGAATAGAGGCTAAGTCAGCAGCTTCTTGATAGCTCACTTCAATTTGTGTTCCACCTGTAAAATCTAACCCCCACTTCAAGCCATTAACCGCCAAGGCTGCAATAGAAATCAAAAAAATCAAACCTGAACAAAATGCTGTCCAACGACGTGCACCCATGAAATCAACGTTTGAATTTGGGTTAAAAAACTCCACAAAAATCCCCTTAATGCCTTAATTTAAATAAACTTAAATGCCAATTGAAAGCTTCTTAATGTTTCGGCCACCATAAATCGCATTCACGATACCGCGTGTATAGGTGACCCCGGTTAACATAGAGGTTAACAATCCAAGCGACAGTGTTACAGCAAATCCTCGCACAGGTCCTGTGCCAATCGAAAACAATACAATCGCCACAATCAAAGTGGTTACGTTTGCGTCTAAAATCGTTGAAAAGGCACGGTCGTACCCCGCATGAATCGCAGCCTGCGCTGACAATCCTGCCCTAAGCTCCTCGCGAATACGTTCATAAATTAAAACATTCGCATCCACGGCCATACCAACCGTTAACACTATTCCTGCAATACCTGGCAAAGTGAGTGTTGCTCCCAAAAGCGAAAGTAAAGCACTTAATAAAATTAAATTTAAAACCAATGCAACATTGGCAACCAAACCAAATATTCGGTAATACACCATCATCGAAATTAAAATAAGAAACATACCAATTTCGAGCGAGACCATTCCACGATGAATATTTTCTTGACCAAGGGTTGGTCCAACTGTGCGCTCTTCAATAGGGTAAATCGCAGCCGGTAATGCACCTGCCCGTAATAATAACGCTAAATCGGCTGCTTCTTTTGAATCATGTAAACCTGTGATTTGAAAGTTATTACCCAAGGCACTTTGAATCACCGGTGCACTAATCACACGCTCTTCATGATGTGTTACACGTTTGGGCTCACCACCAACATTTTGCATCGTGGTTCTTGATTCCACAAAAACAATTGCCATACGTTTACCAATATTTTCTCGCGTTGCTTTCGTAAAGAACGACTCACCGCCACCACCTAATTGAATAGACACAGCAGGAGAAGCTGTTTGTTGATCAAAGCTCGACATTGCACTGGTAATAGAGTCACCACTTAATACCACCTGACGCATCAACAAAATGGGTTGACCATCCATCACATAAAACTTAGTCCCAACCGGTACCGCCCCTGTTTTTTTCGCAATCACAGGATCATGTTCTGAATCGACTAAATGAAATTCAAGGGTTGCTGTTCCACCTAAGATTTGTTTCGCCCGTGTGGCATCTTGTATACCTGGTAAATCGACTGCAATCCGTGTTGCACCTTGCTGTTGAACCACGGCCTCACCAACACCAAGCTCATTCACCCGGTTTCTTAAAATACTCATGGTTTGATCAATTGTATTTTGACGAATTTTAGACAACTCAGCATCAGACAAAGACAATAATAACTCAGGGGTTTCTTTAGACTGCTTCAAAACTAAATCAGGAAAATCTGTTTTTAGAAATTCCACTGATTTTTGTAAAAACACATTATCTCTAAAGCGGACTTCAACACCACGTTCAGGCACATAACGAATACCCGAATAACGAATTCCTGCATCTCTTAAACCACGCCCTACGCCTTTCATCAACCCTTCATAACGACGCAGTAAAACGCTATCAACATCAACTTCAAGTAAAAAATGAACCCCTCCACGAAGGTCAAGACCCTGTTTCATGGGCTCTGCCCCAATTCTTGAGAGCCATTTAGGAGTAGAAGGCACTAAATTTAAAGCAACCGTATAATCAGGACCAAGGCCTGCTTTAATCACATCACGCGCCAGTAATTGCACATCGGTCGACGCAAAACGTACTTCAAGATGCTCAGAATCAGCCGTAATGCTCTTCGCTTTAAGGTGCGCTAATTGCAGCATACGCTCAACTTTCGCTTTTAAAGCAGTCGGCAAAATAGGCGTTTTAGACGATACCTGTACAGCAGGTACTTCGGTATAAATATTTGGAATTGCATAAACAAGCCCCACCAGAACTAATAAAACGAGGCCTATATTTTTCCATAATGGGTACTTGTTTTGCATTTAAGTCTCTTTATTTCTTATTATTAATCTTTATTAATCTCAAACAATTACAGCGCTGCGAGTGTTCCTTTAGGTAACACAGCATTTACAGCACTCCGCTGTAATGTAATTTCTGTTCCTTCTGCAACAGACACTTTTAGATATTGCTCATCTAAGTGAACCACCCGTCCTAAAATACCTGAAGAAGTGGCAATTTCATCCCCTTTTTCAAGCTTAGTAATTAACTCACGATGTTCTTTAGCGCGTTTATTTTGTGGACGAATCAGCATGAAATAAAATAAAACAAAAATAACGCCTATCATGACCAACGAAAAGGTTCCGTCGCCTTGTGCTGCCTGCCCTGCTGCATCAGCTGCATCAGCCATTGCATTTGATATAAAAAAACTCATTACTCACTCCTCTTAAAATTCAGGTCA
This sequence comes from Gammaproteobacteria bacterium, assembly GCA_022600575.1. Taxonomy (GTDB): domain Bacteria; phylum Pseudomonadota; class Gammaproteobacteria; order Legionellales; family Legionellaceae; genus JAALKW01. Next base: position 8,777 of record JAHZKF010000077.1, on the reverse strand, counting down.
CATCATATCGAGATTTAAAGCCCAGGTAAATCAGATTTATCACACAACCCTTACAAGATCAAAAAAAAGATCTATTTGAAATATTTATAATCTCAGTGTAATATTAATGAACTACTGGTAAAAATGAATACAGGCGGACAATCATGGAATTAACCATTAGTCAGATGAAAAAACTTTACGAGGTTGCTGAAGCAGCCGGAAATAAAGTGAAGAAACTCCGAGATGAAGTTAAGTCACTAATAGACGTCAGCCCGGAAGAAGCTTCCGCCGTCCAATATATCTTAAACCAATTGGAGCAAACCGTTGCCTCAAATGAGAGGACTGATGCCTTCATCCGTGAAAAAGGATGGAGTCTTGTTTATCCTACGAGTGGTAGCATGCGTACCGAGCTATTCGCTTTATTAGAAACAACTTTTTCAGATGCGAGCAAAACAGATGTAACTCAAATCAATATCACAGGAGAGCAATCCTATGCCGCAGCCGAAGCACTTTTCGACCTATTTGAAACCCTCCAATCTATGGTTCCTGAGGAAAGAATCGCTACAGTACAAGCCGCATTAAATCACAAAATAAAAGCTTATCAACTAGAAATGGGAGCATATGTACTTTCTGACCCCTCAAGTCCGATAAAAGATTTATTCGATTTAAACGAATATATAAAAGCTGAACATAAAAAGATTGCTCAAGAAGCCAATCGCGAGACAAGACTTAGCGGATATCAGAGACTTAAAGATTTTACAGAAAAAGAGCGTGATAAAGAAGAACTATCAAAAGATGAAGAGACAGCGTATTCATTTCTAGATTACCTCATGCCACCCCTCACAGAACCTTGGCAAGATGTAGAGTATGGTAAATCAGCTGATTTACTTGATGAAATCTCCGAAGCCATGTTGAAAGAATACATTGAAGAAGGGGAAGAAACCCTTAAAACCATCGCTGACATACCAGAAGTCGGTGCAAGGCTTGAAGCTTACCAAAAATTAAAAGAATCACTGATAGCAAGAAGAAAAGAACTAGCTCCCTATAATACCCTTTCAGGTCAATTCATCGATACCATTTCTGAATCAATGACAAAAGAAGTACCCCAAATCACAGGGGAATTTGACATTCTAACGGATGCTTTTAAAGACAAGCTTGATAATCTTGATAAAAGAAGCAGAAAAATTACGGACCCAATTGAAAAAAACAAATATACAAAAGCAATTACTGAAGCGAATGCACTGATTGGAAACTTACAAGGTGCAAAAAAAGAATTTGTAGAAACCAGTAATTTCAAATTGTTTAAGCAACAAATAGCAAGCTCACTCAATGAGTTTGAAGGGCACGCAGCACTTGAAGAAAACCGTTCCGAACCGTGGTTTAGACAATATGTATCAGCCCCCTTTGAAAATCTCAAAGAAAAACTTAATCAGCTCATTCAAAGGGTCCAACAAAAACTACCCGGAAAAACGCAAAGTTCAAACGCTTTCTTTAAGCCGCCCGAAACAGGAACAAAAAGAAAGTTTGAGGAATATCAAGAAGGATTAGAGCATTTGGGTGAAGAACAAGAGACGAAAAGATCTAAGAAAAATTAAATATAGGGTGGTATTATTATGAAATTAACACTATCAGACCTAGTACGACTTAATTCAGCTACACCAGTTCCAGGTGAACTAACTGTCAGTCAGAAGGTAGAAAAGATCCGAGATAAAGTACGACAATTAGCAGACTCAATTATGGATGATAAAACAGAAGAAAAAACAACCATTCTGTATATACTCTCTTTACTCGACCTAGCGTTTACTAAAACAGAAGCTATTTTTAGCTTCGCAGAAGAAAATAAATCTGGACTTTTAAACCTTGCCAGCAGCAAAACTCGCGATGAATTAGGTCATAAATTAGAGGAAAGTTTGAACCTAGCGAACACCTTGGATTTAGACAAAATCAATATCACGGGGGCATCCTCTTTTGATGCAGCAAATGCGCTTTCCGGACTATTTGAAATCTTAGCACCATTAAAACCCTTTGCTTCATCAGAAATGCAAAACACGATTAATCAAAAACAAACAGAGTTAGAAGGCAAAATCACTACTTTTGAAGAAGAAAGCCTCACTATCGATACTTCAAAAGAATTTGAAAAATTTTCTGACCTTAATCAATATATTGAAAACATGCTTGAGAAAATCGCTTCAAGCAGCAAATGCAGTATAAGGCTTGAAAAGTATCAAGAGCTACAAGCATTAGCCATAGAATCATCAATCAATCTATCAGAAAGCTTAATCATAAATTCACCCCAAAAAAAGAACAGAGTCCAAAAACTAATGGGTCTTCTCAAACGGAAAGAGAAACCTGATACCCAAAAAGAAGAGACAGCGCAATCAAACTTAGGAGAATCTACGTTTGTGTTAATAAACGGTATTACAAATAAAATCACACAAGAAAAAGACCAAATCATCACTCAATTTGATGAATCAACCCGTGTTTTCACCCAAAAAATTGATGCACTAGAAAAAAGAAGTAAAAAGGTTAATGCCAAACATGCAGAAAATACATATACACCCGCCATTACAACCGCGAGAACATTCCTCAACGCATTGGATGAAGCAAAAACTGAATTTAAAAAAACGGGCGATCTACCAACGTTTGAACAGAGCATCCAAAAACTATTTAAAAACTTCCCCAATCGTGCGGAATTTGAAAAAAATCGCTCAAACCGCTGGTTTAGAGCCTTTATTTCTAAACCTTTTGAAATACTCAAAGAAGTACTTAATAAACTCATCGGCTTAAGGTATACAACTCCTCCTGGAGACAATAAACATCAAAACCAATTTTTCGCTCCTCCAAAAACAGGTACAAGCCGAGAATTTGAAGCTTATGAAGCAGGCTTAGAAAATTTGGGTTCAGACGAAAAAAAATCTGATCCGCCTAAAGCCGGTTAATATCAAGTAACATCATAAAACACGAATGCCCTAGCATTATCAAAATAACCCTTTAGAATAACCTCATCCAAACTTAGAGCGTCTTGTTTTACCATGCACTTAACACTGTCTCTTATGCGCCACTTAGAAAAAGTAGGTCCAGGTGTTGCTCAGACAATTGAAGCACTTAGAAATGAAGTTCAAGCATTAAACCCAACAAATGCGAATACAACTACCGAAGAACATGAAACCATCCAATATATATTCGACCTATTAGACAACGCTGTTAATACAGGTAAAGAAAACGAAGCCTTCGGTAAAAAGCACGTTTTGGGGCTTTTAAACCCTTTAAGCGATAAAACACGTGTTGCATTCGGTAAAAAATTGGATGTCAACTTCTTAAGGGCGAGCAAAATTGATTTAAAAAAAATAAACATCACAGGCCCCTCCTCTTTAGAAGCAACCAATGCCATTGTCAATCTGCTTTCGGCTATGTTGTCATTAATACCTCATGAAAAGGTTAGTCAAAAACGTGCAGAATTAGAAAACAAAATCACGGCCTTTAAACAAGAGCATGCTCATGCAATTCATACCACATCATTTGAAACGCTATTTGAACTTGAGCAATTGATAAAAACCGAGCTGAAGTACATTGATCTAGAAACCACCTGCAGTACAAGGCTTAAACAATACCAAGCCTTACAAAACCTCATCGAAGAAAAAAAAGAGGCCAACTATGACCCCAATGAAATACTTCAACTCATCACAACTGTTTCAGACAAGATGACACAAGAAAAAAACAAAATCATTCCTAAGTTTGATGCCTTAACCCACACCTTTACCCAAAAAATTGATGAGCTAGAAACAAGAAGTAAAACGGTTAGTTCAAATCATGCAAAAAAGACGTATACCCCGGCAATTACGCATGCCAGAACCCTCATTAAAAATTTAAATGCAGCCAAAGCCGAGTTTAAACAAACGGGGGATTTAATTGCGTTCCAAAAAACAACTCAAACACTACTGAAAGATTTTCCTGGCCGTGCCGCATTTGCAACCAACCGCTCACACCCTTGGTTTAGAATGTTCATTTCTAGACCCTTTGAAATACTCAAAGCCATGCTCAATGTGCTTATTGGATTAGGATATAAAAAATACTCCGAACATCCTTTTTTTAAACCCGCGCAAACAGATACAACCCAACAATTTGAAGCTTATGAAAAAGATTTGGCATGTCTGGATAAAGAAGAAAAAATGTCAATTTGATTAATTTATGTCTTAACTCTAGTATTATAAGTACATATCTCAAAAATAATACAATCCCAACATGGGAGGTGAATGTTTATGAAAGAGATAACACTTAGCTTTCTCACGCATCTGAAGTCAAAGGGTACTATTGTAGATAAAACAAAAAAAGATTGCCGAGATCAAGTTCAAACATTAATAAAATCCACTGATACTACTGCAACTGAACTTGAAACCATCCAATATGTATTTAAGCTACTAGACGACTCAGTTCAATCAAGCCAAGAAACCAAAGTATTTGGCGAAAAGGCAGGTAGCCGTCTTCTAACATCTTCTTCTACTGCAACTGAGTTCGCCCAAAAATTTGATGTAAACTTTTTAGAAGCAAGCCAAATTGATTTAAAACACATTCACATCACAAGTACATCCACTTTAAAAGCAGCAAATGCCCTTGTCACCATGCTTTCACAACTGCTGATATTAATACCTGAACACAAGGGTGTGATTGAAAAAAAAGCAGCATTAGAAGCAAAAGTCGATGCCTATAAAAAAGAACATGCCAATAAACCTGAACCCTCTTCCTTTAAAACATTTACTGCACTGAATCAATATATAGAAACTGAACTCAAAAATATCGCGGCAGAAACAGACCGAAGTATCATTATTAAGCAATATCAAACCTTAAAAACACTCGCAGAAGCAGCAATGCCTGAAATATTAGAGCCCTTACTCACCACTTTAATTCAAAAAAAGCAAGCAGGAACACACAACTTAGGAGAAGAAACCGCTGTATTAATAAACACAATCTCAGAAAAAATAACCGTAGAAATAGACTTCATTATCGCTCAGTTTGATGCCTCAACTCATGCTTTCACACAAAAAATAGATGAACTAGAAAAAAGAAGTGAATCCATTCACTCAAAACATAAAAAAAATACATACATACCAGCCATAAAAAAAGCAAGAGCACTTATTTCAGATTTAAATCAAGCCAAAATCGAGTTTAAAAAAACGGGCGATTTTGACGTATTCCAAGCAACCACTCAAACCTTACTCGAAACTTTTTCTGGTCGAGCAGAATTTGCTAAAAATCGCCCAAAACGTTGGTTCTATACCTTCATTTCAACCCCATTTGAAATCCTTAAAGCGGCACTGAGTAACCTCATTGGTTTGGTGTATACAAAAACCTCTGAAAACAATAAACACCAAGCTCAATTTTTTAAACCTTCAAAAACAGGCACAACAAAAGCCTTTGAAACGTATGAAGAAAACTTAAAAAAACTAGATCAAACTCAAACAAAACCAGACAAACCCTAAATCTACTTTATCCTTATCGTGACACAAGCAAATGACTTTCTTATAATACGCCTTTAGGCACTCATTAAATATTTTTAGGCAGAAAAAAGCATGTCAAACTCTCTTGCACTCCTGATGGCGCAAATCAATCCCACCGTCGGTGCAATTGAAAACAATGCCAAACAAATCATTCATATTATAAAAAACCACCAGGCAACACACGATTTAATCATATTCCCTGAACTTGCCCTAACTGGTTATCCACCTGAGGACTTACTCCTTCGCCCTGAATTTATGCATCGCGTTGAAGCAGCACTCGTAACCATCTGCCAAGCCACACAAAATACACACGTTGTGATGGGTCATCCTCAAAAACAAAATGACTCATGCTACAACACACTCAGCATTATTCATCAAGGACAAGTGACCATCACATATCAAAAACAGCACCTGCCTAATACTGGCGTATTTGATGAAAAACGTTATTTTGAACCAGGCCCTGCAACACCATGCATACTCACCCTTAAAAACCAAACCATTGGCTTTTGTATTTGTGAGGATATTTGGAAATCTGGCCCAATTGAACAAATTATTAACGCTGGTGCTGAAGTACTGGTGTCTATTAATGCCTCACCATTTGAAATCAATAAAGCTGAACGACGTCTAAAACTACTCGAGGCACATAGCCCTGATAACTTAACCTTTGTCTATGTTAATTTAGCAGGTGGGCAAGATGAATTGGTTTTTTCAGGACAATCGTTTGTGCTTGACACCCAAGGCCACATCAAAGCTCAAGCACCTGCCTTTACAGAGCACCTTCAAACCGTTCATATCCAAAACCAAAACATTCAATCTGAAATCGCGCCCCATTTAGATGAGCATGCTCTTATTTACCAGGCACTTTGCACTGGGCTTTATGAATATGTGACGAAAAATAACTTTTCAGGCGTTTTACTTGGTCTCTCGGGTGGTATTGATTCGGCCTTAACCCTTGCCATTGCTGTCGATGCGCTTGGCGCTGAACGCGTACAAACATTAGCACTCCCTTCACGCTACACCTCAGATATTAGCGCCGAAGATATTGAAAAAATAGTGGCACTGCAAGGCATCACACACAATACGTTATCGATTGAACCAGGCTTTGAGGCTTTACTTGAAACTCTTAAACCTCATCTAGATAATCAAACCGTTCCTGATATTACCCAGCAAAACCTCCAGGCACGCTTACGCGGTATCCTTCTGATGGCTTTTTCCAATACAAATGGAAAACTTGTACTCACAACCAGTAACAAAAGTGAGAGTGCGATTGGATATACAACGCTTTATGGTGACATGTGTGGCGGTTTTGCCCCTATTAGAGATGTGCCTAAAATGCTTGTTTATGCACTTGCACGTTATCGAAACACCTTAAGCCCGGTTATTCCTGAGCGCGTCATTACCCGTGCCCCGACAGCCGAACTTGCACCAAACCAAACCGACCAAGATACCCTGCCTGATTATCCCGAGCTTGATGCCATTATTTCGTATTATATGGATGAAAAGCTCAGCACGGCCGATATTGTTGAAAAAGGTCATGAGCCTACTATTGTTAAACGCATCACAAAGCTCATTAAACAAAACGAATATAAACGCCGCCAAGCACCTCCAGGCACTAAAATAACCAAGCGTGCTTTTGGACGAGACTGGCGTTATCCCATCACCTCAACCTTCTAAGCTAAAAATAAGATCTTATATTGACCTTTATGTTTATTTAATGTAACATGTCGCGCTATCTTATTTAAGGCTAAAACAAACATGTTGAGTAAAAAACGCTTCCTATCTCCCTCAAGCACATACCCCGATCGCTTCATTCCTAGACGAAGAAACGGTGACCTTGGCTCCCCTCTCGACTATCCACCCAAAACCCCAAAGACGCCATTAGCTAAACACATCTACGAAGCATTGAAAGACCCTGATGGCGATCGCGTGCTTTTATTCTCGCCCCCAAAACCACTCACCCCATCTTTTAATCAAACAGTAAAAGCTCCAATAGACGCAAAGTTTGTGTCCTCCTATAACCGCAGATATGCAGCCCCGCTTTCATTTAGTAAAACAAGGGTCTTAGATGCGCCCACCATGTTAGATGATTTTTATTCGAACACCATGGCTTGGTCAAAAGAAAATAATTTTGTGATTTCTTTAGGATCTGATGAAAACGCCGGATTTTCTAGTACACTTTACAACATACAAAACATCAAGGCTTCAGGCTCAGACCCCTTTAGCGTAAGCCAGTCCATCACAACGCCCGGGGTTATACATGCTGTGATGCCTGTTAATGAAACAGATGTCGTTTCTGGCTGGGATGATGGCACCCTCAAATTACATACGTTAAGCACTATTCCTGAAGTCAGTTCGCCTTTTATACGAGAAATAAGTACAGGTCCCTCTATTATTTATTCACTGATACAAACAAGCCCACACACCTTTGTATGCGGTAATAGAAATGGTGAATTAATTTATGTTGACCTAAGAACACCCTTAGGCATCACCGCTCAAATGAAACAGCATGAACAACAAATAATAGGTCTTGCTTACGATGGTGAACATATCGTTGCAAGTGGAGGAAATGAAAACAAAGTTAAACTATGGGATATTCGCCACCTTGATAACGAACCTGTTAGAACCAATACAACCCACAAAGCTGCAATCAAGGCACTTGCCTTTCAGCCTAATTCCCCGCGTTATCTCATTTCTGGTGGTGGAACCGCCTGCCGAAGACTTTGCTACTGGGACACACATACCGATCATGTTATGGATACTCATGACACCTCGAGCCAAATCAGCGATGTGCTCCATCTAACTAACCCTAACTACCTTGTCACCAGCCATGGTTTTTCTGACGCCTCTCTTAAATTATGGGATGTATCCAAAAGAAAATTCTCAAAAATAGCTGAAGTATCAACCGGAAAAGGCCGAACGCTTTCAATTGCTAGATCACCAAATACAGATGCTGTTGCAACGCTTAACAGTGATGAGGCCATCCGATTTTTTAGTGTTAGAGATATGAAGTCGGAGCAAAAGAAAACATTTGAAGCATGCTCTTCATCAGTGTTCTCATCATCGTCTTTTACCATACGTTAAAGGGTGTTCAGCACTTATAGTATGGATAAACTCCTGATGCTGTCCATGATATACCTATCGCTAATGGAGTTGCGAATTTAAGTTGGATATGATCAAATACGTCGGATGGACAGACGACTTACAGCACAAGAATGTGCACACTTGAAAAAGTGTCATAAAAAAGAACGCGATAAGCGTATTTGTGATCGGATAAAAGCGGTCCTTCTTTATGACAAAGGTTAT
>JAHZKF010000076.1 GCA_022600575.1 Gammaproteobacteria bacterium | reverse complement strand
GATAACTATCAGGGCCCAAGTGAACGTATTTCACTTAACCAGAGGCCGAATATATGACTGCATCTCAACCTAACTTGCTAAAAATAATGGGACAACCTATTGCAAGACCTGGCAGGGTCCATATATGTCAACAGCCCCTAATCATTTTTTATTGATTGTTTTAGGGGATGCTGTCAATTTTCAAACAATTCATGGTTCTATTTTATAAGACTTGCTACTATAGATTTTTTCAAGCGGAGATGCAGGATGCTTAAACGCTTCAGTCTCGTTATTTTCTTTATTTCTCTTAATAGCTACGGATTTGGCGTTGATGTCTGTTTCAATAATCCAGACACCAAAGCACCTCTCATCAAAAATTGCTTGGGCGTTGAGAAAGCATGTCGAACCAGTAACTTAAACGCAAAACAAACCATAGCCTGTCGATTAAAAGCACTCTACGATGGTGTCAGCGGTTTAGCGACCAAAGATACCATTGCTGGTGCACGTAGTTTATTACATTCAGATGCAACTTATTTCATGGCTCAACTCATAGGCTTTGATGCCTGGCAAGCCTATCAAATGATGATTTACTCTGAAGCAACCGATCAAGCTGAATACACAGCCTTTAATCAAAAAGGCTTACAAATTCTAACGAATGATGACATTAAGCAATGCCGAGACCATTGGAATACTGGCGCTGCACGAGAGTGCCTAATTATTACACCTGAAGTAACGGGTATTTCTAAATTTAGCTTTCAAACAGGTGGTATGTTATTACATCTTAATGCCCGCTTCTCATCCAATGGCGAGCCACCACCCGTGTCTTCATTTCCTACGCATTATTTTTCACAAACCAACTATAAATATGAAGCCATACCAGCCAATTTTCGTGCTTGGGTATTTGATAAAAGAGTTGATGCATGTGCCGCAGGCATTACACAAAACATGAATTTACCCGATGCAACTCATGCGCCATGTGAACAATCAAACCATGTCTTAAAAAGCCCAATGAACTTTTTTTTCTTAAGCGCACCTAAGCTCGCCATTCCTTTTTCTACACAATTAGGAACACTCATAATAGAAACACCCGACCAAAACCGCATTTCAAAACCTGTTTTAGCCAATAATGACAGTTTTCAAGCCTATATTACCCCTCATGACGTGAGCTTCGCCAAAATGGGCATTTTTGTACATGCACTTTCAGATAGATACTCTCATCACATGTGCACCGATCATTCGTATTTTTATCAAACTCCGGATAAAAACTATACAAGCGCTTATTCATCCCTTTATTGTGCTCAAGGCAGTCATTTTTTATGGCATGTGTGGGAACAAGGCACCAATCAAACGGATGCAAATCTTAAACTTGAACACCAAACCATGAGACCAGCACTCGAGGCGACCTTTGATCAATTACTGGCTTATGCAAAACATAAAGATATTGCTATCAACCAAACCCTTGATAAACAAACCATTATCGATGAACTTATTCTTGTCTTACAAACCTTTGACCCTACAGAACGCCTCCAAAAAATGGTTGAACTCATGGAAAAAAACAACGTATTACCTCTACCAGGACATGGTAGTGTTGCCAATGATAGCGTGGATAAGTGGTTAACTTTAGCTGGGGCTCCAAAATAAGAGAACAAAATGCTCAAATACATTAGCACCTTTCTTGTTTTTATTTCTCTTAACACCTATGGATTTGGTGTTGATATCTGTTTTAACAAAGCAAACGCCAAAGAACCACTGATCAAAAACTGCCTTAATCTCGGAGAAGAATGTCGAACGAGTCACTTAAGCCACAAACAAGCCTTAAGCTGTCGACTAAAAGCACTCTATACAGGTGTCAGTGGTTTAGCAACCAAAAATAAAATCGCAGGTGCACGTAGTTTATTACATTCAGATGCAACCTATTTTATGGCGCAACTCATAGGCTTTGATGCCTGGCAAGCCTATCAAATGATGATTTATTCTGAAGCAACCGACCAAACTCAATATACAGCCTTTAACCAAAAAGGCTTACAAATACTAACCGATGCTGAAAGCAAAAAGTGCCGAGATAATTGGCATGATGCAGCTCGAAAATGCTTACTGATTACCCCTGAGGTAAAAGGTGTTTCTAAATTTAGCTTTCAAACAGGCGGCATGTTATTACACCTTCACGCCCGCTTTTCAGCCGATGGCAAATCTCTCCCTATTCCTTCATTTCCTACTGATTATTTTTCTCCAACGAATCAACCCTATGAAAATTTACTAACTAACTTTCGTGCTTGGGTTTTTAATGAAAGACACGATGCGTGTGCCGCAGGTATCACACAAATAATGAGCCTACCCGATGCAATTCATTCGCCTTGTCAGCAATCTCAATACACGCTTAGAAGCCCCATGAGTTTTTTTAGTTTAGGATTAGCCAAACTCACTATTCCCTTTGTTACACAGCTCGGGACTTTAATCATAGAAAAACCCGAATCAAACAGCACTTCAACGCCTGTTTTAGCTAACAATAAAAGTTTTCAAACCTATATTACGCCTCATGAGGTAGCATTCGCTAAGATGGGTATCTTTGTACATGCACTTGCAGATAGATACTCTCATCACATGTGTATCGATAGCTCGTATTTTTACCAAAAATCTAACGACAATTACACAAGCATTTATTCATCACTCTATTGTGGGCAAGGCAGCCATTTTTTATGGCATGTATGGGAACAAGGCACTAACCAAACAAATCACAACCTTGGCATTGAACATCAAACCATGAAACCAGCTTTAGAGGCTGTATATGATCAATTGCTTGCCTATGCACAATATAAAAATATTGCCATTAATCCAACCCTTGATAAACAAGCCATCATCGATGATCTTATTCTGGTTTTGCAAACCTTTGACCCCTTAGAACGCCTCCAAAAAATGGTGGCATTAATGGAAAAAAACAAACTATTGCCCTTACCAGGCCATGGTAGTACTGCTGATGATAGCGTCGATAAGTGGCTAACTTTAGCTGGTGCCCCAAACAAACAAAAGTGACAAGCTTCGTTATCTTTTGTAACATCGAAAGATAAAAAAATATGGCATAAAGGACAGCCAATGCTTAAAGCATTCATCTCGCGCAGAAAACCGATGACACTGATGATCATTGGATTAAGCATTATTTTTGGTGGTCTTATTCTTTTTAATGTTGCCAAAAAAGTATTTTTACAACAGTTTTTTAAAAATTTCCAACCCCCTGCTGTGACTGTTGCATCTGTTACTGTTGCTGAAACAGAGTGGCAACCTAACCTACATAGCGTTGGTTCTTTTATGGCCGTTAATGGGGTTGATATTAATTCTGAAGCTGCTGGTAACGTCGTCAACATTCATTTTAAATCAGGCGAAACAGTCCTAAAAGATACTTTACTCATTGATATTGATGACAGTATTGATAAGGCCACGCTCAAATCTAATCAAGCCAATTTAGTGCTACAAAAAGTGAATTATAAACGCCAAACGCAACTTTTAGGAAAACATGCCACCTCACAGTCAGAAGTTGATACCGCCAAAGCCCAAATGCTAGAGGCTGAAGCAAACGTCGAAAAATCAGAAGCTAATATCAAGCAAAAACATATTAAGACACCCTTTTCTGGCCGTCTTGGCATTCGCTTAATTAACCTAGGTGAGTACATCACACCTGGCAAAAAAAGCATTGTCACCCTACAATCACTCGATCCACTTTTCCTTGAATTTTATATTCCTGAGCATCTTTTATCGCGCATTCATGTTGAACAAAATATTTTATTTTATATAGAACCCAACACAGATAAAGTATTTACCGGAAAAATCACTGCCATTAATGCCAAAGCTGATACACAAACACACAATGTAAAAGTACAAGCAACCATTCCAAACTGCCCCACCGAGGTGTTCAACGAAGAAAGACGCTCTCACCTTTTTGAAACTGAAAAAATTCCAAACAGCAACCGTACACAAGTGACGTGCAACACTGAAAAGAATCAGGCTGCAAATCTTACACAGTATGCTTTTATCCCCGGTGTGTTCGCATCTATAGAAATAGAACAACCGGTTATTGAAAAGGCACTCGTTCTCCCTACCACCGCTATTTCCTACAGCCTTTACGGTGATTCTGTTTTTTTAATCCAGCCACAAGTTATTGATAACAAAATTCAGAAAGATGATGACGGAAAAGAAATACTGACTGTGGAACGCGTATTTGTAACCACAGGAGACGAACAGGGCAACCAAATTATCATTACCAAAGGGCTTAAAGCAGGTCAACAAGTGGTGAGTGCCGGTGAAGTCAAACTACAAAATGGAACTCGCGTTATTATCAATAACGATGTCCCTTTAAATACCAGTAAAAATACATCCAATGTAAGCGAATAAGACTATGCACTTTACTGATTTATATATTAAACGCCCGGTACTTGCGACTGTTATTAGCCTTTTAATTTTGTTATTTGGTTTAAATTCACTGCTCAATATATCCATTCGTGAATACCCTAAAATGGATAATACAGTCATTACCGTGACCACCAGCTACCCTGGGGCTAGCTCAAACCTGATTGCAGGCTTTATTACCACCCCCATTGAGAGCGCTGTTTCAAGTGCCGAGGGGGTTGATTACATGACTTCATCCAGCACACTTGGCACCAGTACCATTACCCTCAACATTAAGCTTGGGTTTGATTCACAAGTTGCTTTTACTGATGTCATGAGCAAAGTACAACAAACGTTAAATCAACTGCCCTCAGAATCACAAGACCCTGTCATTGTAAAAAGTTCTGATACTTCAACTGACTTATTGTATTTAAGTTTAAACAGCACCGACATGACACCACAACAAATCACCGACTATGCAACCCGTGTGGTTAAACCTCAACTCGAAACGATTAGCGGGGTTTCAGAGGCCAAAATTCTAGGTGGTCAGGTCTACTCAATGCGGATTTTTCTCAATCCTAATAAAATGGCAGCTCTTAATGTAACCCCTGCTGATGTTTCAAAAGTGCTTAAAAATAATAATTTTTTAACCGCTGCAGGACGCACCAAAAGCGAATATGTTGCTGTTAGTATTCGAGCCAATACCGACTTAAGTAATCCTGAACAATTTGGCCAGATTATTGTTCGAAATGACAATGGCTCAATGATTCGACTGCGCGACATTGGGCGTGTTGAATTAGGCTCTCAAAATTATGATTCTTCAGTTGTATTTAATGGCAAAAAAGCTGTCTTTATGGGGATTACCCCAACCCCAAGTGCCAACCCACTTGATGTGATAACACAAGTACGCAAATCTTTTGAATCCCTTATGCCGCAGTTTCCGCCATCACTGAAAGGAACTGTTGTCTACGATGCAACTGACTTTATTCGTGCATCGATTGATGAAGTGCTTTCGACTATTTTTGAAGCAGCCTTTATTGTAATTGCGGTGATTTTTTTATTCTTAGGCTCATTTCGCTCTGTTCTTATACCAGTGGTTACCATTCCACTTTCTTTAATTGGTGTATGTACCTGTATGTTTTTTTTAGGGTACTCTATTAACTTATTAACCTTGCTTGCGTTTGTACTTGCCATTGGTCTTGTGGTTGATGATGCCATTGTTGTGGTTGAAAATGTCCACCGTCATATTGAAGCAGGAAAAACACCTTTTGACGCTGCTATTGCTGGCGCACGTGAAATTGCAACACCCGTTATTGCAATGACCATCACCCTTGCCGCTGTTTATGCACCCATTGGGTTTATGTCGGGTTTAACCGGCGCGCTCTTTAAAGAGTTTGCATTTACCCTTGCATCAGCTGTGATTATTTCAGGCATTATCGCCTTAACACTCTCGCCTATGATGTGCTCTAAAATTCTCTCGCCCGAAATGAGTACCGGAAAACTCTCACGAACCGTCGAAAATATTTTTCAGAACTGGCAGGTTAAATATAAACACTGGCTACATCAATTGCTTGATACGCGCGAAATTATGATTGTATTTGCGGTGGTTGTGCTCTTAGTTTTACCTTATCTTTATATGAAAACACCGAGTGAAACAGCCCCTGAAGAAGATCAAGGTTTCTTTTTTGTGGTCGGGAATCCACCCCAATCAGCAACATTAGAGTATGTCGAAGCCTTTACCAAACCATTCGAAAAAATATTTGCAAGCTTCCCGGCAGCAGAGCATTACTTTATTGTTAACTCAAATTCACCTATATCCGGTATTGTATTAAAACCGTGGAACAAGCGTGATATCACACAGTTTGAGATGAAAAGACCATTGCAAGAAGCCATTAACACCGTTCCAGGTATTAAAAGCTTTGCGGTCATTCCGCCATCACTACCAGGAGGCGGTGGCGGCACCCCCATTCAATTAGTTGTTAAAACCAGTAATGACTTTGCAAGCTTATTTGATGTTTCTGAAAAACTCATGGCCAAAGCCAAAGACAGTGGCTTATTTATTTATCTCGACAATACGTTAAAGTTTAATCAACCTGAGGTTGAGCTTCAAATTAACCGTGCCAAAGCAGCCGATTTAGGCTTAGATATGAAAGCTGTTGGAAATAGCTTAAGTGCTGCTCTTTCTGGTGGGTATACCAATTACTTTAATTTAGAGGGCCGTAGCTACCAAGTGATTCCACAATTAGAGCGACGCTTTCGTATGACACCAGAGGCACTCGGCCAAATTTATATTAAAACCATGAACAACACGATGGTCCCGCTCTCAACCATTGTAACACCTGTTGAAAAAACAGGACCCAATGCCATTACGCATTTTCAGCAGCTTAACTCAACAACCATTCAAGCAGTGATGACCCCAGGCACAACCCTTGGTGAAGGTTTAAGCTTTCTACAAGAAACCGCAAAAGACGTGCTGCCTAAAGGCTTCACCATTGATTATGCTGCCCAATCAAGACAATTCATGCAAGAAGGTAGCGCGCTAATTCTGGCTTTTTTTCTCTCTATTATTATTATTTTCTTAGTACTCTCAGCGCAATATGAGAGCTTTCGCGATCCACTGATTATTTTAATTAGTGTGCCTATGTCGCTTTGTGGCGCCCTCATTCCACTTAATTTAGGCGCTGCAACCATTAATATTTATACCCAAGTAGGCTTAATCACCTTAATTGGCTTAATTAGCAAACACGGTATTCTGATTGTTGATTTTGCAAATCACCTGCAACGTACCCAAAAACTCGACCGAAGAGCCGCAGTTGAAGAAGCAGCCGCCATTCGCCTGCGTCCTATTTTAATGACAACTGCTGCCATGGTATTTGGCGTCTTACCACTCTTAATTGCCTCAGGCGCTGGTGCTGTGAGTCGTTTTGATATTGGTCTTGTGATTTCAACCGGACTTTTGATTGGCACCTGTTTTACCTTGTTTGTTGTGCCAACGATGTATACCTACCTTGCAGCCGACCATCGCGAAGATGATTTTGAGAAAGAAATAGCGTGAATACAACTACGGATGACTAAGACTATTCACACCTGATACAACTTACATTTGCTTGTGATCAAGCCAACATGTGGTATGGTGCCATACAATCCCTATCATTCCAAAATCGGAACATGCTGGTCCTCGTTCTTTTTTAATGAAACCATGGCTACGTTCAAAATGACGATTCGTTTTGTTTCCAGGATAAGGTTTATTAAAGCAAGCTTGTTCATATGCCTTATATACGTGTTCGTGCCATCTTTTGCAAATTCTGTGGCTGAGTATGAGGTTCGTCGTCAAGCATATTTATCATCTGCAGCCTCAACAAATAATATCAGCGCGTTGGTGATACAAGCCTATTTAGGAGTCCCGTTAAATCAAGACATACTTGAGCGAACCTTGGCAAATATTCAAATCAAAAAAAACAGGGATTTTGAAATCAATCAGCTCATCCGTGTGCTTTTTTTAACGAAAGATTCAACGTGTAAAATACTAAACACTCTTAAAAAACAACCCTTTTGGTTAACTAAAGGTGAATTAGAGCGGCAATACTGGTCAGAAAATCATATGATACTTTGGATGTCTTCTGCATGGCTTTTACATGAAAAATTTGGTTGGGAATTATCTGACACGATGCTACATAAAAGACTTCTTCACTTTTTAACACTTAAAGTAGAATACGGATTTTATGAGTTTTTTTCGCCGGTTTATTTTCCTTATTTATTGTCAGGGTTACTCAATCTTGCAGATTTTTCAGAAGATGAACAAATCAAAACATTAGCAACACAAGCAGCTGTTCGACTGATTAAAAATTGTTTGTTATTCGTAAATGATAAAGGCATATTTTTTCCAGCTGCAGGCCGCTCTCAGGCGAATAAATATATTAATGGCTACGATCATAATCATGCGCATTTTATCCATTTAATGACAGGATTAGGAAGAAAACAAACTCGATCCAGCCAAATTGGAAGTTTTATCGCGACGACTCAACTTAATATGTCAGACGCTATCGCCGACTTTCAAACAAACGTCGATCAAATTATTTCAAATGGTCATGCCTTATCTAAAAATGTACATCAACATTTAAGTCGTTTTGACAAAACACTCTTTCAATGGAGCAGTGGCGCCTATTTTCACCCTGATGTTATAGAGGACACTTTTTGGCTCATTGATAAAATCAATTTATGGGATCATGAGGCATTTAAACCCTATTTGAAAGGCACTTATTTTTCACCTTATTTTGCCCAATTAATTGCAGAACAAATACCTTCTGTAACTCAAAGCTCTGTTATTAGTCAATCCAATGTGGCCCTCTACAAAAACAAAGGCGTTGTGCTAAGCTCAATTCAAAATTTTTGGCCAGGAAGTCAAGGCTACCAACAATGGCCATGGGTTGCAGCCATCGATAATTTAGCTGTTTGGACCCAGTCTGGAAAAATAAATGCAGATGGAAAAAGACAACATAAGATTTTAGTGAACACATCACTTCCATACATCAAACAAAAAAGTAATATGTTGCTCATTATGTACAAAGCCAATAACGACTTGAACTTTGTAGCACATCCAGATAATAGTGTTACACTTCACTGGCCTCAAAACTTTGATCAAAGTATTGAAAAAGGGCGTTGGCTTATAGGGCGACGAAAAAACTCATATATTGCTGTATACAAACCTTGTGATGGCAAAATAAACGATATTTATGCCTGTGATAATCAAGATGGACAAACTTGGGCTGCAGTTGTTGGCAATCAATCAACCTATGGCAGTTTTAATGGTTTTATCCATGAGATAGAAAACACAGACGTTGAAGAAAAATGGATTTGGCGCTGGAATTGGAATAAATTGAATACTGATTATTATGGAAAAATTAGACACCTTAATCAAATAATTGAAAAAACATGGCCCTCATAAAATATAATTTTACTCGTTCTTTTTTATCCATACCCATATCATTCAAAATTCTCACCCTTTTATTCAATGCGTTACTTATTTTAGCAACAGATAAATAAATAACTTAATATCAAATCAAATAGAATAATACTTAATCCATAAAGGGTTACTTTTAAATCTTTTTTGCTATAATATATACACCCCCTAAGATTTATATATCCTTTTAAAAAAACATGGCTGATATCCTTCGAATTAATGCTTCACTACTCGCTCATATTGGTGCAGATGCCGATATTGCAGGTAGCGGGTATGAAGGAAATGTGTTTCAAAATACAACAGGATATCTCTCGCAATACCTAGAAACACTGCCGGCTGATACGACAGATCATCTTGTAACACTTAAAACCCAACTCAATGCATTAGCAATGCGAGAAAAAAATCGGCTCTTAGCAACAAAACCTTTCTTCAACGAAGATAACTACAGCCAATATATTACTAACCTCAGCGACGAGGTCAAAGGCCTTACAGTCGGTCAAAGCCTCTTAATACCTGGAGGCTGGGAAGCAAAACCATCAGGCCATGCGATGGTTTATCGGTTTAAGAAAAAAGATGAGCATACGCTTATTTTTGAAGTTATTAATTCAGGTTCCGGCATTCGTTATCACGCTCAAAAATCAAGCACTGAGAAAGAATTATTTTCACCTATTAAAAGCTTTTCAATCGACCTTAGTACACTTGACGAAACAGAATACCAAACAGAACTTCCTCTTTTTATTGAAAACCTCATAAGACCTAACGTAAGCAACCATCCAGATCATCCAGGAAACACTTTTTCATCAAAAACTCTATATGAAGAGATTTTGCCTTCCATTTCATTTTTAGATGGTGAAGAATTTATCAATGAAGATGATATACCAGAACATGGATATACTGGCTCTCAATTGTCTGGAACCTGTGCTGAACGCGTAATTCATCAACTTTTAAAGCTCAACTTTGACTCGCTTGAAGACTACCAGCACTTTATTCTAAATTACAAAATATATGCGCTTAATGACTATCTCACAAAAGAGCATGCTAACCTTGATATACAATTAGTCAAAGACACTTATCGTAACAACTTACGACTTTATGGCCGACTGCTCGTAGCAGAAACCCTGTCTGAAGAGGCCATTTCGTCCATTGAAGATGCTCTTGCAATCACACGTCGAACAATAGACACGCTTGACAATACCAGCGTTGAGACAGAAGCCCCAGCTCCCGCACCAGAAGACTTAAATACCAAACCTTTTCTCATTATTCCATACAACATCCACACAGTTTCTCCCAACACTGCCTCTGCAATAACAAAAACAACACAAGAGAGAGCTGTTCCTATCCCTCCTTTTCAACCAGATGAAATACTTCAACAAATCACCCACTGGGAAGCTGAAATAAAGCGTCTTGATGCTGCAGGGCAAAAGTATGCTGTCATGGAGCAAATTGAAAACTTGATGCAAGCGCTACCTAATGCTGCCTTAAATAGCATTGTATATAATCATTTATCTCCGACCGAACTTCAAGATTTAAAAAGCAAGCTCGACACGCTCAAATTAAAATATCAGTCTGCTCAAGTAAAATGCACTGGAGACTCTAAACCCCCCCCTAAAGGCATTTTTGTTCAGTTTTGTTTTTTAGCCTTAAAAATGAGTATTTTTAAACGCGAACACCCCAGCCGTTCGTTTTCTGTAACCACTCAAACAAAACTCTTTGATGCGCTTAATCGTCTAAAAAAACAGCCTTATTTTGCAACAACACACCCAGATTTAGATAAGGCATTTAATGATAAAACAAACTTTTTTAATTCAGAATACACATATGGAAACCCGCTCGATTACTATCAATCCATGATTGACGCACATCCCGCCCTAAAAGAAAGACTTAAACAAGGGTATCAGGAATGGCTCACGCAAAGACAACTTTCTCATCTACCATATGATCAAGGGTTACATGACGCATTAAGCACCCAAGGTTACGACGCTTTATGGTATATGCTGCATATTCGTGACATTGCCCCACCTGAATTTGAACCTATATGCTCTGAATTAAATCAAATGGAAAACATAGAAAAAGGGTTGCATCAATTTCATACCCTTGCACAACAAAGAGAAAGTGCTGCTCCTTCATTACTGATTACTTTAGATAGTCAGACCAATACCCTTAAACTCAATACCCCAAGCAATGAGTTAACATCGTATTATCTTGTTGCACCAAACGACCATAGTGTCTATCCACTCAAAGATAGCACTGACCAATGTAATGTACTGGGCCCTTTTGAACAGACAAGAGCGACTAACGATATACAACTTCAGCCACATCGAGAAACTCGAAGTTGGCATAAAAAAAGCAGAAGCAAAGCTGAAAGCTTACAGTTAAGAGAAATGTATCACCTACGAAGTAATTCTGATGTTCAAATTCAGTTAACCCTCGATTATTTTTTAAGACATTTATCACACCTTAATGATAAAAACATGCAACAGTATTTAGAGGCGAACCTTTTTCAACCGCCACTTCTTCTCAACTGTTTGAAAAATAATCCTGCAATCATCAATTCTTTTTATCGCCTGATTCAGAATGGGATGCGCGCGACATCCAAAAATGGACTGCCCAGTCAGGACTCTATTTTTTTTATCCGTTTGCATTTTTTACTCAACCGTTATCTTAATGGATATGATACTAGACGCTATGCGGATAAACTCAGCGAATTCAAAACAACGCTTGATGACATACTCACAACAACGCTTGATGATGAACAAATTAGATATAGCTTACATCACTACAGCTTTTTAAATGCCATTGAGCAATATAAAAAAAATGAATCGCTTGATGCTAATTTTCATCAAAAAACACTCGCTTCTTATTTCTATCTGCAAGCAAAAAGTAATCCCGAACAACCCCATAGCCTTGTTGAGAACCTTGAGCTACAAGAAGCTTTTAATACCTTTCAATATTTGCTTCAATCCCTGACAGCTAACGAAATTAAAGCGTGCTTACCTGATACTCTTAATGAAATAGGCCTTGATACCACATCACTCACTTTAGTTAAAAGCCCTCCGACTTTTACCTTTGAAAACCCTAAAACACATCAACCAATCTATCAAGTAGATGCCACACATGGTCTTGTTTATCATGGAACCCATGCCGAAACGTACGTTCCTACCCCACTTTATATTAAAAACAATCCTCAATGCATTGCATTAGGATTAAAACATACAAGCTCCTGCTTTACATCCAGCAATCAAAGCTACTTTTATTTTCCAAGAGAAGATGGAGATATACGTGTTATCAAAGATTCATTATTAGATAAACCCGTTATACAAAAAAAGTGGACTATTAATGGAGAAGAACATTGGTATGAACAAAAAACACCCTCATCTTTCAGTGAACCCAAATTTGAAGGATACAATTGGTCACACCTACCTTTGGATTTTTCCGAATATCTCCTTGACGATAGCATTTCAGGTTGGGTTAAATGCAAACAACCCAAAGATGTTTTAATCACACAAGATAAT
The DNA here is from genome assembly GCA_022600575.1 of Gammaproteobacteria bacterium. GTDB lineage: Bacteria > Pseudomonadota > Gammaproteobacteria > Legionellales > Legionellaceae > JAALKW01. The sequence goes on along the minus strand of JAHZKF010000076.1, from coordinate 11,731 downwards.
CAACCGCTGTTTTTTGCAGACAATACCTCCAGTTCTTTCGAAGAAAAAATACAACTATCCTTTAAAACCATTGATCAAAACACCAACCATACAACAGCTTGGGAGCTTTGCCACGCCTTTGAAAACAACCCAACTATAAAGCCACTACTTCAGTTTGAAGACGCCAACTTTTTAACCGTGTTATATAACCAAAACACCCAAATGGTTCAAGTTAAATTCGAGCGCTATGGATTTAGTTTAGAGTATCAAGCCGAGCACCCCGAAATCATTTGCCTCGCCGGTACAAACTATGTGTTATCTCAGACGTCATCACCCTTTTCAAGTGGTGTGGCGTGCCTTAAATTTACAAACCCAGATGGCTCTGAAAAATGCATGCTACCAATCCAACCCTTTTTAAGTCAGAAAAAAGAAGAAGGAACTGCCCAAAGAAACACATTAAAACATGATATTAAGGCCGCTACTCAATACAAGCGACTTAAAAAAATGCTCGGCTCAAATAAAAAGCCCGAGTTCAATCATCATTTAAGTGATCAGTATATTGAGCTGCCATTAAATAACGGGACTCCTTATGCTAATCATCCATCTGATGCGCTCTATCTCACTTATCTTTACCTTGCCTCTGATAATCCTGAAAAGGCACTTGAAACACTCAACCATTGTCAAAACAACTTAGGCGGATTGCGGGGCACACCTGAAGAACTGACTTATCTCAACTGGATTATAAATGGCCTTCAAGGTATTTCGAAACCAAGCTTTGTTGCTTGTCAATTACGTGCAACCGCCCTTCTCACTGACTTTTTAGCGACAGGAAAATCAATCGAAGAACCAGATGATGTGATCAGTGATGTTGAAACAGATGACATGCGCTATCAAAAACAATTAAAAAAAGACAGGCAAGATTTTCAAACAAGCCTGCCCGCACTCATTGGAAACCTTTTCCCAACCTATCAACGTATGTTGCGGCACTTGCCAGCAGCATATCAATTAGAAGATACCACTTGTCGTAGTTTACTCAATTATTTTGAATCAAACAGTGCTTCTAAAGCGTACGGCGCCTTAGCATACACCACACAATATCTTGATTTAAAAAAGCTTAAAAAAGAACAAACGCACTTAGAGAGCTTAAGAGATACCGGCCAAACTTTATCAAGTAATCAGATTGAGCGCTTAGCAACACTGGATGAACACATCCAAAGAGCTGAGGCTATTGCAAAAACAACGACTCAATTAGAACAAATTAAAGTCAACCTGGATTTACCTGAAGAATGCCCCACAATACAACTCACCTATCCTAAAGAGCCTTCTCAACTCTCTGAAAATGACATAAACAAAGCACTCAATTTACTAAACTCAACACTTTCTGAAGATGATCTAATCAACCATTTTGGAACTTATCTTGCGATTGCATGCAATTCAGACTCACCCCCTCACATTAAAGAAAAACTCACACTCTTTTGCATACGCACCTTACGCCAAAATCGCTTCATAGCACTTTCAAAACAAAATACCGCGCTCCCTCTACTGATCAACTTACTTTATCGTGTGTTAACCACACAATTTGAAAACCTCGACATCAAAAACAATTTTAAAATTACAAGCCATAACAATACTAACACCATACCCGTTAGTCTCGAATCACTCTTTGAGCAAATCAAAACATGGCGCGCGCCACCCCCTATTGGTGTATTACAGGCTGTGAATACCCATCAAGAAGTTCTTGCAACACCTGATGAAATATTAGACGATTTAAGCCAAGAAGTGCATGCGCCGGCTCCATTAACGCTACATACCGTAAGCCATCCACATGTATCATTACATCCCTTATTAGATGCATTAAACGATACATTCAAACCATTTAAATCAAGATATTTACAGCACCAAGCTAATCATGAACTGGCTATAAAACATCTGCAACGCGATATAACTAACACCACACCAAGCGAAGTGCTTTATGAGCTTGAAAAGAGAGCTGGTGAAATTGAAGTACGCTACTTAGCCAATCAAAATCAGTTGGCCTTAGACTATTTTCAGGATAAAAAAGAGACTTTTAAGACCTTAAAAACAGCTGTTAGGACCGAGCATGCTACCTGTGAACAGGATATCCAAACACTATGGGATGATCTGTTAGACCTTGCCAATCAACCACCCAAAGACCCTAAAAAAGCTGCCATTTTTGCATTAGAAATTGAATCATCACAACGTCAATTATTAGATAAGCAAGCTTTATATAGCCTATATATACAAGGCGACTTGGTTCACTATACAGACAAAACCAATCTGTCAGCTGAACAAATTCAGGAACTACATCAAAAAATTCACCAGTGCCTGCATCATCAACTCCGACTACAACATCTAGACCGTTTAGATACAGCACTCAATAAAGCCATTGAAACACCAGATAGCCCACATGCGACACAAGCTGTTGTGCAGCAACTGATGCAGGAAAACACAAACGCTGCAAAAGACAATTCAGCGTATACCTTTTTGCAATACGAAGAAAATATTTTACTACGTGAAAGACAAGTGGAAGCGCTCAGAAGCCTTTATCCAGAACCTGAAACGCTACCCAAAGAAAGCATTGAAAAACTCATTATGGGTGGTGGGAAATCAACGGTTGTACTGCCCTTATGGGCTAAGAAAAAGGCCAATGGCTCAAACTTGGTTATTTTAGAAGTACCTCGCGCACTCTTACACACAAACCATACCGATATGAACCAAACCTCGTTTAAATGGTTTGGACAAAGGGCCCACAAATTTGAGTTTTCACGTGAGAGTGATGCATCTCCTGAAGCACTCGAGCGCTTGTACGAATTTTTCAGAGAAGTCATGGCTAACCAAGATTATTTGGTGACCACTGGCGAGGCGATACAATCCCTTGAACTAAAATATCTTGAAATATTAGATAAAGACCCAGGCGAAGACCAAGAGACTTGGGAGAAACAAGTCAAAAGCATGGATAACATCATCAATCTCTTAAAAGCCCATGGGCATGGGATGATAGATGAAGTTCACCAAGGACTTCTGACCAAACAAAAACTCAACTACACCTCAGGAAAAGATCAACATATTCCTATTTTACTCATTGATTTAACGGTTAGATTTTATCAGTTTTTAAGTCCTATTACGTGGCATAACCCAGAAGAAGAGGCGTTTACTTTAGAGCAACTCATCAAAAATCCAAGACTCGTTAAAAATGAGGCTGAGTGGCAAAGCATTGCTGAGGCCATCTGTAACACCCTGATAGAAAGCACCGATGGCCCCTTAAAAAATATCTTTCATCACTACCCCAATTTAACACCTGAGCAAATCAAAGCTTACATACAAAACAGATTAACGCCTGAAGATGAGCCCATTGTCATGGCTGCCATTCAAGACATGTTCCCCAATGAGCAAACCATGCTTGCGTTTTATAAAACCCAACTCAATCCCAACAACGGGGTCTTTCAGCAAACAGCCTCTCGTAATTACCGGGTTCACTATGGTCCTTCAGCTGCTGTTCACAAAACAGCAGAAGAGCGCGCAATGGCGATTCCTTACGGTGGAAATGATAAGCCACGCGAATCTAGCCAGTTTGCAAATATCAATGAATCAATGAATTACACCACGCAAGCCATGCTCATTGCAGGGATTGAAAGGCCCTTAATCATTGATTTACTTCGCACCTGGCAGGCTGAAGCTGAAGCTGAGTTTATCGAAAATATAACTGATCCAACACTCACTTATGCCAAAACCAATGCCGCACGTGCTTTTGCTGACATCATGAAAGACAGTCCGTTTAAACTAGGGCTTGGTGAAATTGACTTGGACTCAGGCACACATATTGATGCTATTGAAGAAAGCATCCGAGCAAACCCTTGGGTTATCTATGAAGTATTAGAAAACTATATTTTACCGCAAATTACATTTAACGAAGAAACTTTAAGTAGTAACGCATATCATCATGCCGATATTTACCACCAACTTCATGGTGTTTCAGGTACACCCGCTAACCATAAAACATTTCATCAGCGCCTGCATTACGAGCCTAAAATTGCTTTAGGCAGTGACGGACTCATCATTCAAACCGCACTTAAAAAAGAAAGCCCTATACATGCCATTGATTACACAGAGCCTGACGCGTTTTTAGATTCGTTATTAACCCAAACAAACAGCCGTGATGATGTACACGCTATCATAGACGTATGTGCCATGTTCCAAGGTCAAAAGAACTTGGACATTGCAACACACATTGCAGAAAAACTCGTTCAGGCAGGTTCTCGTATTCAATACGTCCTTTATTTTGATAACGAAGTACTCCACGCAAAACCATGTGACCCAAGTAAAGCACCCATTCGCCTTAACACAACCAACATTAAAACAATCAACCAAATCTTAAATTGTACACCGGATGAGCGCTTCACATACTACGATCAAGTACACACCACAGGTACTGATATCAAGCAAAGCACTCAAAGTCGAGGCCTTGTTTTAATTGACCATAAAACGCCTTTAACCACAGCACTTCAAGGCACCATGCGGATGCGGGACTTTATTGTTGGCGAACAAAGTATTGACTACATTGTACCCCCTGTCCTTGCTGAGTATACCGATAACTTAGAAGGCCTGATGGATAAAATGGCGACCTATGAACAACATACCCTAAAAACCGAAAATTTTGTAAGTACGCTGGATAAAATAACCAGTACCATTCGCAATGACTTATTAAAACGCTTGCTCGCCATTGAAAATGCAAATCCTCATCAAAAACAGTGGTTTTTACATCAAATTCGCGAGGTCTTTTTTGAAACACATACACAAGACTATTTTGAACAATATGGCTCCATTATCCATGAAGATACAGCAAGCGCTATTCTTGAACGTCATAAAGACAATACCATCCAAAAATGGAGAACACTCCTAGAAAAAACCGAAACAGAAATACCAAGAGAAACTGAAAACAAGCTCACAACCATACTCACCGATATTATCAATGATATTCTTCCGCACTGTGATGAAAAACAATTAAGTGCAAATAAATCGCTTGATGAGTCAGCTGAAAACGAGTTAGAACTCCATCAACACACCGAACAACATCATCAAGAACTCAGAGAAGAAGCGTTTGCAAATCCTAACGTTACAGAGGCTCCCTACCTTTATCCTTTGCTTCGTAACTTAGAAAAAAATGCGATGTCACATTTTGAAATCAATGTGTTTTCTGAACAACTCTATTTAAGCAAAAATTTTTCTAGTACATATACAGAACAAAAAAATACTATATTTAATGCATTTGTAAAACCTGCACATATCATTCTTTTCTCTTACGAAGGTGACACCTTACAAGCATGTCTTATCACAAACCAAGAATTCACTGACTTAAGAAAACAGTTTAATAGAAATCCCTCGCATAATCTTTGGTTCTCAGATTTACAAGGAGATTGCCTACTCGGTGAAAAACCCGCTGATATTGATAGCTCAGAAGACTATGCAAGCCTTATGGAACAAGTCTTATTTTTTAACGGTGATTTAGACAGCTTAAACAGAACTGCGCGTTTTGCATGGATGGATCAAAACCCAAAAGAAAAATGTGATTTTTTTGAAATAAACTTACTGCCCTATCGCGAAACCAAACAAGAAGAATTTCAAAAATTAAAAAAACACTTTGAACGTTCGGCTCACCTAGAAGTTTATCAATACATTAGCCAAAATATGTATAGCCCCAGTTTAATCGATTTTAATTTGAAAAAAATTAATCCCGACTTAACCCAGGCAGAAATTGAAATATTTCAAAATCTCATTAAAACCTTACAAAGCCTACAAATTAGTTGGGTGGCAGAAAAAGAACTCAATATACAAAACTTCATGCTCACACATCACCTGCCTAAGCCAGCATTTAATTGTGTATCACAGCATTATCATGCACTCATAACATTAGAAAATATTTTTAATGATTTTAATCATCACATGATGCTTGAAAATCAGCATGAAACATTTGAAGCCTTATGTCCGCTCTTCAAAGAACATCAAAACGCACTAAAAATGAACTATGATGCTCACCCTGAAACATATTTATCACCTGAGCTTTATCTTTTGGTCCAATTCTTTCAATCTTCGTATGTTCAATCTAAGCCTTTAAGCCTTAATCACTTTTTTAAACACAACACACTCACCGAGGCACAATGTATTGAACTGATTCAAAAAAGCGATGATGAACTCATTCAAACTCATGCCATTAAAGCACTGGTAGCTAACTTAAATAATACGAACGATGCCGAACAAAACATTCGCATCATTGAGTCAATCATGACGCATGAGACATTCACAGCGCCCCTTGCACCTCATTTATTGTTATTAAAACAAGGCATAAATACAGAAAAGCTACTCCAAATCCTTCAAAAAATGGATTCAATTAAAGATATCGCAAGCATCATTAATCATCCTGCCTTTGACGCGAGCATTGCACACTATCTCTTTGAATCTCATTCTGAATTAAGTGCGTCAAATCTTTCTGAAATACTTAATTGTTCTGAAACCCTCTCACCAGACATGTTTGAATTTATCATAACGCACGATCAATTTAACGATTTACACGTAAAAAAATTACTAGATGCTAAAGCGTATGCCCTCACCACAGAACAACTCAAACAGATTATAGATAAACAAGAGCAAGTTAAGATACTTGATCATATCTTAGAAAATCCAAGTTTTAATACGGAAGTTGCACTACACCTCTTGCAAACCCAAGCAACATTAACTACAAAGCAACTCAATCAAATCATCAAAACAGAAAAACTCAGTACAGATGAAAGCATTGAACAACTCATTGCGTATTCAAACTTTGATGCAGTGGTTGCAGAAACTGTATTAAAAACGCATAAAAATCTAAATCCTGAGCAACTTAAAACAATCATTCAAAAAACGAGCCTTAATACCGACAGAAGTATTCAACAACTCATTAATCATACTGGCTTTGATATCTCGGTTGCAGAAGAGTTGCTTACAACACATCAAATGCTTACTCCTCAGCAACTCAAACAAGTCGTCAGACAAGGCAAACTAAATGAATCTGAAAATATTGCTCCCTTAATAGATCACCTAAACTTTAATACATCTGTCGCACAAGATTTGCTAGAAACACATCAAACATTAACCCCCATACAACTCAAACAAGTTATCCAGAAAGGACGGCTCAATACAGATGGCGCCATTGCACAACTTACGCTTCATCCTCACTTTGATGCGACTGTCGCAGAAAATTTACTCGAAACCACTGAAACGTTAACCCCAAGACAACTCAAACGAGTCATTAAAAAAGGGAAAATAAATACCGATAAAGGCATTGAGCAATCGATTAATCATTCAAACTTTGATACATCTGTTGCAGAAGATATGCTAGAAACCCAACCATCACTTACCCAAGCGCAGCTAAAACATGTGATTAAAAAAGGGGTATTAGGTACAACTAAGGCTGTTAAAAAGCTTCTTAAACATCCACATTTTGATGCGTCTCTTACGGAAGATTTATTAGGCAATACTGACACGCTAACAGTTGAAGACCTCAATCAAATGATTAATGACAGTACACTAGAAACAGATGGTGCCATTGAAAACCTGATACAACATCCAAACTTTGATACATCTATTGCAAACAATTTACTTAAAAAACATCCTGACTTAACGTCTAACCATTTAATTCAAATCATTCAATACACAAAAGATAAAAGCATTATTACTCCGGTACGCCAACATAAAAAAAGTAATAACGCTGTCATTAAAGCTATTTTTAAACAACACAATGAAATACCTGAAACTGATTTAATGGGCATGATTGAGGCGATTACTAGCCCGGCCCTCTTCTATGAAGCTTTGTCTTCTAAACATTACACTAAAGCCATTCAAGAAAAACAGCTTGGAAAATTAAACACGAACGCTTCAAACATGGCTAATAAAGCCATTCAACACAACGATAAAAAGCTAAAATTATATGCATCTCTCCAAGATCTTAATTTAGCAGCCTATGACTTAACTTTAAAAGCAATCAAAAATCCTAAAAAATACAAAAAAGCATCTGAAGTAGTCTTTGTTTTGCATCAGACCTTACTCACCTCAACCACCCAATACTATAACAAAGACATCAGTGCCGAAACGTATGCAAAAACCGCTCAAAAAGCCATTCAAGAAGCGCTTCCAGAGTTACAAAAACATCGAGGCCTTAAACAACTGTTATACGATATCGCAAATGTCATTGCTTTTATCTTATGTATTGGACGGTTTATATTATCTGGTGGTCAAAATCTTCGCTTTTTTGAAGCTAAAACAGAACCTGAAAAAATCATTTCCGACATTAAGAAAAATACACCACCAGATATACAAACAAAATAAGGTGTGCTTACAATGAGAAACAATCATTAAAACATAAATGAAATCAATTCATATGCAATAGGGAGATTGTAAATAATGATGTATGGTGAGCATACCACGACAGCCTGGCTTTCATTTAAATACTTTCTAAACCCCATTGCACTTATCTTTACGGCAGGCCTGCTTTTAATTATTGTGTTACTACGTCAGCAGGAAGGTTCTGTTGTTAAACGTATTGGGATGCTATTTTTAAGTTTATGGGTTATTTTTTATTTAATCAGCACACCGTGGTTACATCGCAAAATGACAAGCTTACTCGAGGAACAATATAGCTTATGTGGCGATTTTCCAAAAGCAAACCCTAATATTCATTGGATTGTTATGCTGGGCACAGGTCCTGTTCATGGCCGCAAGGCTTATCATGACTTTGCGCGTTTAACAGGAACACAACTCAAACGTATCTTGCAAACTTATAGAATATATAAACTACTACCCAATGCACGTATTTTGTTACTAGGAGGGACTGAGTATTCAGAACGTTACTCAGGGGTCTTACCGATGCTTGACGTGCCAGAACAAGCATCGGTCTTGGAAAGATTCTCTGTTGAAACGTCCGGTTTGACTGCAGAAGCAGAAGCTGTTCAGCGTAAACTGAAAGACGCTCCGTTTTATTTGGTCACGTCAGCTCTTAATATGCCACGTGCAATGATGATGTTTCATCAATTGGGCATGCACCCACATCCTGCACCAAGTGACTTTATCTTAAGCAGAATACGTTCGTTACAAAAAGATGCCTTTGCATATCAATTAATTCCACACGTAGACAATATTGTAAACTTTAGCACCGTACTTCCAGAATATATTGCCTATCAGTGGCTCATATGGGAAACCAAACCACGTCGAACAAGACCACCCTCACCTGATAAACGCTGTGAGGGTGAATATTAGCGTGTGTCATCCTTACTTAAAATTATCAGCAAAGGCTTGTGGTGAAGGCACATCTTCACCTAGCTCATCTAATTGAACCAATTTAAAAATAGATTCATTGGCCTGTGAATTGGCGTTAGGGTTAACTGAATAGTTTTTCATGATGGGTAAAAAGACAGCACCGCCAATCACATAACGAGTTGTACTGTTTTTAGGAGAAAGCGCCCATACATTTTGATAGCTGATTGCCTCAGATTGATGATTGATGTTTGCCTGCCCCACATACAACATAATATGCCCGCTTTTATACATCAATGTTCTCAGCGGATGTCCTTTCAATTTAAGTAATTGAAGACGCTCATCCAACGTATATTTTGATAAATCAATGGTATGATTGAGCTTTTGCTGCGACCACGAACTTCTTGGCAACCAAATCCCAAAAGGCGTGAAAATACTTTTTAACTCTTGTGAGCAATCATTTAAGAAAAAAGCGCCACCCCATCCATAAGGACGATGTTGAAGCTGCTTCATCATATTTTCCATATTTTTAGGTGACAAAGACATAGGCATCAGCTCACTTGCTGTTGTTTCAATAACACCTGTCTTAGCCACTGCTTGCCCTATAACATTTTTAATTGGTATTAAAAATAACGTTTTTTCTGCATGACGCGATATCAATGGAAAAACAGCGCCAATATAACCACTGAACTGAAATTGCTGCTGCTTATTCAAAACACTTACTTTTGTTTTGGTGATTGCGACCATATTTTTTTGTGCTGCATGCTGCCATTGTTTAACAAAATCAGACGATGTGCGAGCAATATCACTGCTTTTAACCCACGCAAAATAAGCATCAGGGGTCAACACCAAAGACCACGCTTTATCTTTTGAGGTATGTAAAACATACAACGGTGTACCCACCCAAAGACTTGCAATTTGAAAGTTATCAAATGGAAAACCCTCGCCTGCCACACGCTCATCAAAAAAATCAGGTGCATCATCAGGCAGCGCACGCGAAAAGGTATTGCGAACCACAATGGCCCTATTATTTTCATGAAAAGCCATATCATTCAACGCATCTAAATTTAGATTTTGTTGCATGGCACGCCACCATGTTTGATGATGTTCTCTGAAGTTCTCAGCATAATGCTTATGCGAGCCATTTTTTGTTTGGTTGTTAAAATAAGCTAAGATGTCACGCTCCGCTTTTTTAACACAGGGTAAAACCGCATTCACCATGGCGCTACTCCAAGGTGACAAACCGTTTGCATCACTCGAATAGTAATGTCTATAAAATTGCTTTAAACGTAACTTTTGATACTCAGGGGTTAATAGATTTTGGGTGTAATTTGGATTTTTAGGTGATATATACGTACGAACCTCTTGAGAATAAGCCTCAATTGGAAAATACTCTCTTGGAATATCCACTGCAAAAGATACAGAAGAATATAAGAGAGAACCAAATAAAGAAACAACACTGATGACTTTAAATCTAAACCATTGAGGTAAACGCATACACAAAGCTCTTACATCTAAAAGGAATGCATTGTATCAATAACCTACATATTAATCAATATAAAATCAATTTAGTTTGTAAGTGCCTGTGTAAAACAACTATTCACAGCCAAAATCCAAAGAAAACAATCGCTATTTAAGAATCAACAAGTCATCAACAAGAAAAAGCCTCTTTTTTTCAGAGCTTCTTTAGTCGTTTATCCACAATTTCTGGGGATAACAATGTGGGAAAGCTGGTGTACGGTGTGAACACCTCTCTTTTCTAAGTGACTACTGACATTCACCCCCCCGACTACGCAGGTTGGTTTAATGATGAAGATAGGTTGTAAGAAGAAAAAATACGATTTATTTCGGTCACAAAACCTTTTGCAAATATATCCCAATGGTATTCACTCTCAAAAAAGTGCTTTGCATTATGCTTCATGGTTTCTATTTTTTCAGGAGAATCAATCATTGCCTGGAACACTTCGGATGACTCAGAAAAGTTCTCAACAGGATAAACCGCACCTAGATTAAAAGTATCTATCGCTTGTGTAATATTCTCTGTATTTGATGATAAAACGGCTAGCCCCGCTTTGAGATATTGGCCGAATTTTCCAGGGCAACAATAGCGATGGTTTAAACAGACATCTGGCAAATAAGGAATAATACCAACATCATAATTCACCAAAGTCTCTATAATCTCATCTTCTTTAATTGGTGCTTTAATAAAAAAAGACTTGTTCGCAGCAGCACCTGCTAAACTCAACAAATGCTGCTTATTTGCTTCACTGATATTAGAAAGGTATAAATTGAGGGTGGCACTGCCAGGTACAAGACTCGCCCAAATTTTAACGAGCAACTCAATACCCCGAATATGAGGCACAAAGCCTGCAAGCATCACAAAACGAAGAGGTTTATCTTTTTCAGGCATCACAACCGGTACTTCGGGCAGTTTACTCGGTGTATTGGG
>JAHZKF010000075.1 GCA_022600575.1 Gammaproteobacteria bacterium | reverse complement strand
CTTCTATGCTTCTGTACGGTGTTAGACTCCCAAATTATATCAAGGATGCCCACTCAGTTTGTTTCTTCAATTGCCAATGAACTTCGCCTCAAAGCGTGTCGTGCATTGTACGGATTTACGGAGAACTGTCAACTGCTAATTTCGTTTTTTTTAAATCAACGCATTTTACACTCATGCTGACTTCTTATTTCAGGCTCTTTGGTGTTATCTGTTGTTAACCAGCTTAATAAAGTAGACGTGTCTTCTGTCGGGGCGACCAATGCTACAAAATGATCTCCTTGTTTCGAAAAATTAATAATGGCTTGCCTACATTCAGCTTGCTTCCTTCGGTTAGGAAATGCCGCCAGTTGTTCTAAAAATAAAAAGTAGCGTTGTAATTTACCCACCAATCCTTTGGCATGCTCTGCTTTACTAGCATAAATATCTAAATCAAGTACTGTCACCCAAAGTGGTGCTTGACATATTTCTTGCGCTAACGCACCAACAGCTTCTGCTGTATTTTCTCTTAATCGTTGTACATGGAGTGCAATTGCATCATGCCATATACTTTCTAGGGGCATTTCCAAGAATTGACGCCGTGTCATGATGTTAATACTACATAAGGCTCGCTCGCCTCCATGATAAGCCAATCGCGCTATCAAATAATGATACCGAGAAGCGACTGTTTTCTCTCCATTCAACAACAACTTCGCCGCTGCCATCTCATTCAAAGTTGATACAGTTAATAGCTCAATCTCTAAATTTGTTTTATGAACCCGAAATATACCGCTATCATCAGATTCAACATGTGTTTTCACTTCACCTTCAAATCCTATAGCGCTCGCTATCCTCATTCCAAAAGCAACTGGATGCATGTCTCTTGCCCTTGGGAATTGTCTATTCGCACAAATGATGAGATCGGACACAACGCCAAAATCTTCACGGCTTGTCCATGCTTGAATAGCAGAAAAAGAATTCGATAGCTCAAAAGCTGGATGATGAATCGCTAATAAATAATGTTCTGATGCAACAATAATGCCTGTACATGTTTTTAACCCCCGAAATATTACGCCATCCAACTGCGCGCTATCTCTTTTCATGACAATGCCTTCATAGTTATCAAGGCAAATAGACGATAATGTCATTATTAACTCCCACAAAAACTTATTTTCAATCTAAGTGGTCGTTATTGTATCATATATGACATTTGAATAGGTTTAACGCGTATAACAATAAAAACTCAAAGCATATGCATTCGCGGCATCCACTGCATGCTTGCTCAATAATTCACCATGCCATATGCTTTTATCTAACACCGGGAAAAACACATCTGCATCAAACACATCATGCACACGTGTTAAATAAATTGTCTCAGCAACCTCAAGTGCTGCTTGAAATACTGCAGCGCCGCCTATCACCATCACCTCAGGTTCATTGGCTGTGAGTGCAAAGGCCGCATCCAGGTTTGGCACCACTTCTACATCTTCAATTTCAAGTGCGCTACGACTTAACACGACATTCAGACGCCCAGGCAATGAACGCCCGATTGATTCATAGGTTTTTCGACCCATAATAATAGGCTTACCTAATGTATGTATCTTAAAGTGAGCTAAATCCGCCGGAAGATGCCATGGCAACGTATTATTTTTGCCCATACCACCCTGCTCATCAACCGCAACAATTAAACTAACTTTCGACATAAGCACGCTCCCGATGAGTTGCCATATCTGCAGCCTGATTAACAGCAGCGATTAAACTCCCCGCATTTGCGCGTCCGCTACCTGCTAAATCAAGGGCTGTACCATGATCAACCGATGTTCGAATAATGGGTAATCCTAAAGTAATATTAACCGCCTGCCCAAATCCTGTATATTTCAAAACAGATAAACCTTGATCGTGATACATTGCAAGCAAAGCATCGCACCCTTGCATACCTTGTTGTGTAAATAAGGTATCCGCCGGCAAAGGTCCTTTCAAATTAAATCCCTCTTGCCGCAAGCCCTCAAGTACAGGTGTAATAATTTCTATTTCTTCGCGGCCTAAATAGCCTGATTCTCCTGCATGTGGATTTAAACCAGCCACACCAATTTGAGGAGAAGACACCCCAAAATCACGGCGAAGGGCTGCTTCTAAAATTCGAATAATACAAGTCAGAAGCTGAGGCGTAATTGCACGAGGCACATCACGCAATGGCAAATGTGTTGTCACCAATGCCATGCGCATCGCATCCCCACTCAGCAACATCACAACATTTTCCACCTGACAAGCAGTCGCTAAAAATTCTGTATGACCGATAAAAATAAATCCTGCATCATTCAAAATTGCTTTACTCACGGGTGCCGTTACAAGCGCTCTAAACTCACCCTCCAAACAACGCTGTACAGCATCATTCAATAACTGCATTACATAAGGAGCATTTTTTATATCAAGTACGCCAGCTTCAACTGGGGCAAGTCCCGGACAAGACAATACGGTTAACTGACCCGGTCCAATAATCGGTAACACACCCGGGCTATACGTGTGCAAGTCCACCATAAGCCCCAACGTATCAGCACGTGCTCGCAGCAATGCCTCATCACCTAAAATAACCAAAGGAACTGGATGTCCTGCAAGTGCAAGACATAACTCAGGCCCAATGCCTGCTGGCTCTCCCATACTCACTAAAAGTGGTTTCATGCTAGCTCTTTTTTAAGAATATGAACATACGACGTGCCGCGCACATGCTGCTGCCATCCTTCAACCGCTTCCATAAATTTCCTTTTATGCAAAAGTTGTCGTACTTGCTGACGCTCATATGTATCCGAATCATCAACCGCTTTTCGCTCAAGCACTTCAACCAAGTGCCATCCAAACCCTGTTTTAACCGGTCGGCTTACTGTTTTTAATGGTAAACCTATCATGACCTCTGCAAAAGCAGGCACCAGCTCTTCAGGAGTAACCCATCCTAAATCGCCTCCTTTCGCGCCACTGCCTAAATCCATTGAGTATTTTGCTGCCAGCGTCTCAAACGACTTCCCCGATTTCAACTGCTCATACAAATTATCAATTCGATTTCTTGCTTGTGCTTCAGTTGTACTTGCATCTTGTTTAATCAATATATGCCGAACATGCGTCTTTTCTACTTCATGATGTTTATCAACTGAAGTGACAGACACTAATTTAATAAGCTGCAATCCATTCCCTGTTCTTAGTGGTCCTGCTATTTCACCCACTTTCATGTTCACCACGCGCTTTGCAAATACCTCCGGTAACTCTGCTAAGTGACGCTCGCCTAAGTCTGCACTGTCTAATTCATAAAACTCATCTGACGCCAAGGTGGCTACTTGCTCAAACTGAGCACCATCTTTGACTTTCTTAAGAATATCTCGCGCCTTTTTCTCAGCACCTCGTAATTGCTCAGGTGTTGGCTCGTCAGCCAGAGGAATCACAATATGCTGTACATGAAACCCCTGCGTTGTTTTTTCAAGTGCTGTTGATGTTTTCAAATAATCTTCAATTTGCTCTGTTGAAACCATGACATCATGACCCACAGCTTGTTGTTGAATACGAGCAATGGCCATTTCTTTTCTTAATGTTTCACGATATTCATCAAACGCTAATCCCTCTTTTTGTAACGCTTCTCGAAACTCTGGCAAAGATAAATGGTTATCTTTTGCAATTTTAGTAATGGTGTCATCTATTTCAGCGTTATCAATCATAATACCGCTGTGTTTTGCCATCTGCAGCTGAAGAGACTCGTTGATTAAACGGTCTAGTACCTGTTTTTGTAAGATATGCTCAGGAGGCATCGCCGCTTTTCTGGCTTCCATCTGCTTACGCCACATTGCCGCGTGTTTATCGAGCTCTGTTTGTGTGACGACATTATCATTCACAATCGCGACAACGCTGTCTAGTTGCTCCGCCATCACGCAAAAAGAGCACCCCATTAAAATCAAACCCAACCACTTATTCATTCATAAACCCCTTTAATCAATCACTCTAATGATGAAATAAATCCTTGTAAGTCGGCAAATAAGTTCGAATCGTCGTCGCCGGATCATTACTCGAAACAGATCCCAACCCTTTCAATAAAAGCTGGATATAAACACTGTTATTATACTGTGAGCCCTCTCTATCAAGATTTAAACTATTAAACGCACGCCCTGCAAACGCTCGTACAGCCCAACAGCAGCTTTCATACTGTAATCCCAAAAAAGAAACCATGTCATAGCGCTCGCTAATATTATAACTATACACGCCCACACTACTCCAATGCTCCGAAAGCGGCCAAGCATAAGCAACTGTTGCTTGATGTTCTGCGGCTAACTTCTCACTCCCGTCTAGCTGTTCAATTAAATTTGCATCCACTAAGTAAGAATACATAAACCGTAAAATATGATTTTTTTCAGGTTCATACTTCATGCTCATATCCGCATTATCTGTCGCATTTTGAAACACATCAAACGACCAGCTACCGCTTAAACTCCAGACAGGTCCTAAATTATAAGTAAACACCGTTGCAATAGGCGACGACTTAGACTCAGAAGAGGTAAAACCAAGCATTCTCGAGTCATCTGTACACTGTCCATCAATAGCATAACAAAGCTGAACTCTTCTGTCCGAAAAATAACGCAACTGGCCAACAGAAAAGCTCATCTTTTCTTTCCCGTCGTCTTCCGACAATAACCGTGTTCTAAAGGCATAAGCCAGTTGGTTACCATCCGAAATTCTATCAAACCCTGAAAAACGATTGGTCCTGAACAATTGCTCATAACGAAAAATCATATACGCTGAATCAAACGCCGGGATATTAGACTGATTTTGATATGGCACGTATAAATAATAAAGTCGTGGTTCAAACGTTTGTGTATAACGTCCTCCATCCCAAGTCGCTTTACGCTCAAAGGTTAATCCTGCATCCGTGCTATATCGCGGAATGGTATGATTAAAATTGGGCGAATACACCGAGTTCTCGGTATGTAAATTATAATGATTCTCAACCACCTGTACTTCTGGCGTAATATACCCCCACGACTTTCGATAATCAAATGACAACTCGGGGTTCACGTGATATCGCGGCCCTTCAAGCTTTGTCGCATCATTCACAGGCCAATGAAATAAATCATATTGCGCACGCACCGTAAAGTTAGCATTCAACGGCAGGTCTGCATAATCGCCTCGCACTTGTATTTGTGGCAACCGCTGATAAATATAATCAACGGGACTCTGATTAATCGGATTAAGCGTTTGGTATCCTTGAACCATACCCCGTGCAAACCAATGATCGCCCGTATAAGTCAATGCCCCTTCTTGAAGTAACTGGCTTTCAGTCATCACCGTCATATTATTATTAAAGTCTTGAAGAAAATAATCATCTGAAATTTTCTGATAATTAATATCGAGCTTTAATCTATCCGTAAACATCGTCGTTTCACGGAAAAAAACCGACCATCGATTATCCGACACCCCTCGCAATTGCGGGTAACTCGCCTGATGCACTGCAAGATATTCTTTAAAAGCCCTATCACGCGCTAAAAAATTTCCGCCGAGCACCCCATTACTATGGGCTGTCATAAAACGAGTATCTCCTCCAAGCATCAAGCCTCGTCGCGTATAAACGTGCGGTAGAATAGTCGCATCATAGTTTGGCGCTATATTCCAATAATAAGGAAAAGAAATATCTCCCCCTCCAATATTAGAATACCCAGAAGTTGGCATTAAAAACCCTGACTTCCGTGCCTTTGATGTCGGAAAGCTTAAATAAGGCGTATAAACAATTGGCGTATCGCGAAACTCCAACACCGCATCATGCACAACCGCCCGACCTTCATCATCATATAATCTGATTTCGGCTGCTCGAAGTGCCCAGGCGTTATCTTTTGGTGAACAGGTGGTGTACGTCGCACCTTTCAATAATAAATCACGATTTTTAAACCGCTGAATTAAATCAGCCTTACCAAATGCCGGCAAACTGGCATGTGCATGCTTATGTTCAAAACGATACAAAGCATTATCTATCGTTCCGCTTTTATCTAGAGGATTCAATTTGACGCGATGTGCCCGCATGAAGCGACCAGGCTCTACATAAATCACATTTTCAAGCAGTTCTACTTCTGTCACATGTTGTGTTTTAGGGTCACGGTAAAGATAAGCTGTTTCGGCTGAAACAATTCGCTCCTCATGCTGTACTTCTACATGACCTGACAGTTTAGAACGCCCCGCCGATACAAACGATACGTTGTCTGCCCGCACTTGAATTAAACGTGCATGTTCCCCTGATGATTGAGAAAAACGAGGCGTCATTTGATACGAACCATGGCACATCGTATTCATTGACGCATCTTGCCAACCTAAACACGAGGCAATCTGCGCACGATGAGAAGCATCCCAAGATGACTTTGAGGTAATCACACAAGCTTTTACAACATCAACCGATTCTGACGCAGCAAAACTTGATGAAAAAAGCCCAATTCCTAAACAGAACCAGACGAACTGATGTCCAAAACGTAATATCCTGTCATCCCCCATGTTCAGCGCCACAAAAATGCCTTATGATGCACAAAAAATATCATCGTTCGAAAAGGGCAAAAGTATATCATGCTTACACGACAGAACGCACTTCATACCTGGCTGAACAGCCTGAATAATAATCACTCATTTCAGTTAACGCCTTTAGCAGGAGACGCAAGCTTTCGTCGCTACTTTCGATTACATAGCGACACATCAAGCCATGTGGTCATGGATGCCCCACCAGGACAAGAAGGTCTCTCTGCATTCGTCGATATTGCAAAGATTTTAGCAACTTCTGGTGTACGAACTCCTGAAATCCTTGCTTTTGACCTTAAACAAGGGTTTGCTTTACTCGAAGACTTTGGCGACGCACTCTTACTAGACGATATTCATTCAGACCAAACGGATGGGCACTATAAACATGCCCTTGATACCCTACACAACATGCAAGGCTGTACAATACATACCCCAAAACTTGCGACATTCGATCTTCGTTTTATGGAAGACGAACTCCAACTCTTTAGAACTTGGTTTCTTGAACGCTGGCTTGGTATCACGCTCAGTAATATTGAAGAAAATCTTTTAAATAACGCCCTCACACACATTACAGAGCAAATCATCAAGCAACCTCAGTGCTTTATTCACAGTGATTACCACTCACGTAACATTGCACTTATCGGCCAAGGTGATCAGCCAACCATTGGTGTGCTTGATTTTCAAGATGCCATGCTTGGCCCTTTTACCTATGACTTGGTCTCCCTATTAAAAGATGCCTATGTAGAATGGCCCAAAGACACACAAATGCAATGGCTCGATTATTTTTATACGAGCCTTCCTGAACATCATGGCTGGTCACGAGACGCCTTTGAGCATGGCTTTCATTTGTGTGGACTGCAACGCCACCTTAAAATTCTTGGTATTTTTTGTAGACTTGATCAACGCGACGGTAAACCACGTTATTTACAAGACTTGCCGCTCACATTCAACTACATTTTAAATGCGCTTAAAGATGACAAAGCCCTGCATCCATTTTATGATTTTATGCAAACACGGGTATACCCTATCTTTGAAACGAAAAAAATAACATGAATACAGCTCTTATTTTTGCGGCCGGGCGCGGACTACGCTTACGTCCGTTTACCGACACCCAGCCTAAGCCTTTGTGCACCATCAATCATATCGCATTAATTGATTATCATCTTGAAAAACTGCTCAATACATCAATTAAACGTGTTTTAATTAATCATGCGTATTTCGGAGACCAAATCAAACGACATATTCAGTCATCTAAAAAGTACAATGCGCTAGACATTATTTATATTCCTGAACCTCCTGGTGGTTTTCAGACTGGTGGCACCATCATCAATATCTTGCCGCAACTCGGTAATACCCCGTTTTTAGCGATTAATGCCGATATTTTTACAGCGTATGATTTTAATGCGCTGGTCTGCCCTAAAGACAGCTTGGCGCATCTTATCCTCATTCAAACACCTAAAACACACCCTATTCCTGACTTTGGTTTAACGCCCCAGCTAAAACTCAAAAATGCTGATGCGCAATATACCTTTTCAGGCATTGCTTGTTATCATCCCGAGCTTTTTAAAAATAAATCACGCGGTAACACGTCTCTTATTCCATGGCTTAAAGAAGCAGCCGACAAAACACTCGCAACCGGTGAAGTTTACAATGGGCTTTGGTTCGATATAGGCAGCCCTGAACGGCTCGAACAGGCACGTGAGGCAGTGGTATCGTCGTTGCAAGAAACGAAATGACATATGCTCATGAGTTTTTGGATTAACGGCTACTTTTTTATGAAAGATTATTTTTTATTTAAAGTTTAACACTGGACTTTGTGTAAAAAAACACCCCTCCCGAATCCCCGCGGCGCAGACCGCGGGGCCCATGTCAGTAAAGCAGTAGCAAACTAATTGTGTTACATTGGCCTTGGCTTTTAAGCAGCTAAAGCGAGTTGATAAAGCAAGGCGTTCTCATCTTGCTCCTCAATACGCAAGATACTTGTTATGGGGTAAAGCCTTGAAATGGAATAGGGGCAAGTTCAAATGAAAGAAAGCTACGTATATATTCTCGCAAGCAAGTACAATGGAACATTATATATTGGCCTAACCTCTGACTTAATTAGGCGTATATGGGAGCATAAAAATAAATTTGTCCCTGGATTTACCCAAAAATACAATGTCACTATGCTTGTGCACTATGAGATTTTTAATGACATCACGTTGGCCGCTGCCAGAGAGAAAAGATTAAAAGAATGGAAACGGCAGTGGAAGATAGATCTAATTCAAAAAAATAATCCAAAATGGAAAGATTTATACACTGATATCATTCAGTGAATGGGCCCCGCGGTCTGCGCCGCGGGGATTCGGGAGGGGTGTTTTTTTCACAAAGTCCAGGTAACAATTTACCTCTAAAAATGTTTGGAAATATGTCAGCTCACAACAGCGACGGTTGTAAAACTGTGCTTTACAAAAGAATATCCCCTACTCTGGGCCCGATACTTCCTCATCAGGTTCAGGCGTTGCCTGCTTATCCAGTCCATCCGAAATTTCCACTTCAAGATCATGTATCACAAGCCCTCTTGCATGTGAATCAACATATTTCTTAAGTCCTGGGTGCTTATCTATATCTTCTGCTGTCATACGGGCTTTTAGGTCCTCAACATCAACAGGAATGGTATCACCGTTCTCATCTAGTTTAGGCTCACCCTTTTTGGTTGCTTCTAAAATACGTTGTACTTGAATTATCTCACCATCTTGTTCAAATTCTTCTGTACGAATCAAACAGCCTTCTTTCGCAAGCCACCCACCAACAAGCGAATTCATCCGCTCTCTTGTTTCTTCATCAGGTGGTTCATTATTAATCGCATAACCACTCTCAACCTCTTGGCCTCCCAATACCAGTTTCATATCCACTTGATCTGGTATTTCTGGCAAAGGATCAACTTGTGACTCAACAACGTCAACACGGCGTTCTGCATCCACTTCATAAATTGTGACGGGTTCATCACCGCCCCAAATATTCTCAACTGCCTCCTCTCCTGCAATCACTTCGTCAGCATGCTCATAAAACTTATCAATCAACCCACTAAATTGATCTAAAACACGTTCTTTCGCAAAAATAGCCTCAATACTTACAGCTAAATATTCAGCAGCTTTACCTGTGGTTGCAATATCTGCACATGCAACCAAGGTATCTCTAGAAGGTAAAGCCATGACATCCTCCAATCAGTTTGCTAGTCAATAGGATTCTTATAGGTATCAATCACTGAAGCATAGGTTTTATTTTTCATAGACTCAAACGTAAACTCATCTACTTGAATCGCATCCCAACGTGCATGCTCCACGTGTAATAACTGCTCCATCTCATCTTTTGTAATAGTGCCTTGCTCAAGCTGTTCGGCCAATTTCTCTTTAACCGTTCCAGACTTCATACGATTCGCACCCCGTATTTTACGATACACCGGTGTTGCCTCTGCAAGCAATTGAAATGCTTCTTCCATTCGGTCAACTGGCTCTGTTTTATCTCCACTTAAATAAACACCTTCTTTAATATCATTGCGGTATTCATTGTTTGTAGTCATTAATTTTGCCAGTTGATGCTCAAGTTTATCACTTGGATACAACGCACCTGCCCGACCCAGAGGAAAAGCAACCAAACGCATAATACATCCTACAAAACGCACAGGAAAATTACGACACATATCAATCAAAGCCTCACTGGCCTTGTTAAAGCAAAAAGCCAAAGCCCAGCGCGCGTGTAATTGCTCGTCTTTTCCACCACCGCGTAATTCAACTTGTCTAAGCACGGCCATCGCCAAATACAAATAAGATAGACCGTCACCTAGTCTTGCCGACAAACGCTCTTTTCGTTTTAAATCACCGCCTAAAATCATCAGCGAGCAATCTGCAATCCAAGCAAACGCATAACTTAAACGCGACAAACGCTGACACTCACGTTTCATCGGATGACGCGGCACACCAATTAAGCGCCCGCCGGTCCATGCAGCACAAACTGTTTTAGCGCAGTTACGGATAAAATATTTAATATGTTTGCCCAGTAAATCTTGAAATGCTGTTTCATCACCTTCAGAAATCGCATAAAACTCATCTCGCAAAAAGGGATGACAAGCCATAGAGCCCTGTCCAAAAATCAATAAGTTTCGGGTCATGATGTTAGCCCCCTCAACTGTTACCGAAATAGGAATCCCTTGATAAAAATTACTGAGGTAATTTCGAGGCCCGACCACTACCGCGCGCCCACCATGCACATCCATGGCTGCATTCAGCACTCTCCGTGGCAGTTCCGTATTAAAATATTTTGTAATTGCTGATGCAACCGAAGGCTTTTTACCTTCGTTCACTGCTGCAACCGTTAACAAACGGGTCGCCATGACCAAATAATTTAAACCTGCAATTTCGGCGAGCTTCTCTTCAATGCCTTCAAAGTTTGCAAGCTCTACCGAAAACTGACGGCGCAGGCGTGCAAATGCACCCGTGGTTAAATAAGCAATGGATGATGATGCCGTTCCCAGTGCAGGTAACGAAATAGAGCGTCCAATCGATAAACACTCAACCAACATCTGCCAACCGCGACCGGCTTCTTTTTGTCCACCAATAATCGTGGTAATTGGTACAAAAACATCTTTACCGCGAATGGTTCCATTCATAAAGGGCTGTTCTGCTGCAAGGTGCCGATTGCCAATTTCAAGGCCTTCTGCATCACGCGGAATCAATACACACGTAATCCCCTCGCTACCAGTCTCTTGCAATAAACCGTCAGGGTCTTTTAAATCAACCGCAAGCCCAATTAACGTTGCCACCGGTGCAAGGGTAATCCAACGCTTGTTCAACGTTAAACGCAAGCCCAGCACCTTTTTACCGTCAACTTTCTGCTCAGTCACAATGGCTTCAGCTTGAATTGAGGTTGCATCACTGCCTGCCTCAGGCTCTGTTAAAGCAAAACAAGGAATATCGGTCCCATTTGCAAGACGTGGCAGATAATGATTTTTTTGCTCTTCTGTTCCGTAATGCTGGAGCAGCTCACCGGGCCCAAGCGAGTTGGGTACCATCACCGTTACTGCAGCCACACCTGAGCGGCTCGCAACTTTCATCACCACTTCTGAATGCGCTCGGGCAGAAAAGCCTTTTCCGCCATATTCTTTTGAAATCACCAAGCCTAAAAAGCCTTTTTCTTTGAGATATTTCCACACAGGTTCCGGTAAATCTTCTGCCTGGGTAATGTCCCAGTCATTTACCATACGGCACAGTTCTTGGGTTTCGTTGTCTAAAAAGGATTGTTCTTCAGGGGTTAATTCGGTTTCTATTTCAGATAGCTTCTTCCAGTCGGGTGCGCCCCTAAAAATGGATTGCTCCATCCAGGTATCCCCTGCATTTAAGGCTTCTTCTTCTGTTTTAGAAAGTTTAGGAATGGCTTTTTGGGCACGCTCAAAAATAAATCCACCCAGTTTATTTTGTAATAGAGGCAGGCGTCTTAAAACAATCACCGCCGGAATAGCCACCCAAAGCAAAAGTCCCGGAAGCCACGAAAGCCCAACCCAGAACGTTGCTAATAATAAATAAAGGACACTACCAACTTCCCAGACTAAGGCTTTTAAACCACGTGCTAATACAGCCAATGTAAATACGATATATACCAGAAAAAATGCAATCGCCATGTCCCTTTGTCCTTAATCCATGCATGTTGAAAATTGCCTAGTATATAACGCATGCACACGAAACACCATTGATTATTTGGGGCCACCAGGACCTTTAGGCACATCCTTCTTCTCTGCTTTATCCGCTGCTGCAACTCGACTCGGACGAACAGATTCGGTATCAGGCTTTCTTTGACGCTTAATCGCGTCATTAAGACTTCTTCTTTTTCCACCAGGCTGAGTATCCAACACACGGTCGAGTCCTGCTTTATAGTTACCTGTCGTCGATGTTGCTGCGCTGCTTCTCTGACGTTCGTCAGCAGCACCAGCTCTCCTGCTAGTTGCTCCTTTTGTGAAGTTGGCTTCCGACTTAAATCCGCGCGCTTTACTGGTCTTTGTATTTTGCTTTGATTCTCCTAACCTTTTATCACCGTAGTTAGACTGCCTTGTGCTTGTACTATTACGATATCGATCGGAACTATCAGACCGAGCTGTGCGCGCGCTCGCATTAGGTTTTTCACCTACATTTTTTGGTCTCACTACAGCGCCTTCCTTAGTCGATGTTACAAGCTGACTCACTGGTGGAAAAGACCTGCCCGAGAATGAGGCCGACCTGCCCCTTGATGGAGACCTACTCCGTGATGAAGAGCTCCTTCGTCCTATCTCCATATCATCCGATGCCCTTCTTCGTGATGATGACCGACGTCTACTTGAATCCATTGACGAAGACCGACTGCTACTTGGTGGTGGTGGTGACGAAGACCGACTGCTACTTGGTGGTGGGGTAACACTTACAACCTTGCCTTGTATAGGAGGATTTTTAGCTGCTCTATTTGCCGCTGTTTGATCTACCGCAAGCCCCTTTCTTTGAGGCGTATCCATTTTTCTTGCTGCATTTCGATAGTTTGCCTGATCCTTTGGAAACCCTAAGTCAGGTCCGCTACCTCCTCGCGCTCTCATCACCCTCCCTGCTTTTTTAGCAGCAAACCACAACGCAGGAAGAATGAATAATGGCATTACCAAACTCAAAACACCAAATATCAAAGCCTTCTGCCCCGAGTTCTCTGGACTTTTAGATGACCACTTCCCAGTTCTTTTCTCTGTTTCTTTTTGAAGCTTAACTCGCTGGTCACGTAACTTCTGACGCGCTTTTGTCATGGGGGAGCTAGAAAACATATTTGCTATCCCTCTGGTCAAAAAACCCCCTTCTATCGCCATCTGTTTCTTATAAAAGTCACCATTCCCATCTTTCATATCATCGGATAACATATTCTGTCTAAGCTCTTTCGCATCATGCTCATCAAATTTGCCAATGCCCAGCATTTTTGTAATACCCCAACGAGCATCGGACTTTTTGCGTTTTTCCTCAATAACTTGGTTTGCTAAGTCCTGAGTTATCATCTTCTCACGATGAATTGCTTGATAATCAGCTTCTGTCATTGCCATATCTAAAATCCTCTTAATTTCATGTAGCTCTTAAGAATAGTTTAGTACACTTTTTTTATTCTGCTCTAAAATTGCTCGATCTTGATACCCCCCAACCGTTTCCATCTCCTGAACTCGTCGGTGTAAAATGTTTATGCAAATAAGCTTCTCCGTTTTTTTCTTTCCACATTTTAATCACGGCATCGTTTTTATGCGTCAATATAAATCGCTCTATTTTGGGGTCTTTCACTGCCGTATCATAATCTCCGGCCTGAAAAGCGCGACCTTCTTCCGACACACCCCCTTCTGCCTCAAAAACACAGGGCCCTAATGCTTCAAAGAATGTCTTCAACACACCCTCAGCACCTTTTTCAGCATAAAACGCCTGAAAAATTGCCATTTTCCCTTCTGGACCATGCATGCCCTCAAAAAAGGAACGATTTTGCTTCATAAAACTCAAAGCTGTGGCTTGGCTTGCTGTAAACTCTGGTGGCGTATGCGACGACGCGCGCGAAGGTGAAAAACCCGCAACACCTGTCTCATTAACAACATCTTCATATTCTTTAGCACTGACACCATCTGCATTTAAGCTAAAATCACGGGGGGGCATGCCGTTAAATGAACGCCAAATTTTTCGGCCAATAAAAAAAACGGGGGGGGCGACAAGGACTAATAAAAGAAAAGGATGAACCGACACAAGGGGTGCGATAAAAAAACCGCCTAAAACACTTAAAAAAGCCCACAACAAATCTTGGTTTCTTGGCCTTGAATGTGGGAAATGAACATCTGCTACATGATGGAGCTGATTTCGTGCACGCTCCAACTCTGCTACCAAATGACGTATCGATTCATCTTTATGCTTTTTTAACTGCCTTTCAAGTGCCATGGGTTTATGATAAATCAACGCATTGTCTCCGCCCTCTAGGAGCGAGGCATACAGACGACCCTTCTCCCCTGGCTCAACGGCTTTTGAGGCCAAATATGCATCAATTAAGGCCCTGGCTGCACTTTGAACGCGTTGCTTTTGCTCATCAACCAGTTTAATACCCTTTCTTCTTTTGAGCGTCTTTTCTTTATCCGTACGTGGAAGGTTTTGTCTTGGATCATGTTTAGCGTCTACCACATTAAACCCCTCTTGCTGACCCTGCCGGAGTCAAAAATAACCTTTGTGCTTTAAGTATAGCACATTTGTCTATTTTTAGATGATTTGACACTTGTGTTTTTCACCTGGAACTTCACGTACCAACCGTGGAACCAGGTATCCGGGTAACTGCTCACTCATCGTCTTTAAAACCGCTTTTGCATGCATTGCCGAAACCTCAAAGTGCGCACTTCCTTGGACTTTATCTAATAGGTGCAAGTAGTAAGGCAACACCCCACAAGCCCAAAGCCGCTCGCTGAGCGCGCATAAAGTGGCAGCAGTATGGTTCACGCCCTGCAGCAACACCGACTGATTTAAAAGATGACACCCAGCACCACGCAATGCGGCACAAGCACGCGTGACATCAACACTCAGTTCATGAGGATGATTTGCATGCAAAACAACAGCGGTTTGAAAACGTGACGCACCTAATAAAGCGCACAACCCCGTATCAACACGTTCAGGTAACACAACCGGCAGGCGTGTATGAATACGCACCGTATGGATGTGTTTGATACTCTCTAATGCCTCAAATAAAAACCTGAGCGTTGCATCCGTTGCCAATAATGGATCACCCCCACTTAAAATCACCTCATGAATGGTGTTATCTGCCGCAATATAATCTAATGCGGCCTGCCAACCTGCGCGACCCGGATTATTGTCATCGTACGGAAAATGTCGCCTAAAACAATATCGGCAATTGATGGCACAAACACCTGTCACCGTTAATAAAACACGTCCATGATATTTATGAATTAACCCCGAAACCGGATTATAGGCTGCTTCATTTAGTGGGTCTTCAACAAAATCAGGGGTGAGGGCCAGCTCATCTTGTACCGCAAGCACTTGGCGCAGTAACGGATCGTTTAAATTCCCTCGCTCCATATTTTCCGCAAATCCGCGTGGCACACGTGTTTTAAAAATCTGCTCAGCACCTGCACTCGCCTCTTTAACCGGGAGCCCTAAAAATTCAAGCAATGCAGCGGATGAGGCAAAGCCCTCACTTAACGCAACTTGCCAAGGCTTATTCGTCACTTGCATATAAAAATGTACTCAATCTTAATAAACTGCTGGCACTCTAGCGAAACATGCTCAATATCTCAACTATGGTACAACACACCATTTGGTGATTTCCATGTCATTTAATACAATTTAAAATTAATGCATCTGGTCTTACCCCCATCCGCCCTGTCGGGCACCTTCCCCCGCCCGCGGGAGAAGGGACACCTAGGTCCGACCCGGATACATCGGTAACAGTTAATCTACATCCAAACCAATATTAAGGAGCTTATGAATAAAAATATGCTTTCATATTAGCGCTTTTTCCTTCTCCCGCGGGCG
>JAHZKF010000074.1 GCA_022600575.1 Gammaproteobacteria bacterium | reverse complement strand
CTATCCGGATGAGCTACGGGCGCTCATTTTAAATTGGTCGGGGTGGAGAGATTCGAACTCCCGACATCCTGCTCCCAAAGCAGGCGCGCTACCAGGCTGCGCTACACCCCGAAAAACCATCACCAGGACAGAGCGGAGAATGATACCGAAGCCCGTAATCAAGGTCAACCTATAAAAACAATTCCGCTGACTTTTATGTCACAGGATGTATTCTATCTACAGGTTGAACTTGTGCAGAATGGTTAAACCAAGATAAAAACGATCTGGATTGCGTCATTAAGCCCAGACGCTCTTCTATCTCCTGAACGGCTTCTTTTATTGCTTTCAAACAGGCCATAACCCCGGTGTTTTTTTTATGCAACGAAAAAAAACAACCCCTCCCACAAGTTCCTCCTTGTCTTCTCTCAAATTGCTTTGCTTTATCCATCTCTTTCACCACATCAACAACATGCGGGCAACAGGCAAAGTGTTTTATTTCTTTTAAGATTAACTTAATTCTTTCACTTATCAACGCTTTCGTTTTAAGTCTCTCAAACCATAACGTATCTTCATTTAAATCTGATATCAATTGTGTATGTGCTTTAATCGCCTGATTTAACACCGGGTGAGACAAAATAGCCTCCTCTAAAGTAGCCAGTGCCTGATAAATTTTTACAAATGCATAGAGTGCTTTTTCTATCTTTTTTGAACTAAAAGCGTCATCCACTCTGGTTATTAATCGGCTTAAGCTCATGTATTTTGTATCAAACCCATCAAGTGTTACCCCCATTCTCTTCACAATACGTTGTGCTGAGGCGTATATCAGCTCCTCTTTTATTTTTTCCACTCGAACCGTAACGAGCTCGTCCCACTCCTCATCAAGCACAATAGAGCGGCACAGCGTATCATCACTTACAATATTCAGCAGATTGTTCACGTTTAAAAGCTGGAATTGACTTAAAACCACACCGGCTTCTACAACGACATCACGCTTTAAACCAAACTTTATCCGCTCTACTTGTTGTTGAGAGATATCAGCTTGCTTCAATACCTGCAAACAAAACAATAAGAATTTTCTTTTATCCGCCTCATCTCCTCTTTCAAAAAAATAAAAGGGTAACGTTTCTTCTGAAAGAAAATACTGACACAGTAATACCGTATCAGTTTGATTCACTTCCATTTTATTAGACGAGATAAACAATAGTCTTTTAAGCTTCACTAAATCGGGTAACTTATTGATTTTTGCATCGTCTAAAATGCCACTCTCTTCATACACTGCATGTATTAGTTTGAAAAACTGTTTACTCGAAATAACACCCAAAGTAGGCCAAAAAGATTCCGGTTTATCTTTAAATGCTAATACTACCTGAGCTAAATGCTTTCCATGTGCTTGCAATAAAGCCGATAAAACCTCTTCAAATAATGCAACTTTACTCGTTTCGAGCATTGATTTAACCCAATAAATAGCTTTTTGGTACATCTTATCCTTTAAAAAAACCCGCAAAACAACGCCTTCTCGAAATGCGCTATCTACTGAATGCATATGCGCGGTGTATCGCTTCACTTTATCACTTAACCAACCTAGCATTCGCTTATTACCTTGCTGTCTTAAAAAATCAAGCTTTGCTTCACTTTCCCAAGAAAATAACAAAGGTATCTCAGGTACTTTAAAAGCCTGAGTCGCCACAAATGTTTGCGTATCATCTAAGAGTGCATCCAATGCCATCCAGTCTTTTCGGTGATACAGACGAATGCACTCTACCGCTAATTTAGGGTTTTCACGCAAAAGCGTCATATTATCCTCACCCAACCGACCACACTGAAAAAGACGTGCAACAGCACGCTTAAGTGTAAAACTTTCGTCGAATGAATCTAAAACACGCAGTAGTTCAGGCGTTTCTAATGCTTTATCAGCACAATTTGCAAGCCCAAACTTTAATAAAACGGTATATATTTCGAGGCTCTCCACGCCTGTTTGAGCAGTAAGAGCTGAGATGACAATTAATTCTTTTCTTTGTTCAAGACTCCTCTCAGGATGCGTATAATACTCACAAATAATTAAGGCTGCTAAATGCGGATGTCTTCCTATTGCAATAAGCACATCAAACTCAACTCCTGTTTCAGCTGCAATTAAAATAGCCGTCAAGGACAACGCATCATGTGCCAACCCTTTATGGCTTAAATCATGCCCATCTATTTTTAAAAAACGATAAAGATGGTGCGAACGAATCATGGTTGGCGTTAAAATACCTAGTCTAATGCTTTTTTTTCCCTCTTGATTGTCATAAGAAACAGTTTGAAGGCTTTGTTTTAGTCCAATCACATCAAGCACTGAGGCTGGTACCCTCTGCCCTGTAAATAAAGCATATGGTGGCGTACCTTGGTTATCTCGAACCAGCCTATTTACATATTTATGTGATAGCCCAAAATCAATCAACTTGACTTTTTGAGGGGTCGATTCTTCCTCAATTAACATGTTGTCAGGTTTAATATCGCCGTGTGTGAAACCCTCTTCAACACCTTCTTTTAAATCAACGATTGATATCGCCCAATGTAATTCTAAAACGGCATACGCCATACCAATAGCAATTTCAAAACATCTTTTTTCATACGCAATCGTTTCTGAAATATTCAAATGATTCATATACGATGTAAGGT
This sequence comes from Gammaproteobacteria bacterium, assembly GCA_022600575.1. Classification (GTDB taxonomy): domain Bacteria; phylum Pseudomonadota; class Gammaproteobacteria; order Legionellales; family Legionellaceae; genus JAALKW01. The sequence continues at coordinate 2,807 of JAHZKF010000074.1, read as the reverse complement.
TTTGCCCAAGCCATGGCATCACAATCTGAGACTGAAGTTGATATCCCATAAAACCATTTGTCGTAGCAGGCACTGCTCGCTCAAACCAGCCCTTACATAAGTCCATTGCTTCGAGCGCTTCTACCTCACGTAGAACACTTTCTATGCCATAAGAAAGTTTCACAGGATAAAGCCAGCCTGTTTTGATATCCCTCAATACATCAATACGCCCAAATCCCCCCTGAGTTATCAGTCCTTTTCCTTGTTCTTGAGAATTAAAATACTCAAAAAGAACGCCTTTATACTTCACTAAAGTATGCTTAACATCAAAAAAAGGCTCTGATGTATGAAAAGAAACTGCAGCGCGAGAAAACACCCTGCTTCCTGCCATTTTTTCTGTCCCATTTAACCAATATGTTGCATCATCTAATAACCACGTTTTGACAGATAAGGGTATCGGTTCAGGCAGTTGATTTTGGTTTAAGCGCTTACAAACCAACTGGGAAAAATCAGCTTGTAGTAAATCATTAGGCATAGCTGTGTTCTTTTTTAAAACAAACAAAATACATGAAAAAGACTATTTGTTCAATACATGACATCACAAACAAACGTTCATTATAGCAAACAACCTGGCTATCTGATAAAATCACGAACAAATTCAACCTACTTGAATAAACCAATGCCTACGCGCTCTGAAATACGTTACAAAAAAGCAAAATTTGCGACACTTTTAGGTGCTTTTATCAATGCGTTACTGGGTATCAGTAAACTACTTGGCGGTATCTGGTTTCATTCAAACGCACTCGTTGCCGATGGATTTCATTCACTGTCTGATTTATTTACCGATGGCATGGTGCTCATTGCCTCAAAGTACGGCAGTCAAGATGCTGATGACGCACATCCTTACGGCCATCAACGCATCGAAACCGCTGCAACTTATGTCCTTGCCTTGCTACTCATCTTAACCGGGGTCGCCATTGCTTGGGATGCACTCACTCACCTTCGTCATCACGAACATGAGCACCCTGGCATTTGGGCGCTCCCGCTTGCAGGCATCTCTATTATTGCAAACGAAGCACTCTTTTGGTACACACGCCATGTAGGACAAACCATTCAATCAAAACTGATCATCGCCAATGCTTGGCATCATCGCTCAGATGCCGCCTCATCCTTTATTGTCTTTGCAGGCCTTCTCGGAAGCTTTGCTGGTTTCACATCACTTGATGGCGTCGCCGCCCTGCTCGTTGGCCTCTTAATTGTCAAAATGGGGATTGATTATGGCTGGAAAAGCATTAAAGAGCTTATTGATACAGGAGTTGAAAGCACACTTCGAGCACAAATAGACAACATCATTCAAGACACGAATGGTGTTGTCAAAGTACACCAACTCCGGACACGTCTTATGGGCAGTGATATTTTTGTTGACGTCCATGCCCAAGTTGACCCTATGATTTCTGTCTCAGAAGGCCATTTTATAGCGCAACGCGTTCATTTTAGCCTGATGAAAAATATCCCAGGCATCAAAGATGTCACGGTTCATATCGATCCTGAAGATGATGAAATAACAAGCCCGTCATTACACCTACCCAACCGCGCAATGCTCGAGAAAGAATTACTCAATCACTGGCGTGATACCTTTCCTGAAATAAACACTTGTCTTTTACACTATTTAGACGGTAAGCTCACGCTCGATTTAATCGGCCATTTTGATGAAGAGACACATCAAAAACTCTGTACACGTGTTAATACTGATATTCAAAACACAAAAATACAACTAGACATTGTTTGCATTCGCATACAACCGTCAGCTGAAACGATATATGAGAGTAATCTAGCATGATGTTAAGCACCGCAGCCCTCAATCTTTTTTTCGCCCTAAGCGCACTGACCATGATTCTTGTTGCGGGTTATTTCCCCTTTAGGAAACGCCTCACAGAAGAAACACACGCCGAGTTTCCAATTGGCGAAACCCTTGCCACAGGTGTTTTTTTAGGGGCCGCTCTCTTGCACATGCTTCCGGAAGCTCAATCTTTGTTTGAAAAACTTGGGTATCACTATCCGATTGCCTTACTCGTTACAGGTATCGTTTTTTTATTGTTTTTATGGTTCGAACACTTAGGAGAGGTGCTTTATCACCACCATGATAATCGCACAACACATCCGGCTTTTGCGATTATTGCCTGGATCATGCTTTCACTACATTCACTCGTACTCGGAACAGCCCTTGGATTAAGTCAAGAATATTCAATGCAGATCATGCTTTTCTTAGCCATTATTGCGCATAAATGGGCTGAAAGTTTTGCCATTGCTGTGCAACTGAATAAAAGTACCTTACGTCCTGCAATCGCCATTACGCTCTTTTTATCCTTTGCACTCATGACCCCTCTTGGCATTGGTATTGGCTGGTATTTTGGTCGTGATGTTTCAACTAACTCTTTTATTGACCCGCTCTTAATGGCTATCTCAGCTGGTACATTCTTATATCTTGGCACACTGCATGGTTTAGAGCGCTGTGTCATGGTACAGCGCTGTTGTAATTTACGTGACTTTAGCTTTGTGATTGTTGGTTTTGTATTGATGGCCGCTGTTGCAGTGTATGTATAGTTATAATTAATCCTTAAGAAATTAGTTAAACGCATAAACACAACTATACCCTTTGCCAATGAAGTTGCGAGATCATAATTGCCTTTAAAGGTTGAAAGGCAATTTAAATCTTGAGGGAATGCAAAGACATGAGGGTATTTAAAACACTTGGAATGCTCCCTCTCCCTCAGCGGAAAACACACTAAAAAACTGAGGTTATGGCAGGGAGAGGGTTGGGGAGAGGG